>NZ_JBPOGL010000013.1:0-91882 GCF_051251875.1 Polaribacter sp.
GGTGTTAAAAATGTAGAATTTTTCCTATTTAGATTAACAACAATTTTTGCCTAAACACAACAATTGCGAATGATCCGTTTAATTGATGTAGTACTAGGTGTTTAAACAAAAAAAAACCTTGATAAAAATGTATCAAGGTTTTTTAGTTTCAGTCGGGGTGGCAGGATTCGAACCTGCGACCTCCTCGTCCCAAACGAGGCGCGATGACCGGGCTACGCTACACCCCGAAAATGATTACTCATTTAAGGACTGCAAAGATAGAATAATATTTATATATTGTAGTGACTTTTTATCATTTAATTTACTAAAATATGAAACTATATTTTTTTTGTATAATTCTATTGTTTACCGGCTCATTATCAGTGTTTTCTCAAAATAAAGAGTATGAAGTTGTTGTGTCAGAATTAAATAATCCATGGGGATATACATTTCTTCCTGATAATTCTATGTTAATAACAGAAAAAGAAGGAAAATTGATTCATTTTAAAAATGGAATAAAAACTGAAATTGGCGGAGTTCCAGAAATTTATCTTCGTGGTCAAGGTGGTTTTATGGATATTGAATTGCATCCTAATTACAATGTAAATGGGTGGCTTTATTTTACATTTGCTTCCTCTGAAGGAAAGGGAAGTGGAGGTAATACTACTTTAATGAGAGCAAGGTTAAAAGAGACACAATTAATAAATCAAGAAGTGTTGTATAAAGCAAGTCCGAATTCTACTAAAGGACAGCATTTTGGTTCAAGAATAGCTTTTGATGCAGAAAATCATGTTTATTTTAGTATTGGTGATAGAGGAAATAGAGATGAAAATCCTCAAGATATTACCAAAGATTGTGGTAAAATTTACAGATTAAATGATGATGGTTCCATACCAAAAGACAACCCTTTTATCAACAAGAAAAACGCAAAAAAAGCAATTTATAGTTATGGACATAGAAATCCGCAAGGCATGGAAATAAATCCATTTACCAGTGAAATTTGGTCTCATGAACACGGTCCACAAGGTGGCGATGAAATAAATATTATTGCAAAAGGAAAAAATTACGGATGGCCAAAAGCAAGTTTTGGAATTAACTATAGTGGAACAAAATTTACAGATAAAACGTTTATTTTAGGAATGGAAAACCCTATTCATCATTGGACACCTTCAATTGCGCCAAGCGGAATGGCTTTTATTTCTAGCGATAAATATGGTAAATGGAAAGGTAATTTATTGGTAGGTTCTTTAAAGTTTCAATATGTAAGTAGATGTATTTTAAAAGGAAATACCGTTTTTAAAGAAGAAAAACTATTGAAAGATATTGGTAGAGTTCGTTCAATAGAGCAAGGTTTAGATGGTTTTATATATGTAGGAGTAGAAAATTTAGGGATTGTACGTTTGCTTCCGCAATAATTTTTTGCTTTTAAAATATCTTTTTTTGCATTTGTATTTAATTGCTTAAATTGGTAGTGTTAACAACTAAATTTCCTGCTATGAAATATTTAGTCACTTTTCTTTTACTTTTTATATCAATTATATCTTTTGGACAAGAAAGTATGGTTAGTGATGATTTATCTGAGAAAGATTCTTTAAAATATTTAGAGTTAAAACAAAAATTCACAAAACATATAAATATTAATCCGGATAGTTCTTTATTTTATAATTCGAAAATTAAAATTTTCAGCGAAAAAAGAAATTACAAAACAGGAATTGTTGAAGCTCCGTATTTTAAAGCCTTCTATTTTAGGAGAATTCAAAAACTAGATTCAGCTGTTTTTTATTTTTCGGAAGCATCAAAGCTCGCTGAAAAATACAAATATCTTAAGGGTATTGCTTTGGCCGAAAATGGATTGTGTCGTGTTTATTATTTTTTAGGGCAAAGTGATAGTGCCATTAATGCTTGTAAAAAATGTTTAGATGTAGCATATAAAATTAATAATTTAACTATTATTACAGATACTTATACAGCTTTAGGGAATACTCATAGTAGGCAAAATAATTTCAAAAAAGCTATTCACTATTTTTTAAAGGCAGATTCTATTCATAATAAATCTCCACAACGTCCAGATGTTATTGCAGCTACGTATCAAAGTTTGGGAACTATTTATGAAGATCTTAAGGATTATGACAAGTCAATAGAATATTTTAAAAAAGCAAATGAAGAATTTAAAAAAATTCCGGCAGATGTTACTTTTTATCTAAATACTACAGACTTACATTTAGGATCTATATATTATTACAAGGGAGATTTAAAAAAGGCAGATAGTTTATTACAGAAAACATATACGTATTTTAAGAAAATAAATGAAAAAAGTTCTGTAGCTCAAATTAGTACTTTTATAGGGCTTATTCATTTAAAGAAAGGCGAAATTCAAGAGGCTGAAAAATTCTTAAAAGAAGGTTTTCAATTACAAAAAGATAAGAATTACAGCTACGAAACAGCTATTGCTGTATTAGAACTTGGTAAACTGTATGTTAAAAAGAAAGAACCTAAAAAAGCTGTTTATTATCTGAATGAGCTATTGGTAAATTATAATGAAGAAGACAATGCATTATTACAACAGAAAACTTTAAAAAGTCTTGCAGAAGCACACGCTCTTACTAAAGATTATGGTAAAGCTTATGAGGCATTACAGCAAACGTATGAATTAAAAGATTCGTTAAACGCTGTTCAAGGTGTAGCTTTAATAAGAGAAATTGAAGCAAAATATCAAACAGAAAAAAAAGAACAGGAAATTATCTTGTTAAAATCTAAGAACGAATTAGTTGAACAACAAAAAACAAACCAAAGAAATCAATTAATAGCGGTAACTTGTTTGGCCTCAATTGTATGTGTATTCTTTTTCTTTTTATATCGTACTCGTCAAAAAACAACAAAAAAGCTACAAGAATTAGATAAAGCAAAATCTATTTTTTTCGCCAATATTTCACATGAATTTCGAACTCCATTAACCATGATTTCTGGTCCTTTACAAAGCCAACTGCAAAAAGATAATTTAAGTAAAGACGATAAATCTAGCTTTCAAATGATGTATAGAAACTCTACAAGATTACTTTCTTTGGTAGATCAATTACTTCATATTTCTAAAATTAAAGCAGGCAATTTGCAATTAAAAGTATGTAAGAACAATATCATTCCTTTTGTGGGTACGTTAGCAGATGCATTTACATTTAAAGCGCATCAAAAAGGAATAAATTATATGGTTTATAATAACTTTACCAAAACAGCTACTTATTTTGATGCTGATGTTGTGGAGAAAATAGTGGTAAATTTACTCTCTAATGCTATAAAATATACTCCAGAAAATGGTGCTATTATTTGCAACTCTACTGTAAAAGATAATAAACTACATTTTACAGTTAAAAATACTGGCCAAGGATTGTCTGATAAAGAAATGGTAGCCATTTTTGAACGTTTTTATCAAATTAATGAAAATAAACAAGGTGTTGGTATAGGTTTGGCATTGGTAAAAGAATTGGTAGCCCTACATAAAGGTTCAATTACCGTTAAAAGCACACCAAATGAATGGACAACTTTTACAGTTATACTTCCGGTGAATTTTGATAGTTTTAAGGAGAGTGAAATTATAGAAAAAAGTTCTAACCAAATAATAAATACCAATGCTGATATAGATTATTTGGGTTATGAAGAACATGGTTATTTAATTATTGAAAAGGACAAAAAAGTAAATGATGAAATTCCTATTCTTTTAATTGTTGATGATAATGCAGATGTTAGAACGTATTTAAGAAATATTTTTAAAGATAAATACACTATTCAGGTTGCTAAAGATGGGCAAGAAGGTATTAACTTGGCTATAGAACAAATACCAGATGTTATCATAAGTGATAACCTGATGCCTGTTAAAAATGGAATTGAGCTTTGTAATACCTTAAAAAATGATGAGCGAACTAGCCATATTCCTATTATATTATTAACAGCAAAAGCTGGTGAAGAGAGCAAAATTGAAGGCGTAAAAACAGGTGCAGATGCTTATATAACAAAGCCTTTTAATGAAGAGTTCTTAAAAACAAGAGTAGAAAAATTAGTAGAAAGCAGAAAAAAACTACAACTGCGTTACAGTCAAGAAGTAATTTTAAGACCTAAAGACATTGCCATAACATCTGTTGATGAACAATTTTTAACTCGTATGCAAAAAGCATTAGATACTAAGTTAGTAGAATCTTCCTTTTCAATTGAAGAGTTTAGTAATGCAGTTGGTATGAGTCGTATGCAATTGCATAGAAAATTAAAAGCACTAACAGGTTTGTCTGCCTCAAAATTTATACGTTCTCAACGTTTAAAACTGGCAGCTCAATTATTAAAGAAATCTGATATTAATGTTTCACAAGTAGGTTATAGTGTTGGTTTTAATGACCACGCCTATTTTAGTAAATGTTTTAAAAAGGTGTATCATTGTTCGCCATCAGATTATGTAAAATCTTCACAAAATAACCAGTAACCTTTCAAACCCTTTTCTAAGGGTTTTTTCTTGTCTAATATTAAAGGGTTTTCCCCTTTTTAACCATGTTACAATACTTATAATTTTTGTTACAATGGTTATAACTGCTTGTATATATAACATTTAGTTTTACTACAGTATTAAAATTAACGCTGGTGTGTTTTTAAATGAATACTAAAAATGAAGAAAAACGATTACGAAGGTAAACTGCAAAAAGTAAGATCAACCAGTATCTATTTAAATGTAGATAATTTAAAGAAAGGAAATTATATTTTAAAAATCATCAATAAAAACAACGTAATAAAAAAAATAGAATTTAATAAAAAATAACAAACTTATGAAAACAATAAAATTAATAGTAACAATTATAACGCTACTATTTGTTACTCAAGGACAAGCACAATTTTGGAAAAAAATTGTAAAAAAAGCTGAAAAAGTTGCAGAAGAAGTGGTAGAACGAAAAGTAGAAGAAAAAGCTGCCAAAGAAACGGAGAAAGGATTTGATTCCGTTTTTAATAATCAAGGAAATTTATTTAAAAGAAAAAAAGTAAAAGTAGCAGAAAACTACACATTTACACATCAATATGTAATGGAGATTACTAGTGATAAAAATACCACTGATATTACCTATTATTTAACAAATGAAAATGAATATATGGGCAGTTCATTTACAGCAGGTAAGGATCAAAAATTTATTACCGTTATGGATTTACCAAATTCAGCAATACATACTTTTATGGACTTAGGAGGTCATAAAACCATGAACTCTTTAAAAATTGATTTGGAAGATGTTGGTAATATGCAAACAAATACTTCTGACTTTACTATTGTAGCTACTGGCCAAACAAAGGAAATTATTGGCTATCAATGCGAAGAGTTTCAAGTAACAGGACCTCAATTATCTGGTAAGGTTTGGGTAACTAACCAAGCAGATATCTCATTTCAAAAAGCATTTACACAATTAAAATCAAAGAAAATGAAATTAACCAAAGGCATGGATCAATCATGGGTTAGTATGGTAGATGGCTTAACCCTTGAAATGAACATGATAGATTATTCAAGAAAAAAGAATAAATCTGTAAAAATGATTTGTACCTCATTAAGTAAAAGTGATTTCAGTATAAATACCTCTCAGTATCAAAAATAACTATAAACACTAAAAATAGAAAAGATGAAAAATTTAATAAACGCTTGTATGGTAATGCTAATGGTTTCATCAAGCATATATGGGCAATGCACAGATATTAGTACAAAAGAAATAGCACAATATTTAAATAAAAAAATAAAACCAAGGCTAGATATTAAACTAGATAGAACCGATGGGTTTTTAGCCATCAATGGAACAAGACAAAATCTTGGTCTTGAGGACTTAAAAATTAGTCCTATTAGTAGAGAATGGACCTACTTTTTTCAAGATGTAAGACGTATTGATAGTAATTTTTGGTACGATTCTAAAACAAACAAATTTATTTTAGATGTTAAGTTTGAAAGTAATGGTATTGAGTTAAAAGGTAGATGTGAAGGCTGCATATTAAATAGGTCTAAAGATGATCGTGCACCTGATGCAGATTGGAGAAACCCACAAATATTGCGTATTAAATTAAACCCTATAGTTTTTCAACGTTCAATTTCATTTGAAGTTCAAGAAGTAGAAATGCTTGGTAAATTGCACGTAAGAGGTTTAGGAAATTATATGGCAAAATTTACTAGAAGTATAAATAGAATTGTAAGAACAGAATTAATAAGAGTTTTTACAACAGACGTAACCAAGCGTTTATTTAATGATGCTATGCGTCCTTTATTAAAATCTAAAAACACAGTTTCTGCTAATAGTGTTTCGTTGGCATCAACAACATTAAGGGTTTGTAACTAATTAGAAACCTAATAATTCTAAAAACCAATCTCATGAAAAAAATAGCAACACTAATATTACTGGTCTTTTTTGTAACATCTTGTAAAAAAGAGAGTAAAGAATCTAAAGTAGAAAATAAAACAATTGAAGTTTCAAAAAAGACGATAACCACAAAAGTGAAATCTGATAAACCCACCTCTTACTTATGTAAAATAAATGGTAAAGAATGGGCATACACTAAAGCTTCTGGTATTATAGATAAAAATAGAAAAACAGGAATGCGAACTGCAATAGTAACTTTCAAGAAAAAACTAGAAAAAGGAAGTGAAAGTATCCAGTTGTATTACAACGCAGATAGTTTTGAATTGGTTGCTGTTTCATTGCAATTAAAATTCAAGAAAAAAGATGGAAAGCTAGCTACCTGTTATTACAATTTAAAACCTGAAACCAAAAAGTTCAGTCCTGAAAGTAAAATGACGGGTAAAATAGACCTGTCAAATCAAAGCAAAGCTGCTGGATTTGCTGAAATTACCAAGATTAAAATATTTCATGAGTCATTGTTGTGTCCTGAAAATGAAACGATTAGTGTAGTAGATTTAAAATTTACAGATATAGGGTACTCAGATCTTGATAAGGTTTTTAAATCTTTAAAATAATAACCATTACTAAAATATCATCATTATGAAACCAAATATACTACGTTATACCGTTTTAATTTTTATCATTTGTTATAATGCTAATTTATTTGCTCAACCATTTACTTTAGATAAAAATATTAAGCCCATAAAATTAGAACTTACGGAACACCCAAAATATAAAGGTGCAAAATATTTAGAAGGTAGTTTATTATTAAAACAAAAATCTGTAAACTATCACTACGTAAAAGGACATGATATTTTTCAATTTGTAGATATTTTCATTTTTGCCAATGATACCAGAGCAAATTTAAAAGCAGATATTGTGTACAACACTTGGGGCAATATAGAAGAAACACAAAAAACAGCCACTTCTAAAAATGGAGTTATCAATTTTAAAGTGAGAAGCTATCAAGATATTGGTTTTACTGTAACGTCAGAAGAATCCAACAACATACCTTATACAGTGATAGTAAATGCTAGTCCTGAAGGAAAGAATTATTTGGGTTCTCCTTTTACCAAAGCTACGGAAAAAAATATGAAATCAGATTCTGGTTCTGGAAAATCCAAAGTAGTTTCAACATCTAATAGTAATATTTGGATATATATCATTATTGGTGTGCTTTTATTACTTGTAGGCTTACTGGTAGGTAAGTTAATGGGACGAAAAAAAACAATGCTTTTTATTTTTCTACCAATTTTTTTCGTTTTTAATCTAGAGAGTTATGGTCAAACAGAAACCGAAATTGTAAACCAGGAGGCGGTAGATGGGCTGCATGAAGCCCGAATTGGGCAAATTAATGGCAGTATAGATAGAATAAACGAAGCTTTTGAAACCGAAAAGGCGTTAGAAGACTTTTATACCCAATATAGAAATCTAGGTTCTTGTTTAGGGTCAGGGTCGCCACCAGGGCAACCAAGAATTCCTTCATTCTGTGATGGAGAAGAAAGTGCTTGTGCGGATTGTTTTGCATCTGCCCGTGCTGAATTTAATAGATGCCGATATAACTTAGAAAAACTTCAAACAATCTATAATTGCTCTAAAGCATATACTGATGCGGCCGTTGCGTTAGGTGATAATGTGTCTGGTTATCATGGTGTTGTAGGTATTGTTTGGCAATCTCAAAAAAGAGGGATTATGAGGAGTATTGCAGAAGTTGAAAAGGCGTATGATAAAAAACGTGTTGAAATGTTACATTCTTTTCACGAAAGTTTAATGGATTTAAATGATTGTGAGAACGCTCATGGTATGGAAGATTGGTATGATAGGTTTGGAGTGATGTTCTATAATTTTGTTGAAATGAGGTATCATCGATAAATATAAAAACAATGAAAAAAATAATTCTTCTTTTAATACCACTAATGTTTGTGTTTTTTTCTTGTGTAAAAAACGTAAAGAAAACTCAAACTTTAAAAAATGATAAAGAAATAGTATCAGAAACTAAACGAGAACAAAAAGATACTTTTATAAATGCAAATGTTAAGCAGGAATCGAATCCTCAATTAAACGATTTGTTTAAAACGAGTAAAGATTTGTTAGAACCTGCTGATACTAAAAAAACAGATGTAACTCAATTTGATACCTCAACTATCTTAGACTTATTAGCAGCAAGCGGAGTTTCTAGAGAAGAAATGGAAAAACTTATTAAAGACCCAGAGAAGCTTAAACGTTTAGCACAACAAGCAATAAAAGGTAGAGAACAAGCGAAACAAGACGAGCCAGTATTAAACGGGAAGTTGTCTAAAGCACAATTAATTTCAAAAGATACACCTACAGGAATTTCTTTAGAAGAAGCCATTTTAATGGTGCAAGCAGAATCTGGACCAGAAGCAACTATGGCAAAGTTAAAAAAGATAGATTCATTGGCAGGTACTAATATAATGCAACAGCTAAATTTATCTGAAGCAAAACAGGTGTTAACAGATTTAGAACGCAAGAATGAAGTAAAAGTAAGCCCTAAAGAAGAGCAAATAATAAAAGATCTAAGAGCTAAATCTGGTCAGATGCATAGCGAAAAGGAAGCCAAAGAGCTTTTAGCTGAATTAGAGAAAACTGAAAAAGACATTAGTTCAGGAAAAATAAAGGTTAGCCCTAGGTTTAAGAATACAATAAAGCATCAAAAAAACACTGTTACAATTTTTCACAATGCAATTGTTAGAAAATCGAGTGTAGCTAAAAGTAAATTTCGACAATTAAATCCAGACTTGTATTTTGGTGATGATGTTGGCCAAACTTATATTGGAATGAAAGCAACTGCCGTGTATTTGCCTTTGGGAGAATTATCTTTTGCTGATGAGGTGGTTTCTGTACAGCATCCGCAGTTAATGATTAATGAAGTGAAAAATGTGATTGGAATACCCGATAAAATTGAAACTTTTGATAATGTCACTGGTATTTATAGCCTAGGACTTGGCGGGGAATTAACAGTCCGTTTTATTGATAATGCCTTAACAAATGTAAATGGACCTGATTTATACATTTTTGAAATAGGACAAATAGAACCTACAGATTTAGAAATATCTAAAGATGGTATAAATTGGATAAAAGTAGGTAAGATAGATGGTGGAGTTGCTGAAGTAGATATTGCTGAATTTGTAAAACAAGGCGAGTTATTTTATTATGTACGTCTTAAAGACTTAAAAAAAGAGAGCGCATTACCAGGTGCAGATGTAGATGCTATTGCTGCCATTGGTGCCGCTATGCGATTAAATTTAGATAGCAAACTGCTTTTTGATACAGGTAAATCAGAATTAAAACCTGCAGGAAAAGAAGCATTGAAAAAATTGGCAAAAAGTATAGAAATTCTTAAAAAAGGAAATGTCATTGTAGAAGGTCATACAGATGATGTTGGAAGTGATAATACCAATCAAAAACTATCGTTGGCAAGAGCTAAAAGTGTTTCTGAAGCGTTAAAAAAAATAATTCCTTCGCAAAAGTTTACCTGGCAAGAAAAAGGACTGGGAGATACAAAGCCATTGGTAGAAAATAATTCAGATTTAAATAGGTCTAAAAACAGAAGAGTTGAAATTTTGGTATTACCAAATTAAATAGGGTTATAAAAATTTAATAATAAAAACTAAATGAATTCAATAAAATAAGGTTTGAATAGTAATAACAGAAAAAAAAATATCATGAAAAACATAATTATAAGTGCCGTTCTGGTTTTAATAACGATAACAAATAGTGAAGCTCAGATAAAAAAAACTAAAATATCGGTTAGGCAAAATGCAGTCCAAAAAGATAAAATAACACAAGGATTAAAGATTAACAAACTTAGTAATTTAAATTCTCTAGGAGATTTTAGTAAGTTAAAAATTCCTATACAACAAAATACAAAAGAGCTGCTGAATAAAAAACCAACTCGGACATGGTCTATTAACCCAAGAAAAATAAATGATGGAAGTTTGAAACTTATCCAGTTCAATGGAGTAACGAAACAATCTTCTTGGACGTATGGAGGATCTTATGATGAAAATTTAGATAGAGTTCTTGAAAGTTTTAATAGTGGTAGAATTAGACATAGAGGACAAAGTCATATATGGCCTATTCAAGTTCAATTTAGAGTTAGTGGTGGTATTGAATACCGTGTAAAGCTTAAGGATTTGGTTCTGCCAGAAACGATAAATAATAAATACATCTATGTTACTAGAAGGCACAAAAGTGGATGGTATATTTCACGTATAAATATGAATGAGTCTGGTGAGTTCAATTATATTTTTAAAGAACCAAATTCTGGTGATATAGAGCTGCATTTTACTGCGATACCAGAATTGAGAGAAAGTCATGCAAGCTCTTCACGTGTGAATAGCAATGTTTGGAATTGGGTATCTATTTCTGAAATTCAAATAGATAGAATTGATTAAAATGAGGAAATAAAAGATACAATAAGAAAATAGGAAAAATAGAAAATCAATATTTATGACTTTACCGTATTCGATCTAGAAATAAAAATAGGTTTCAATAAAATTTGGTTTGAGTAAGTCCTAATTAAAAACAAATATTATGAAAAATTTCATTACAATAATTTTTGCAATAGCTTTTATAGCTACCACAGATGCACAAATTTCGAAATCAAATATAGGTTCAAAATCTATAACTGTAAAAAGTGAGCAAGTTAATCTAGGTGTAAAATTGCTTAATATAAACCAAATAAAAAGTACCGATTTAAAAAAATTAAAAATACCAACAGCTTCAATTTCAAGTGCCCAAAGAAATGCTAAAACACTTAATTCTTGGAAAATTATACCTTTAAAACCAAAGTATAGTTCGCTAGAATTGGTAAGACATAATGGAGAATATTCTCCACAAGGGTGGACGTTAAATCCTGAACCTATATTTGAAGGTACTGATTTTAAAGGTTACAATATTTCTACTACCCAAGTAAAGTTTAGGGTTACTAATGGAGAGCGTTATAACATAATTATTAAACTAAAAGATGTAAGTAATAACTGGTATGAAGGAAAATCTATATTAGCTGCAGCTCTTAATAATACTTTTTCAAAGTATCCAATAGATGCAGTAAATAAAGAGCTAGTTATTCCTTTTACAGCAAATAATTCTGGAAATAAAATAATACACATTGGTAATGTTGTTTTTAATGATCAATTATTTAGCTATACCATTAAAAGTATACAGATTAGTAAAATTCAATATTAGTGGTTTATTTTTCCATTGTTAAAACTTATAAACAAAAGGCTTTAAAAGGATTAAAAAATAATATTTTTGTTGTCTATTAATCATAGAAACAAAAAAATGTCAGATACAATAGAAAAAATTAAATGTTTAATTATAGGTTCTGGTCCAGCGGGTTATACAGCGGCAATTTATGCAGCCAGAGCAGATATGAAACCTATAATGTATACAGGAATGCAAATGGGCGGACAATTAACAACTACAACCGAGGTTGATAATTTTCCAGGATATGCTCAAGGTACAGACGGAACAGCAATGATGGAGGATTTAAAGATACAAGCTGAGCGTTTTGGTACTGAAGTGCGTTTTGGATTGGTTACAAAAGTAGATTTAAGTAAAGAAGTTGGCGGAATTCATAAAGTTATTGTGGATGAAACCAAAGAAATAGAAGCAGAAACTATCATTATTTCTACCGGAGCAACTGCCAAATATTTAGGAATAGAAAGTGAACAACGTTTAATTGGTGGAGGTGTTTCTGCCTGTGCAACTTGTGATGGGTTTTTCTATAAAGGGCAAGATGTAGTGGTTGTTGGAGCAGGAGATACTGCAGCCGAAGAAGCTACTTATTTATCAAATATTTGTAGTAAAGTAACTATTTTGGTGCGTAAAGATTTTATGAGAGCTTCTAAAGCAATGCAACATAGAGTAAATAAAACTAAAAATATTGAAGTATTATACAATACAGAAATTGATGAGGTTTTAGGAGCAAATGTTGTTGAAGGTGTTAGAGCAATCAATAATCAAACAAAAGAAACTACAGAAATTCCGGTAACAGGTGTTTTTATTGCCATTGGTCACAAACCAAATTCAGATTTATTTAAAGGTGTTTTAGATATGGATGAAACAGGGTATTTAATTACCAAAGGAAAATCTACAAAAACAAATTTACCTGGAGTTTTTGCTGCTGGTGATATTCAAGATAAAGAATACAGACAAGCGGTAACAGCTGCTGGTACTGGTTGTATGGCTGCTTTAGATGCAGAACGTTATTTAGGAGCGTTAGAATAACATAAATTATATTTCAAACAAAACTCCTCATTTTATATAAAATGAGGAGTTTTTATAACTACTTTTTCTTCCATTAATCTTTAGAATAATTTAAAAATCACTTTTTAACTTCTTCTTTGTCTTGTTACTTTTTCTGTTTTACTTTCTACTTTTCTTGGGGTAGCTTTTCTAGTGATTGTTGTTGCTGGTTTTCTAGTAGAAGTTCTATTATTTTTATTTTCTATAGTTGTTTTTCTAGTAGAAGATTTCCTAGTAGAGTTTACAGTAGCAGGTTTTCTATACGTTGTAGTACCTCTAGTTATTGTTTTTTTTCCATTAGACCTAGTTGTACTTGAATTTCTATTAGAATTATTGTTATTTCTTTTTTCTACTACTACTTTTCTATTGATTTTACTAGAAGCGGGTTTTCTATATGTATTATTGCTTTTTCTATGTGTAATTGTTTTTCCAGTTCTTATAGAAGCGGGTTTTCTTCTTTTTAAAATAGTACTACGTTTTCCTATTTTCGCATTTGGTTTTGCTCTGTAATAATAAAAATTAGTGTCTTCTCTTATTTGGGAATAATTTCTACTAAAATCGCTTCCATAAAAATAAACATCATTATAACTATGTACAGTACCAATATTTAAGTTGACTCTAATGCCATTGTAAACATGAAAATTGTCTTTTACATAACCGTAAAATTGTGGATATCCGCCTCTATCATATTGCACTCTTAGATTGCCTACATTGGTTAATCTTCCTCTATAGTAACTGATAAAAACATTTCCAATTTTACTAACATTTCCTCTGTAGTCATAATTTACAAATACATTGCCAATTCTGTTTATTCGTCCTCTATAATCTCTTTGTATAGAAACATTATTTACACTTCTACGGTTGCCGTTGTAATCATAATAGGTGTCGTTATAGTGAGTATCAAAGTCAAATTCTCCGTTGGTGAAAACAAAAAATTCTACACCTCTTTCAACAAAATTTACAGAATTATCGTAAGAATAATTAACCCAACTGTTGTTTAATAATTCAGTGCCATTTTTGGCTGTAGCTGTAGAAACCATCATTAACATTCCTACTACTAATAATATACCTTTTTTCATAATATATGTTTTTAAGGGTTTTGCTTACTCTATGTGCTTTTCGGCTTCCGCATTGTTGTCATAATTTCAAAGAACGTGCCAAAAAAGAATCATTTGGTTGTATTTAAATATGTAAACAGCTGTAGAATTGTATAAGTTAATGATAGTTAGATTGTTAATAAAAATTAAAAAGAGTTTTAAAAAAACAGAAAGAACTCGTAAATTGTAAAAAATTTTACGACCAAAAAGAAGAATAGCCTGTTATGATAAAAACGATTGAAAAAAATTTGCAGAGAGGAATAAGATTATTAGAAGCTATTTCTGATGAACAATACGCCAATAAAACAATACCTCCTTATTTCTCTAGTATTGGTTGTAATATGAGGCATGTGTTAGATGCTTTTAACTCTATTTTTAACGGATTAGAATCTGGAGAAATAGATTTTACCGCCAGAAAACGAAATACAGTTTGCGAGAAAACAACCCAAGATGGTATTCTTTATTTTAACAATATTATATCTAAGTTGCAAACAATAGATACTTCTAATTTTAGTACTATGGTTTTGGTAAAAGATGATTTAGGCTCGGGTATTATAACTATTAATTATACTTTAGAAAGTGTGTTAGCCTATGCACATTCTCATGCAATTCATCATTTTGCTAGCATTGGTTTTATTATACATCAACTGGGTATAGAATTGCCAGATGCAGATTTTGGGAACAATCCAACTACGCCTAAAAAGCAATTGACTAATTTAATTTCTTAATTTTTTTTGTATACGCTCTTAACTCAAACATTTCAGAAATAAATTGTTTAGCACTTTTATACGGAACATTAAAGTTTTTGTGGTTGGTTGTAGCAATTTCATAAAGTGTTTTCCAGTGAATTCTAATTGCTTTTAAAGCTTTAAAATAAGAAGAATTTTCGGCGTCATAAATATGTGTAGGTTCAGAAATAATGCCATTAATTTCTAAGATTTTAAAATGAACATCATTTTCTAATTCTTCAAAAGAATTATATTTTACATCTATTCTACCATAATACCAACCCGGAATTGCATTGCTTAATGTATCTAAAGTCTCTTCTAATTTTTTAGAGATAAGATGATTTCCAGAAATAAATTGTGTGCCTTTAGAGTGGTTTCCTATAACAGAAAGTGTGATAATTTCTTTGTTTTTAGGAATATTATTTAATGTATTCTGATGAATTTCAGACAATATATCTATGTATAATTTTGCTCTAGTATCCTTTACAATTAAATCTTTTATACTAGATGTTCCATCACCTAAAACCGTTAAAAATTTTTTTAAAGTGATCGATGTTATTTTTCCCTTTTGTTGATTTGGATTTCTAACATAAAAAACACCACATTCATTTTTAAAATCTAAAAATTCTTGAATAATAATATCAATTGGGTAGTTTGTTAAATAGGCAATCAATTCGTTTTCAGAAGAAAGTTTTTCTACCAACAAGCCTCTAAAACCAATATCTGGTTTCGCTATTAAAGGATACGAAATATTATTTTTTTTAAGTTGATAAAGTGTGTTTGTAATTTGTGTGTCTTTAGCGTGTAAAACTGTTTTAGGCTTGTACTTTTCTGGAATTAATAGTATGGTATTGTATTTACTTTCGGTACCATTTCCGCTACTTTTAATTGCCGGGTTTGCAGCACTAAAAAATGCTAAATGTTTAGCTTTTAAAGCCAAATACATAGCATACGGAATGTTAGGAATATAAAACAAAGACGATGGCCAGTATTCCCAATTTAAAGTTTTATGTAAGCTTTTGTATCTCAATATATTTTATTTGGTAAAAAGTGCGTTTAAAAGTGTTTGAAAAGTTTTAAAAGCAAAATAGATTGTAAAAAGAATGAGGAGTCCTCCAACAAAAATTAAAGCATAAGCAGCGTAGATTTTTGGGGCTTCGGTAAATTTTTTCAAAGCTTTAAATCCCATGGTTAACGTTATGGGCGCAGCAATAAAAAACAAAACTAATATACCTAAATACTTTAATCCTTTGCCTAATATTTTAACATCTGTACTCATGTTTATGGTTTTTAATTTGTAGAAAATAGTTGTCTAGCGTAAAAGAAATTGTGTTGTTCTAATGAATAATATTGATGGATGCATCAGAAACTGTTCTTAAAAACTTGCTGAATAATTCCTGTAAAAGAAATCATTCAAAAATACTGCTTTTCTTGCAAAGTTTTAAAAAGAGTTAGTTTTTATCAATTAAATTGATGGTAAAAGTGTCTGTTTCTGAAATGTGAAAATATCCTAAAGGAAAGTTATCTTCATTTGTTGTATTTGTCATGTTTCCTAATAATGATGAAGGTACACTCTGAAAAGGACCACCAGAATTTTGACCACTTTGATTAATTAAAACTTCAAAATAGGTGTAAAACTCTTTTGTAATTCCAGACATTTTTATGTTTACTGTTTCGGGTAATTCTATATCATCTTCAGTGTAAAAAAATGAAAAATTATATTCAGAACCATTAAAATAACGATCATCTATGGATAGAAATAAATTTTTATCAAAATTAAATAAATAATAATTTTCAATTATAGGAGCGTCTTTAAATGTAACTTTTAATTCGGTTTCTTTTCCAGAGAATAGTGTTTCATCACCTTGTACAATACTTGTAAGTGGTGTTGATTTTATTTTGGTTGCTTTTCCTTTATAGGTTTCATTGTTATAGATTACAGTTAATTCGTATGCAAGATCATCTTCTGGAATAAAGGTGTTTGTTGGTAGGAAATTACCATCAGCATTTGTATCAGAAAAAAGAATAACCGCGTTGTTTGATAGGTTTGTTAAAAATACTGTGGCATTAGAAACAGTTGGAATTTCTTCATCAAAATAATCTGCTGATAACCTTAGTTTCACAACCGTATTTGCTACTATCGGATTTTGGTCAAAAAGTATTTCAAAAGTAGCATCAATAATTAATTTTGGCGCTATTGATGGAACATCAACATCTATTACTTTTTCACAATTTGCAAAAAAGAATATGAATAAAACGATAATAATTTTTATATTTTTCATTATTTATTTTTTATCAGCAAGAGACTTAAATCCCTTGTTAGAATTTAAAATTATAAGTAACGGAAGGTACTAAACCAAAAATAGAAGTTTGTATTGCTTCATTTTTATAGGTTTCTCTATTTTGTGTGAAATTTATAGAGGCGGCATTTTGCCTTCCGTAGGCATTGTAAATACCAAACACCCATTCTCCTTGCCATTTTCTATTTTTGTTCTTTTCTGGAGTTAATGTTGTAGAGATATCTAACCGATGATAAGAAGGTAATCTATCTGCATTTCTTCTATTATCTGCATAAATTGGCACATTTAAACCTTCAAATTCATATTGTCCTATTGGGTAATTTGTTGGTTGTCCTGTTTGAAAAACGAAATTAGCATTGAATTTCCATTTTTTATTCAACTCATAACTTGCATTGATAGAAAAATCATGGGTTTTATCAAACGCTGTATTGTACCACTCACTGTTATTTATTCCTGGTTCATTTGGGGTTCTACCTTCGGTTAATTGTTCTGATTTTGATAAGGTGTAGGCGAGCCAACCTTTTAATTTTCCTGTATTTTTTTTAAGTAGTAATTCTAAACCATAGGCTCTTGCTTTTCCGTTTAAAATTACAGTTTCAATTTCATTATTTGCAATTAAATTGGCGCCGTTTATATAGTCTATTCTGTTTTGAATTTTTTTGTAAAATACTTCAGTTTCTATAGAGTAATCGCCTTCTTTTAAAGATTTAAAATAACCAACAGCAAACTGATCTAATAATTGGGGTTTGATGTATTTGCCACTAGGTGTCCATACGTCTAAAGGAGTAGGGGAAGCGGTGTTAGATAATAAGTGTAAATACTGTGCCATTCTATTATAACTGGCTTTTATAGAAGTGGTATTGTCTAGTGTATAAGACATAGAAACTCTGGGTTCAAAGTTGTTAAAATTAGTAATAACATCGCTTCTTTTAAAAGTTTCTGTATCAATTGCTTCCCCAGATTCATATTTTTTGAATTCTTCATTGTAAATTACAGCTTCATCATTGGCGTAGCTATTTAATTCATCTTGTCCTAATCTTGTAAAGTTGCTAAAGCGAATGCCATATTGTAATCTTAGTTTGTTATTTAATTTATGTTCTGCGTCTATATAAGCGGCAAACTCGTTGGCATATTTGTCAATTAATTTTTCAGCAACAATTCCAGAATCTTCTCTGTTAGGAACAATTTCTCCTGGATTAAATTTTATGTAGATATTGTTAATACCATAACTTAATTTAAATTTATTGTTGATGTAATTCTTAAAATCATATTTAAGGTTGAAATTGGTTATTCCAGAATTCCATTCAAAGCCAACAAAATCTAAGGTTAATCCATAAAAATAATCAGAATAAATAATGGATAAGTTTGAGAATAGTTTATCAGAAAACAAATGATTCCAACGTAAATTACCAACGGTATTGCCGTAAGTGTTTACAAAATTATCACTGATACCAAAGACGTCTTTACCAAAATATCCAGAAAAGAAAATACTGTTTCTGTTGTTAATTCTAAAATTTACTTTTGTGTTTAAATCGTAAAAATAGGCTTTGTTATCATTGTCAAAAAGTGGTAAAAATAAATGAGCATAAGAAGATCTACCGCCCACTAAAAACGAAATTTTTTCTTTCTTAATAGGGCCTTCAATTAATAATCTAGAGGAAACCAAGCCAACACCTCCAGTAATATTAAAATCTTTACTGTTTCCTTCTTTTTGGTAAATGTCTAAAACGGAAGACAATCTACCTCCGTATTTCGCGGGAATTCCTCCTTTGTATAGTTTTACATCTTTTATCACATCTGGATTAAAAACAGAGAAAAAACCAAATAAATGCGACGAATTAAAGACAATGGCTTCATCTAATAAAATTAAATTTTGATCGGCAGCGCCGCCTCTAACATTAAATCCAGAAGCTCCTTCACCAGCACTGGTAACTCCTGGTAATAAGATTAAAGATTTAATGATGTCTGCTTCTCCTAATACAACGGGTATTTGTTTAATGGTTGTTGATGTTAGTTTGTTTACACTCATTTGTGGTGTTCTAACATTTAAGTTTTCTATATTACTTTCTATAACAATTTCATCCAAACGTTCAGTTTCTTCAGACATTTTGAAGTTTTTAGTTTGTTTTTCTGTAAGATTAATGGTTTCAATAATAGAAGAATAGCCCAAATAGCTTATTTCTATTTTATAGGTGCCTTCTGGAATTGTAAGAGAATAGAAGCCGTATTCATTGGTAGTAGTTCCTGAGTTTAAACTAGGGAAGTAGACAGAAACTCCAATTAAAGTTTCATTGTTGCTTTCATCATAAATGGTACCACTAATGGTGTTTTTTTCTTGAGAGAATACAGTTAAACTGAACAAAAATAGCAAAAAGAACAATTTTTTGAAACGACACATTTTGTTTAATGATTAAGTTGATAATATAAACAAAAATACAATACTTAATTTTAATGCAATGTTAATCAATAGTTTTTTATGTGTTAATTGAAAACAAAAAAAAAGTCGATGTTTACCACCGACTTTTTTTTAATAATAATAAGTATTTTTTAAAGAATTAAATAGATTCTAAAATAGTATTTAATGTTGCATTAGGTCTCATTGCTGCTGAAATTAATTCTTCATTAGGTAAATAATAACCAGCAATATCTACAGGATTTCCTTGAACTTTATTAAGTTCTGAAACAATTTTGTCTTCATTCGCTTTTAAGTCTTCAGCAACTTTAGTAAAAGTAGCTTTTAACGCTGCATCTTTATCTTGATTTGCTAATCCTTCTGCCCAATAGGTTGCTAAATAGTAGTGACTTCCTCTGCTATCTAGTTCTCCTGCTTTTCTTGAAGGAGATTTATCGTTTTCTAAGAATTTGTCTGTAGCATCATCTAAAGTTTCAGATAAAATTAACGCTTTAGAATTGTTGTTTGATGTTCCTAAATGCTCTAAAGAAACAGCCAATGCTAAAAATTCTCCTAAAGAATCCCAACGTAAATGGTTTTCTTCTAAAAATTGTTGCACGTGTTTTGGAGCACAACCACCAGCGCCAGTTTCAAACAAACCACCACCATTCATTAATGGAACAATAGATAGCATTTTTGCTGAAGTACCCACTTCTAAAATTGGGAATAAATCTGTTAAATAATCACGTAAAACATTACCAGAAACAGAAATAGTATCTTCTCCTTTTACAATTCTATTTAATGTAAATTCCGTTGCTTTTATAGGTGTTAAGATTCTAATGTCTAAACCAGTAGTGTCATGTGTTGGTAAATATAAATTTACTTTTTTAATGATTTCTGCATCATGAGCTCTGTTTTTATCTAGCCAAAAAACAGCTGGTGTTTCAGAAGCTCTTGCTCTTGTAACTGCTAATTTAATCCAATCTTGAATTGGTAAATCTTTTGCTTGGCACATTCTCCAAATATCTCCAGCTTCAACAGAATGTTCTAGTAAAACTTTACCACTAGCATCTACAACTTGTACTTTTCCAGCAGCAGCAATTTCAAAAGTTTTATCATGAGAACCATATTCTTCTGCTTTTTGAGCCATTAAACCAACATTTGGTACTGTACCCATTGTGGTAGGATCAAAAGCGCCATGTTTTTTACAAAAATCTATAGTTGCAGAGTAAATACCTGCATAGGCACTATCTGGTATAATTGCTTTTGTGTCTTGTAGTTTTCCTTCAGAATTATACATTTGCCCAGAAGTTCTAATCATTGCAGGCATAGATGCATCTACAATAACATCACTAGGTACGTGTAAGTTGGTAATACCTCTATCGCTATTTACCATTGCTAATTCTGCGCCATGATCTAGAGAATATCTAATGTCTTCTCTAATTTCATCACGTTTTTCTTTAGGTAATTCACTTAATTTTCCAAGTAATTGTCCAAAACCATTATTTACATCTACACCAATTTTCTTAAATGTTTTTCCATGTTTTTCAAATAAATCTTTAAAATATACACGAACGGCATGACCAAAAATAATTGGGTCACTTACTTTCATCATTGTTGCTTTCATGTGTAAAGAAAGTAGTACGTTTTTATCTAAAGCGTCTTCTACTTGTTCTTCTAAAAAATCTAACAATGCTTTTTTACTCATTACGGTAGCATCAATAATTTCACCATCTAATAGAGCTTGTTTTTCTTTTAAAACAGTTATATTACCAGCAGTATCTGAGTGAATTATTTTAACATCAGTTGCTTTTTTTAAGGTAATAGACTTCTCATTATGTGCAAAGTCACCTTCCGTCATTGTTGCAACATGTGTTTTAGAGTCTTTAGACCAAGCTCCCATTGAATGTGGGTTTTTTCTTGCAAAATTTTTCACAGCTTTTGGCGCTCTTCTATCAGAATTTCCTTCACGTAAAACTGGGTTTACAGCAGATCCTTTTACTTTGTTATACAATGTAGCAACCACTTTGTCTTCATCAGATATTATTTCTTCCGGATACTCTGGTAATGCATACCCCAAAGCTTGTAATTCTTCTATTGCATCTTTAAGTTGTGGAACAGATGCGCTAATGTTTGGTAATTTTATAATATTTGCGTCTGGCTGATTTGCTAAATCACCTAAAACAGCTAAGGCATCTTCTACTTTTTGTTCGTCGGTTAAATAGTCAGAAAAATTAGCAAGAATTCTTGCTGCTAAAGAAATATCTTTTATTTCAATTTCTATGTTAGAAGTTTTTGTAAAAGCCTTTACAATAGGTAAGAAAGATCTTGTTGCTAAAGCAGGAGCTTCATCAGTTTTTGTGTAAATTATTTTAGCTATTTTGCTCATTTTGACGTATATTTTAGATATTATTTTTTTAATACGAAATGCTTTTCGTTTTAAAAAGTACGGCAAAAATATGAATTAAAAATTACAATTTTATTGATTAATTATTATTAATTATATTGCTTTGTTGTGAATGTAATAATAAAAAATATGAATTGATAGGAATATGGTTTTTTGTAAAAATAAAAGCCATATCATACAATTTCTTGCAGTGATATGGCTTCTTTGAAATAGTGTTATCGTACTGAATTACATTGCTGCAAGTTCAAATAAAAGTTTCCTTTTATATTTCTTTTTTTACAAAGAAATTATTTATTACTACTTCGGTTTTTGAAACATCCTTAATTATAAATAAGCCTAAACTTTTTCAAATTTTTATTAATGTTTCGGTTGTTGTCATTAAAATGGAACATTTTCAGATCTGTTAATTATTTTCATAATTGTACAGGTTTCACTTAAAATTTCGATTTAGTTTTTCAAATAAAAAGCTATTTTAATTTGTTGTATTTAATAAACAATAAGTTAATGAACGATAATTTTAGTAATTATGATATAAAGATAGTATTATTTTACGAATATGCAAATATTTATAGGTGATAATTATTAACATTGTATGAACTGTACTTGTAAACAATTGTTAACTAAAAAAGCGCTGTGATAAAATCACAACGCTTTTTAGATACTTTTATGTAAAAGAAATTATCTTCTTTTTTCAGTAATTCTAGCTTTTTTACCAGTAAGACCTCTAAAGTAGAAAATACGCGCTCTACGTACTTTACCTCTTTTATTAACTTCAATTTTTTGAATAGAAGGTAAGTTAACAGGAAAAATTCTTTCTACTCCAACAGTACCAGACATTTTTCTGATAGTAAAAGTTTCTGAAGTTCCGCTTCCTTTACGTTGAATAACTACACCTCTAAAAAACTGAGTACGTACTTTTTCACCCTCTTTAATTTCGTAATACACAGTAATTGTATCACCTGCAGCAAATTCTGCATATTCTTTTTTTGGTACAAATTCGTCTTGTACAAATTTTAATAAAGCTTCCATATTTATATGTTTATGGTTTTTGTAAATCAACTTTCACGATTTCTTCGTCAGAGGTTAATTTAGCGCTTGCAAAAGTAATAATTATTTTTTGTTGATAAAACTAAAATTAATTATTTTTTATTTTAATTGTTTTGTGAGTAAAAAACGAAGCACCAGGTAGTTTCTGAATATTTATTAAAATAAATACCTTAGTTTTTTTTATGAATATAATGAGCGACTCTGTTTTGTGTAAAAATTTACAATGTTATTCATCAAGTAAGTCTGGTCTTATTTGTTGAGTTCTTTTGTAAGCTTGGTTGCTTCGCCAATCATCAATTTTTGGAAAATTACCAGATAATAATATTTCCGGAACCTTTGTGCCTTCAAACTCAGCAGGTCTGGTATAAACAGGTGGTGATAATAAATTATCTTGAAAAGAATCTGTGAGCGCAGATTGTTCGTCTCCAATTACACCAGGAATTAAACGTACAACAGCATCTACTAAAACAGCTGCAGCTAATTCGCCGCCAGTTAAAACATAATCGCCTATAGATATTTCTTTGGTGATAAAAAGATCTCGTATCCGTTGATCTACACCTTTATAATGTCCTGTTAAAATTAAGATGTTTTCTTTTAAAGAAAGGGTGTTTGCTGTAGATTGATTTAGCGTTTTAGCATCTGGCGTCATGTAAATGATTTCATCATATTGACGTTCAGATTGTAATTTTCGTATGCAATTTGCAATAGGTTCTATCATTAAAACCATACCAGCGCCTCCGCCAAATTGAGTGTCGTCTATTTGTCTGTAGTTGCCCAAACCAAAGAGGCGTAAATCGTGTAAATAAATTTCTGCTAGTCCTTTATTTTGAGCACGCTTTATGATGGAGTGTTCAAATGGACTTTTTAGTAATTCTGGAGAAACAGTAATGATATCTATGCGCATGCTTGCAAAAGTACAAGAATTTAAAATCTTATTCGGAATATTTTATACACTTTGTTAAAGGTAATAGTGGATTATTTTTTTTTGAGTTTTTGCTACTAAGAAAATATATTAGCATGTAATTAAAGTAGGTGTTTTAGTGTTTTTTACATTAAAAAGTGATAAATTGTTGTATCAATAATACTATTAAAAATACAATGTATTCAGGGCTTTTTTTAATAATTTAATACTTACACCATGGCAAAAATTTTATCAGTAAAATTAGTTTCAATTCCAGAAGTTATTATTGTGAATGATAGTAACAACGATTTTACAATTGATGCAAAAATAGAATTCCATGAATTAGACCTACAATTAAAGATGGAATATTGTTTGCATTTATTTGTATATGAAGTTCATGGGCAATTAGACGCACCACTTATTGTTTCTAACTGGGATGAGAGTAGGGTAGTGTCCATTTCGCAAGATAGAAAAGATGAGTATTTAGGCAGAGAAACAAAAATGATTGTGGCTACATTAAAAAAGCAATCGTATGAGATTCCTATGAGCTTAAATCTGGGTAAATTAACAAATAGAAGTTCTCATTTTTCAAAGAAAATAGAAGTGTTTGCTACAATGACGCCCGCTATTGGTAGAGCTTCTAAATGGTCTCTTCCTTTTGAGTCAAAAATTGTATTTTAATGTATTTATCAACATAAAGAAAACAATAATACTTTAAAGAGTAGGTGTTTGGTGTGTTTTGTTGATGATAAATTAAAAGTGAATTATAATTCAGTTTTTTAAAACAATATTGGTATACATACTATTAACAGTTTGTATTAATGGTTCAGAAGCTAATTTTTTTAATAGTTACGTGAAATTGTTAATTTAAAATGAACAAACAAAGAGTTTCTGTGCGAAGTTTCTTTAAAAAGAACAGATATTTTAAGTATTTTTGAAGTATTGGCAAAAGTTGCTTTGTAAATTTTATTAATTGAATACTAATTTTAAAAATCGCTATTTCATTCATTATTTAATAACCGCAGCATGGTAACTATAGTAATAAAGTATGAGTTTTTGTGAGGTCATTTTTAAAATAATGAACAGATTTTATGAATGTTGATTTTTTTATTAAGTTTCCTTTATTCTGGTTTAAAGATAAGAAATATACCAAAGAATTAGCAGCTATTATAAATAGTGTAGGCACTTATTGCAAGACAACTAATACATTTAAAAATACATGAATACAGTAACCAAGGTAGCTATTCAAAAAAATATCTTAAAAACGTTTCAAGAAGATCTACAAACGTATACTAAAAAATTAGATACAATACATAATAGAATAGAGCTTAAGTCATATATAGCGCATGAATTTAAAGCATTTATAGAATGCTTTATAGTGTTTGGTGATGAAATAAGTACAACATCTTCTAATGCAAATGATATATATATGGTAAACTATGTATTGTCAGAAGGTTTTAAAATTGTTGCGCTATTACACAGAGATGTTTTTTTGGAATTAAACAAGGTTTCAATTTCAAATCAGGAAAATCAATTAACGGAAAATCAAATCTATAATCATTATACAAGTTCTAAGACTATTTTAGAAAAAAAATTAGTAGATTTTAACAATCTAATCGTATTAGATAAGAACGCTACCAACAATACGAACGCTGTTTATAAAAAAAATGCCCAAAAAATATCCTTACAAAAAAATCCTTGGGATATTTACAAATCTCAATATAAAACTATAATTAATCAGTTAAAAGAAATTGATATACAAAAAGTATTGGCATTTGAAACTATTGTTACTTTTAATAACCTAAAACAAGTGGTAATAGATATTACAACCAATCATAACCTATTGGTGAATGAGATGGAAAAAATAGAAAACCATATTTTTAATAATACAAAAGATAGTTTAGATCATGATAGACTTTATACTTATGTTGATGAGCAATTGGCTGTAAAAACTACTATAGAAAATAAACATTTTACTTTTTCAGAGACCGTTAATAATCAAATTAATCAACTACAAAAATTAGCAATACCCATTAGCGCAAAAGGTGGTTTGTTGTCTGTTAGAGAAATAGAACTCAAAAAAATAACTCAAAAATGGTTTGATTATCAAATTCTGCCAGAATTTATGGATTTAGTAAACATAGAAACTAGCTTAATTAGTAAATTTAATCTTAGTCTGCTAAACCTTAAGAATAGTTTACAGTATTCAAAAGAGAAACAAGAAGATGTTAAAATTGATACTATTTTAAGTACATTATCTCATCTAAAAGAAGACGTAAAAAAGATTAAGGAAAGTGGTAAAATTATTTCTCAATCACTAATTAATAAAGTAAATACGAAACTTTTAGTTACCCACTTAATTCAAGGGAAAGATTTTCTTGATGTTACTTTAAATTCTTCTTTACATATTGAGCGCAATTCCATTATAAAGAAAATAAAGGATGTTTTTAAAGAAAGAACGTTGTATTTTAATTCGCAATATAAAAAGTCTTTGCAATATGAAGCGCTATCAAATATGGAGCTTTCTACCCAGTGTATATCGCATAGAATGTTTCAGAATAAAAACACGCATTATGATTCTTTATTTCTAAACAAGCAGTTTATTGGAGATTTGTTTTTAATTCCTAGAAAAAGTCAAGAACATAAAATGAAACAAATTGTAGCTCATTGGAATGAAGGGTTTCATAAATCTGTTTTAATTACAGGAGACAGATTAAGTGGTAGAAGCACTTTTTTAGATTATTGTGCAAAGAAATTTTTTGGAAAAGATATTGTTGTGTTACAACCAAATAGTGATGCAACTATTGATGGTAGAAAATTTAATACAACAAATGATTTAAAAGAGGCGCTTCTTTATATAAAAAATAATAATGGAAAAAGCACAAGACCTATTATTCTTATTGATGATTTAGAGTTGTGGAGAGATGATAAATTTAGTTTTTTGTACAATATAAAAGCATTGGTAAACTTTATTGAAACAACTTCTGATGAAACATTTGTGATGGCTTCTACAACAAACATAATGCTAGATCATTTAAACAATCGTATGAATTTTTCTGATGCTTTTAGTCGTGTAATTAATATAAATGAGGCTGATGAAGATGAAATAATAAACGCAATTTTATTACGTCATGGCGCTGCACATAGAGATTTATTTTCTGAAGATTTAGAAGTTATTTCAGAAAATAAAATTCGTAGACTTTCGCTTAAATTGTGTAAGAATAACGCGTATAATTTTGGGAACACGCTTCAATCTTGGACCTTTCATACCTCTGTACAAGACGATGAAAAAGTGGTGTTCAAAGAATCTTTTTATGAATTTTTAGATTTTTTCACAGCACAAGAGATTATCATTCTTAAACAAGTTTTAGTTTTTAAATTTATTTCTGAATTTAGTATTAAAAACGTAACAACTACGTCTTTTGATGCAGAATTTAAATCTGCATTAAGGCGTTTGGTAAATGTGAAAGTATTGTTGAGAGATTTAAACGGTAGTTTGTACTTAAACCCAGTTGTTGTAAACGATGTTGCAAGAATTGTAAATAACAAAATTAACACTTAATTTATGGATACTAATATCACATGGTTTAACTTTTTTACTGTTATTGCTACGTTAATTGCCTTGTACGTTTTTTTAATAATAGTGTTGCGATTTCTTCCTCAGATTTTCAAAAGAAATTCAGTAATTCATAAAGTTAGTCTAGTCTTAAATAAGATTATTGAAATATATAAACCTTCTGCTGTATTGTTTATATTGTTGAGTTTTGTAAGTATAGATTATAAGATTCATGGTGTTCTTTTCTTGCTTTTTTTAGTGATTACTTTTTCATATATAAAACGCTATCTACATGGTGTTTTGTTTAAAATAAATCCGTTAGTAAATATTGGATCTAACATTTCTACAGGTGAGTTTAAAGGTGATATTAGTAAATTTTTACATTTTGGACTTATTATAAATGAAGTAGAAGGAAATAGATTTATCAATTATTCATTTATAGATAAAAATGGTTTTAGTATTAATCAGAATGATATTGCTTCCGTTAGAAGAACAATTTATATTTATGAACAAGATAAAAGCTCACCAATTCTAGACCTGCTTTTTGAAAATCCGAATATAGATTTTAAGAACAAACCTATTATAAAAAAGATTCCTAATGAAAAAACGCTTCAACTTCAAGTTGCCTTAGAAAACGGAGCTAAAATGGAATCTCTTCTTGCATATTTAAATAAAAATAATATTAAAACTAGTTCAACAAAAATTTAAGGAATATGGAAATTCTATCATCTTATAACCTCATTATTGAAGTTTCATTAATAATAATCATTTCCTTTATTTTTAATGGAATTTCAAAGAAAACAAGTGTCCCTGCTGTGTTAATGTTAATTATTTTAGGAGTTGGTTTACAGTATGCCTTAGAATACTTTACTACAGATAAGTTAAATTTTTTACCAATTTTAGAAGTATTAGGTATTGTTGGTTTAATAATGATTGTTCTTGAAGCTGCTTTAGAATTAGAGCTAAAACGAGAAAAGTTAATACCAATTTTAAAATCTATGGCTATTGCTCTTATTGGTTTGGTAAGTTCTGCATGGGTTGCCGCTTTAATTTTGTATAATTTTATACCAGAAATGAGTATGCAGTCTGCTTGGCTGTATGCAACACCTTTGTCTATACTTTCTAGTGCTATAATTATACCAAGTGTGGGGCTTTTAAATGTTGATAAAAAGGAATTTCATATTTACGAAAGTACTTTTTCTGACATTATGGGAATTATGATGTTTTACTTTTTAATTGGTAAATTAAACCCTACTGAAGACTCTGGAGTTGTTGGTTTTACTGGTAATATTTTGTTAACTATAGTAATCTCTTTAATTGCTAGTTATGCCATAATTTTAATATTCCAGAGAATTAAGAGTCAGGCAAAATTATTTTTATTAATTGCGGTGTTGTTGTTGTTGTATGCGCTTGGTAAGAAAATGCATTTATCATCACTTATAATCATTTTAATTTTTGGATTAGTAATTGCAAATATGAAGGTGTTTTTCTCTGGGAAATTGGCTAAATATTTAGAGTTTAAAAAGGCGCATCAAATTTATCATGAATTACATATTATTACCTTAGAAACCGCTTTTGTAGTAAGAACCTTCTTTTTTGTAATATTTGGTTTAACAATAGCCATTACTTCGCTTTTTAATTTGAATGTTGCCTTAATTAGTTTATCCATTATTGCATCTATTTATATCATTAGATTTATGCTGCTAAGAATTTTTGTGGGTAGCGATATTTTACCGCAACTTTTTATAGCACCGCGTGGATTGATAACAGTGTTGCTTTTTTATGCAATTCCGGCAGAAGCACAAGTTGCTACTTTTGAGCCTGGTATTCTCTTATTTGTAATTATTGGTACAAGTTTAATTATGACTGGCGCAATGATTTTTGATAAGAGAAGGAGTTCTAAAGCTACACAAATAGCAAGTTCAAATGCGGTTGGAAATGTAAAATGGGAAGCACCTACAATAGAATCTTCTAATATTTAGAAGGTTTAGGTGAGCTGTTTTATTATAAAGAAAAATTGTATTTTAAAAGAAAGGACACTATAAATACTTTGTTAAAAGTGTGTATAGTGTCCTTTTTAATTCAACCAATAAACCAATAAAAATATTGTTATTTTTTCAAAAACACGGTAAGACTTAAGGCGCCATGTGCACCAATTACTAATGATTGTTCTATATCGGCAGTTTTAGAAGGACCGGCTATAAACACACCAAAATCGGAATTTATAATAGGTAATTTGTCATACGCCTGATGCATATACGCTACAATATCTTTAGCTGATAAAACCAAAACCAGATGCTTTGTAATAAAAGGCAACACACGTACTGGTATGTTGTTGTCTGATAACCAAATAGCGCCGTTTTCTGCAACGCCCAATTTACTTTCTAAAATTAAAACATCTAAATCTTCTAAGTCATGTGGTTTCTGTAAAGAAGCTAAAGAAATAGTGTTAAAAGATGTGCTGTTGTCTAAGTTAGAGAAATTTACTTTTGTGTCTGGAAATGTTTTTTGAATGAGTGGTATAATTTCTTCGTTAGAATTTGCGGCAATAACATTACCACCAACAACTTCTACTTTTTTAGTAAATTCCTGTATCAGGTCTAATCCTTCGTCAAAAATAGAAGGATTGATAATTGGTAAATCTAGAAGTTCTGGTTTATTTGCCTTTATTCTGTCTAATATTTGATTTCTACTTCCCATAATTTAACTTTTTTTCTCGTTCTCTCTATCTGTAAACCATTGATCAAAACTTTTCTTAGGACCTAAAGGTAAATCTCTCGCTTTTCCCCATGCATTTGGTTTAGAGTTAATGACAGCTTTTGGTAAATTTCTTAAAGACCAACGTGCAACTTTTCCTACCATTTCAAATTGACCAGGATTTTCAAATATTTTACCCATTGCTTTCATGGATACTTTTTTAACAAAAGGCTGTGGAGTTTCTTTGGTAATTATTTGTCGCCATTTGTATAACTGCGTATGTATGTCGATTTTTACAGGACAAACATCTGAACAAGAGCCACAAAGTGTGGATGCAAATGGTAATGTACTGTGTTTTTTTAAATCTTTTCCTGGTGATAAAATAGAGCCAATTGGTCCTGGTATTGTAGCATCATAACTATGTCCGCCACTTCTTCTGTAAATAGGACAAGTATTCATACAAGCACCACAACGAATACAGTGTAATGAAGCTCTAAAATCTGGTCTGCTTAATTGTTCAGAACGACCATTGTCTACAATTACAATGTGCATTTTAGCACCTTTTCTCGCTTTTTTAAAGTGAGATGAGTAGGTAGTAATTGGTTGTCCGGTTGCAGATCTTGCCAATAATCTTAAAAATACGCCTAAATGTTCTTGCTTCGGAATAATTTTTTCTACACCCATAGAAGCAATATGAACCGGCGCTAAATGTGCGCCCATATCTGCATTTCCTTCGTTGGTACAAACAACAAAACCTCCAGTTTCCGCAATGGCAAAATTTACACCTGTAAGAGCTGCATCTGCTTCAATAAATTTGGTTCTTAAATGTTTTCTTGCTTCGCCTGTTAAATATTGAGGATCTCCATCGCAGGGTTTTGTGCCTAAATGTTCTTGAAATAATTCATCTACTTCATGTCTGTTTTTATGAATTGCAGGTAAAACAATATGGCTTGGTGCTTCTTTTGCTAATTGTACAATGCGTTCTCCTAAATCTGTGTCTATAACTTCTATGTCTTCTGCTTCCAAAAAAGGATTCAAATGACATTCTTCCGTTAACATAGATTTACTTTTAACTATTTTTTTGGCATTATTATCTTTAAGAATCTGAAGTACAATTTTATTGTGTTCTTCGGCATTTGCAGCCCAATGAACTTCTACGTCATTTTTTATTGCGTTTTCTTCAAACTGAATTAAATAATTGTCTAAGTTAGACAGCATGTGTGCTTTAATTCCGTGACCTAGGTTTCTTAATTCTTCCCAGCCTTCTACATTATGAACAGATAAATCTCTTTTATGACGCACAAACCACAAGGCTTTGTCGTGCCAATCAACCCTTTTTTCGTCTTTATTAAAAATACTTGCTAATTTTGAATGACTCATTTTTTGGTATTTTAATTATAGATTGCTGTTTAAGATTTCAGCAATATGCAATATTTTTAAAGGGTGATTGTTGCGATTAACCAAACCTTCTAAATGCATTAAGCAAGAAGTATCTGTAGCTGTTATTACTTCTACACCGCTATCTAAATGATCTTTAATTTTATCTTTTCCCATTTTTACAGAAACTGCTTCTTCAGTAACGGCAAAAGTACCTCCAAAGCCACAGCATTCGTCGTTTCTATTTAAAGGCATTAATTCTGCTCCTTTTACTTCTTGCAGCAATTCTTCGATATAAGAATATTTATTACCAACAACTTCAGAGCAAGAACCTAAACGCAGGCCTCTTAAACCATGACAGCTTTTATGCACGCCAATTTTATGAGGGAAAGCAGCGCCAACATCTTTTATTTTTAAGATATTAAGTATAAAATCACATAATTCATATACATTATTTCTAACCTTTACAACTTCTTCTGTTTGAGGAATAATATTATAGTGTTTTTTCACATGATACGCACAACTTCCAGAAGGAGTAACGATGTAATCAAAATCTTTAAAATTTTCTACAAAATTATTGCAAGCACCAACAGATTCATATTCAAAACCAGAGTTTGCCATAGGTTGCCCGCAACAAGTTTGTCCTGAAGGATAGCTAACTTCAATATTTAGTTTTTCTAAAAGTTCTATGGTTGCAATTCCAACTTGTGGGTATAACTGATTAATGTAACAAGGAATAAATAGACCTACTTTCATGTGTAATAATGATTAATAATGATATCAATTTTATTTATAAATTTTCATAGTTCTATATCCGTAAACTGCAATAAAGCAGAAACAAATAAAAGGTAAAATAAATGAAAAGTTAACTCCAGAAAACGGACCAATTTTTTCCATATCTATCATTAAACCTTGTAATATTGGCATTAAAGCTCCACCAACAATTGCCATTACCAAACCTGCAGCACCTAAAGCAGAATCTTCTTCACTTAATCCGTTTAAAGCAATTCCGTAAATAGTTGGGAACATTAAAGACATAAATGCAGAGGTTGCAACTAATAAATATAAACCAGTCATTCCTTCAATTAAAATAACTCCTGCAATGGTAGTCATTGCACCAAGTGCGAAAATCATTAGTAATTTTTTAGCGTTGATATATTTCATCATAAAAGTACTGATAAACCTACTTCCTAAGAAAATAGACATGGCAACAATATTAAAGTTTTGCGCTGTTGATTTTGCGATACCTAAATTTCCTGCATATTGAATGATGAATGTCCAACACATAATTTGTGCTGCTACATAAAACATTTGAGCTAAAACACCTTCTTTGTACTTTCCGTTAGCAAACAATCTTTTAAAAGAATCTGATGCACTAGAATATTTTTGAGTAGTGTCTCTTTTTGGCATTTTAGTAACTGCAATTAAAACAAGCATTGCTATCACCACAAAACCAAGAATTACATACGGGTTTCTAATGATACCCAAGTCATGTGTTCTAATAATTGCTTTTTGTGCTTCGTCTAAAGTGCTAAAAATTAGTTCACCTGCTTCGTTTCTTTTATCAGAATCTAAGGCTACTAAAATAAATTTTGAAGCCACAAACATTCCGAATAAAGACCCAATAGGGTTAAAGGCTTGTGCTAAATTTAAACGTTGAGTGGCTGTGCGTTCATCTCCCATAGAAAGGATGTATGGGTTTGCTGTTGTTTCTAAAAACGCCAATCCGAATGTTAGAATATAAAGTGATCCTAAAAAGAAGCCAAAGACTTCAAATTGGGCTGCTGGAAAGAATAATAAGGCTCCTATTGCGTATAATGTTAAGCCTAAAAGAATTCCTTTTTTATAGCTATATTTTCTAACAAATAAAGCTGCAGGTATTGCCATAGTTGCATACCCGCCATAAAAAGCAAGTTGTACCAAAGCGGCTTTGGCGGTAGAGATTTCCATAACAGTACCAAATGCGGCAACCATTGGGTTGGTAATATCATTGGCAAAACCCCATAAAGAAAATAATGAAGTAATGATAATAAAAGGTATTAGAGCTTCTTTAGAAACTACGGGTATTTTTGTTGTGTTAGACATTTTGTTTTTTTATTTAATAGAAAAACACTTTTAAAAAGATACTTAATTTGGGGGTTATCTATATTTAAAAGTGTTTCTAATTATGTTTTACTAATTCTATCTGTATTGTGCATATATAACTTTGGTTTGAAGATATTCTTCCATTCCATGTTTACCATCAGCACCACCAATTCCAGATTTTTTCCAACCAGCGTGGAAACCTTGAATTGCTTCAAAATGTTCTCTGTTAATATATGTTTCTCCGTATTGTAATTCTTCTGCAGCATGCATTACTTTGTTAAAGTTTTCAGAGAATATAGAAGATGTTAATCCAAATTCACAGTCATTCGCTAGAGCAATAGCTTCATCAAGAGTACCAAATTTCATCACTGGTAAAACAGGACCAAATACTTCTTCTTGAATAATTTGCATGTTTTGTGTTACATTGGTTAATAAGGTTGGTTGGTAAAAATAACCTTTATTAAATTCACTCATACCAGACCCACCAACTACAACTTCTGCACCTTCTTTTTTAGCATATTCTACCATTTCGGTAACTTTATCTAATTGTGCTTTAGAAACCAAGGCACTCATATCTGGGTTGTTTTCAGAAAAAGCATCTTCTACTTTTAAAGTTTTCATTTTTGCTGCAACCATATCCAAAAATTGATCATGAATAGATTCTTCTACATAAAGACGTTCTGCACAGTTACATACTTGTCCGCTAAAAGTAACTCTTGAGGTAACAACTGCATTCACAGCCAATTCTAAATTAGCATCTGCACATACAATAGCAGGTGCTTTACCACCTAATTCTAAAGATACTTTTGTAATGTTTTCTGCAGCTGCACGCATTACCATTTGACCAGCGCCAACACTACCTGTTAAACTAATAATTCCTGTAATTGGACTTCTTGAAAGTGCATCACCTACAATACTACCTTTACCACAAACATAGTTTAATACACCTGCAGGCATTTTTATAGCTTCAATTAGTTTCGCAAATTCCATAACGGTATTAGGTGCAATAGAACTTGGGTTTATAACACAAGTATTACCTGTAATTAAAGAACCAGCAACTTTTCTAGCCATTACAAAGAAAGGAAAGTTCCAAGGTAAAATACCTACAGCTACACCAATTGGTGCTTTGTGTAAAAAGATGTGTTCTTTACTACGATCACTTTGTATGATTTCTCCTTCTATTCTTCTTGCAAAACCTGCATAGTAATCAAAATAATCTGCAGTAACATCAATTTCAACTTGCGCTAAACCTATTACTTTTGCTTGCTCTGCTGCTAATGTTTTTGCTAAGGATATTCTGTTTTGGCGAATAACATCGGCCATTTTATTTAAATAATTAGCTCTTTGAATTGCAGGAAGAGATTTCCATCCATGTTGAGAAGCTTGTGCTGCTTCTAAAGCTAATTGAGCATCCACTTTACTACCTACTGGCATTAAAGATAAAACTTCTTCGGTACAAGGATTTAAAATTTCAATTACATCTGTAGATGTAGATTTTACAAATTTCCCGTTGATAAACTGTTCAAATTGCTGCATAAAATATTGTTTAAGTTAATTGTATTTATAAAAAAGTAATCAAAAAATGTAATTTGTATTTTTGAAAACTGCTTGTTTTTTAGGTAAACTAGGATGCTTGTTTTTAGATAAACAAGTATGCTAGTTAAACCCGATAAGCAAATTTATTAATAGAAGTGATTAAAATTTTTATCCATATTAAGCAATAATATGTACAATTTAAACATGTTCTTAATTTTAAATAGAAAAATGTGTCTAAAATCTATGTGGAGGTGGAAAAAGTGGCGTTGATAAAAAAAAGGATTATTGAACTATGTGTATTTTCCAGATTTATAAATGCCAGGAGTTAAACCGGTAATTAATTTAAACACTCTAGAAAAATGGTATCTATCTGAAAAGCCTAAATCAAAAGCAACATCTTCTATGGTTTTGTTAGTGTGTTCAAACAACTCACAAGATCTTGCAATTTTTCTATTTTGAATAAAATTATGAAGTGAAATATTCATTTCTTTTTTGAATAAACGCGCAAATGAATTAGGGGCCATGTTAACAATGGTGGCAATTTCTGCATTACTTAATTTTTTTTCAATATTAGCTTCAATAAAACGAATTACTTTTAAAACACGATCATCTATATTTATGGCTTTCCAAAGTTCTGGACCTATATTAGTAAGTGTTTCTTTAATAAATGCTTGCAATTTTAAATTAAACGTTAATTTAAAATCTTTGTTTTCAATTTTTAATCTACCTGTTAAATACTCTAATCTATCTTTTAAGAAATCTGTTACTTCAATTTTTAAGATACCAGGATATACGTTATCAAAAGGAACACCTAGGTTAAAATGAATAAAAAAATGAATTAGTGATGAATCTATATAATCGTTTTCGTCAAATTCACTTGTTAAGTGTCTTCCTTCAACATGAATGCCATTATTATAAATATGTTTTTTTGAAAAACGAGAAGAAAAAGAGGTAAAGGGTGGAATTATATATAAAGTATCTGGTGTCATTTTATAAACTTCATCTAAATGAATTAATTCTCCACCTTCATTTCTATTCCAATAAATTCTCCAGAATGGAAAAATCATATCATGGCAATCCCATAAATTTAGCAACCAGTACCTACAACATAGCAACTTTAATTTTAGATCTATAAAATTTTGAAAGTTGGATGAAGGATCTCCTAATTCTATTTTTTTTACAAACTTCAAAATATGAATATGTTTAAATTAGATACAATAATACTCTTTTTTAATATTTTTCAGGGTGTATTCTGCAAGTATTTTTATTATATCAAAATGTGCTAGAATATATAAGAGATTAGGACTTTCTTTCAGCAGTAGAGATAGAATTATAAAAAGTCATTAACCATATTTCCAAAATTAGATAATTTTTATATGTAGTTCATAACGACTACTTTTTAAAGTTCCAGTTTTTGTTAAAACTCCTTTATCAACCATATCTTTTAAATCTCTAGTAGCGGTTGAAGCTGATGTTTTAGCAATTTTGGTATATTTTTCGGCACTCAAGCCACCTATAAAACCAGTATGTCCTGCTTCAAAAACTCTTAACAATACTTTATTTTGTCTTTCGTTTAATTGATTTTTATTTCGTTCAAAAAACTTTGCTTTTTCTATAATAAAATCAACACGTTTTATAGTGTTTTCTTGAGCACTTAAAATAGTTTCACTAAAGTATTGTAACCAATTAGTAATTTCTAATGTTGCATTGTTGGTTTCAAGTGATGTGTAATACATTTTTTTATTATCTTCTATGGTGTATGATAATGAACTTAATGTTGGTTGTTTAGAACTGATGGCAATAGATTTCTCAGTTAATGCTCTTGCAATTCTTCCGTTCCCATCTTCAAAAGGATGAATACAAACAAAATATAAATGTGTAATACTAGCTTTTGCCAGTGGTAATATACTTGTATTGTTTGGGTGATGAACTTGATTAAACCACAGAATAAATTGTTCCATTTCGATAGGCACTTTGTCCGATGGAGGGGCTTCAAAATGGATAGTGGGTTTATCAAGTCTTCCAGAAACAACTTGCATTGGATCTGTATGTGTTCTATAGCTTCCAATATTTGCTAAATCTCTTCTACTATAGGTGATCATTTTATGCCAATCAAATAGCTGCTTATGACTTAATGGTTTATTGAAGTTATGATACAAATCGACCATCATTTCAGAAATTCCAAGTTCTGCGGGTGCTATTTTTCTTTTATTCGTAGCAAAACCAAGATTTTTTTTAATAGAGGATTGTACACTTTCTCTATTCAAAATTTCGCCTTCAATTTCTGAAGTTTTTATAGCTTCTTCACTAAGTATTTCTACTAATAAATCATCTTTAGAGACACCTTCTATATGTTTTATAGCGCCCAATACAAGCCCTGAATTTTTAGAAAATTGCATTTCTAATTGTTCAAGAATCTCTTTGTTGTATGTAAAATGAGGCCATTCTTTGTGTAACCAATTCCAATTTTTATACGCCATGAGCTATAAATGTGTTTTGTATAGCTCAAATATAATGAAATTATGAGCTATAATTATGTTTATATAGCTCATTTATTATTTTGAATTGATAAAATAAATTAGACTTTAGAAAATTAGCTGTTTTATCAAGATTAACAAATGACAGGGTAGGACTTATTAATAAAAAATTAGCTTTAGAAAATAAGCTAGAAACTAATACTATAATAAATAAGGCTTTAGAAGATGTCATTTTTGCTTTTACAAAAGTAAAGGAAGAAGAAATGGTATTTCATCTAATGAATTAATCAAAAACGTTTAGAACAAAAAAGAATTATCAATTACGAATGTAGAATTACGAGTTATGAATTACGAATTACGAATTAAGAATTATGAAAGAAAATATGGTACAAGTAAAATTTTAAATCTAGGTAAATCATTTTTCTATGTTAGAAAAAAATCTGCATTTATCAACGTAATCAGCGGGGAATTAAAAAAACGGCTCATTAAGCATCAAGTAGCAATACCATTAGTGAATATAACCACATAAAAACATAACCATTAGTGAGTGTAATCACCAAAAAACATAACCATTGGTGATTACGATGTAATAATTTGTACATTTGTATAAAAATTAAAACATGTATCAACGTACATTAAAAGCAACTTTAGAAAGTAAAATAAATAAAGGAAAGGCTATTATTTTAACAGGACCAAGACAAGTTGGTAAAACAACTTTATTAAAAGATCTTGTTGATACTAAGAAATATCTTTTTTTAGATGGAGATGATTCTACTGTAAGAAGCCTTTTAAACAACCCAAATACAGAACAAATTAAAAGTATTATAGGTTCTCATAAACTTGTTTTTATAGATGAAGCACAAAGAATAGAAGGTATTGGTTTAACGCTAAAAATTATTATAGATCAATTAAAAGATGTACAGTTATTTGTAAGTGGTTCTTCATCATTTGATCTGTCTACAGTATTAAATGAACCTTTAACTGGTAGAAAATGGGAGTATGAATTACACCCAATAAGTTGGGAAGAATTTGAAGACAAACAAGGCTTTTTAGTAGCAGAACAACAACTAGAAAATAGATTATTATATGGCTTTTATCCAGATGTTTTAAATAATATTGGAGAAGAACAAGAGATTTTAAAACAACTCGTAAATAGCTACCTATACAGAGACATATTAGCGTTTTCAAATATTAGAAAACCAGAAGTGCTAGAAAAACTAGTTCAGGCTTTAGCTTTACAATTAGGAAGTGAAGTAAATTATAATGAGTTGGCTCAAATTGTAGGAGTTGATAAAAATACGGTTTCTAATTACATCGATATTCTAGAAAAAGGAGACGTAATTTTTAAATTGAAAAGCTTTAGTAGTAACCTAAGAAAAGAAATTAAAAAGAATAAAAAAATATATTTCTATGACAATGGTGTTCGTAATATGATACTAGGCAACTTTACCCCTTTAGATTTAAGACAAGATAAAGGTGCTTTGTGGGAAAACTTTTTAATTTCAGAACGTTTAAAGCAGCATAGCTATAAAAACACAAATACCAAAATGTATTTCTGGAGAACAAAGCAACAACAAGAAGTAGATTTAGTTGAACAAAAAAATGGAATTATCACTGGCTTTGAGTTTAAATGGAGTGCAAATAAAAAAGTAAGATTACCCAAAACTTTTGTAAATGAATACAACGCAAAAGAAGAAATTATTGATAGAACAAATTTTAGAAAATTTACGACAATTTAAGAAATATCAATTATGAATTTGGAATTATCAATTATGAATTACGAATGTAGAATTACGAATTATGAATTACGAAAGAAAATATAGTCTAAATAAAATTTTAAATCTAGGTAAATCATTTTTATATGTTAGAAAAAAATCTGCATTTATCAGCGTAATCAGCGGGGAGTTAAAAAAACGGCTCATTAAGCATCAAGTAGCAATACCATTAGTGAATATAACCACATAAAAACAGAACCAAAAGTGAATGCAAAACAAATTATTTAACCAAAGAACAAACAACACCATTACTAAATGATATAGAAGAATTATTATGAATTATTGGAAGCATCCAAAAAACAATTAGAAATTCGTAATTAAAAATTGATAATTCTAAAGCGTAATTCTAGAGCGAAGTTGAGAAAAAACAATCTCTATAATAAACAGATTGCCGCGTCGTTCCTCCTCGCAATGACATCAGAATACTAAAAAAAAAGCTAAGAACAAATATGGACAAACAGCTTTAAAAGCTGTACAAAATTATAAAGACTCTTATTCTATTGTAGAGATATGGTCGAGAGCTGCAAAAGAAATTTTTCCTAACTCAAAAAGTTCACAAGAAAAAGGGTGTCCGAAAGGTACTTTTTTAGGTTTGTGTGAGGCAGGCTTGGTAAAAGGCATACCAAAAGGAAATTATACAAAGTCCGTTAAAAATAAAGAATATGCTTTAAAAGCTATAGCCATTTTAAAACAAAATACCCAAACTACATTGTCTCCAAAAGAATTGTGGGAGCAATTAGAACTAGGAGATAAAAGATCTAATTCTCAAATGGATGTTGTTTTGGCTCTTTGGGAGAATGGGTTGATTGTTAGTTAAACAGCTATTGAAAAATCAGAAAAATGAATACAATTAAGATTTTATTCTCATTAAATATTTATTTGCTATTTGTTCCATTTCTTCTTGTGTAGAAATTTTATTTTCCAAAACCCATTTTGTCACTATTTCTTTATCAAAATATAATTTTTTACCTTTTTTTGAGTGAGGTATATTATTAGAGCTAGTCATTTTGTAGATACTTGAAGAGTAGAATTTAAAACTGTACAAAAGATGTTATTTACACCTTTTTTGATGTTGTTAAAAAACAAAACCCTCTAAATCAAACGATTAGAGGGTTTTTTTGTGGAGACGCCGATACCCGAAGTTTAATTTGTTTTGAATTTCATTATATCTGTAAATGGTTGTTGATGCTAGTTATATTGCGTTTTTTGTTTAAAATAGTTTAAAATAGTTTAAGTAAGTGTATTAAAACGGACACAAAAACGGACACATTTTGTATCTTTGTTTTGAATAAATAAATTTCTTTAAAAATGGCAACCTTACAATTTTTATATAGAAGCAAAAAAGATAAAGGAAACTTAACGATACGATTTAGACACTCTTCTAATATACATTATAGATATGCAACTAAAATAGTTTCAGAAAAGAAATATTGGTTTACTACAAAAGGAAAGCATAAGAATTTAAATAACATTACAATTGGTGGTGATAGCTTTGTTAAAAATCATAAAAAAGATTTAGAAGATATACGTGAAAAATTTTTATTGAAATTTACAAAAGAGTTTAATAATGGTGTAATAATTTCAAAAGAATGGTTTATAGAAACACTCTCTGAAATTATAACAATTACAATAGATAAATCGGAAATAGAAAAAAGGCAGAAATCTAAAGAAATAAAGGAGATTAATTTATTAAATAAAGAGCAAAACGATTATAAAACTAATTTAGTTACAACGGCAATACAAAGAGTAATTGATATCGAGTATTTTGATAAAAAAGATTCTTTAAGGCTGTATAGTCAACTAATGAGTAAGATTGTGGGGTATCAAAAAATAAAGAAGGTAAAGCTGAAAATAAAAGACATAAACCAAGATTTTATATATGGATTTTATGCTTTTCTAGTTTCTTATTTAGAACATAGTCATGCAACATCAAATAAGCACTGTAAAAGTCTTATTCATGCAATACGATATCAAAAGGATACATTTCCAGATATTGTTGAGGTTTCGCACAATATTCACAATATAAAATATAAGAAGCAAACAAAATCAGAAATAAGGACACAAAAAGATGAGATTGTAATTACTTTGTCTTTTAATGAATTAGATTTAATACATAATACCGATGTACCTGAAAGACTTCTAGATGTTAAGAAAACTATTTTGTTTATAAGTGAAGTAGGGTTAAGAGTGTCAGATTTTAATAAATTAACAGACGAAAATGTTAAAGTTAATAACCAAGGAGCTAAATATTGGGGTTTTTGGAATAGAAAAACAGGTTATGATGTTGTGCTACCAATTAATAAAAGAATATTAAAATATATTGATTGTTATGGTAAACCTAAAATATCATTTAAAGAAAATGATAATGTAACATTAAACAAGGAAATTAAGGAGATTTGTAAAATAGCAGGAATTGATGAGGTTATTCAAAGTAGAAAATCACTAAGTGTTATTGTGAATGACAAGAAAACAAGGCGTACAATATCAAACACCTATAAAAAATATGAGGTAATTACAAATCATAGTTTTAGACGTTCATTTGCAACAAATTATATTAATATAATAGGAGCTTACAATGTTAGGGCAGTAACGGGTCATAAAAGCGATGAAATGTTGTATAAATACATTAATGAAAGCTCTGTAAATGATGATCAAATAACTCAAATGCTGAGGGGCATGAATGAGAATGCTGTAAGATTAGAAGAGGCACAAATAAAACCTCAATTTAATATTTATAAAGACACTATCCTAAAATCTGTGTAAGTTTAAAAACTCAGGATTAAATTATTTATAGTTTAATCCTGTTTTCAAATATAGCTAAAAATTGGTTTAATATAATTCCCCAATTTCTAATTGGCATTGTCCATTTTTTTGTGCTTTCTCTTAGTGCTAAATAAACAGATTTCATAACAGCTTCGTCTGTTGGAAAAGAGAGTTTATTTTTGGTGTATTTTCTAATTTTTCCATTAAGGTTTTCTATTAAGTTTGTGGTATAAATAATGGTCCTTATTTCAACAGGAAAATCAAAGAAAATAGTAAGTTCGTCCCAGTTGTTTTCCCAACTTCTAATGGCATAAGAATATTTAGATTCCCATTTAGCTTTAAAGTCTTTTAAGGCAGCTTTTGCAGCTTCTTTTGTAGGAGCTGTATAGATTTGTTTCATATCTCTAGTAAACTCTTTTTTGTCTTTCCATACCACATAACGACAGGAGTTTCTAATTTGATGAACAACACATATTTGAGTTACAGAGTTTGGGAAAATGGTTTTTATGGTGTCTGTAAATCCGTTTAAATTATCTGTTGCGGTTATTAATATATCTTGTGTTCCTCTGGCTTTTATGTCTGTTAGAACTGTCATCCAAAAGGCTGAGGATTCATTTTTACCTAACCACAAGCCAAGCACTTCCTTTTTACCATCAACTCTAAGTCCAACAGCTATGTAGATGGTTTTATTAATGACTTTAGAGTTTTCTCTTACTTTAAAAACAATGCCATCCATCCACACGATTAAATAGGTGGCTTCTAAAGGTCTATTTTTCCAAGCAATAATATCGTTTGTAATGGTGTCTGTTATTCTTGAAATGGTGGAGGTTGAAACGTTAAAATCGTAGAGTTCGCGTATTTGTTCTTCTATATCACTATTGCTCATTCCTTTTGCATACAGCGATATAATAACGTTTTCAATGCCTTCTGTTGTGCTTTGTCGCTTCTTTATAATCATTGGGTTAAAAGAACTCTCGCGATCTCTAGGTACTTGGATTTCTGTCTCTCCTAAAGTTGTTTTTAGCTTCTTTTTTGTATAACCATTACGAAGGTTAGTAGTTTTACTTTTTTGATGCTTATCGTAGTCTAAATGTGCATCGAGCTCACCTTCTAAAATCTTTTCGATGCCTCGCTTATGGAGTTGTTCTAAAAAGCTAGTGAGTTCTGTTCCGTTTTTAAATTGCTTTAAAAAGTCTTCGTTTAAAATGTCTTCTGGTTTCATAAATGTGTAAAGTTTAAAGTTAATAAAATAAAAAACTCAGGATTGAATTCAATCCTGAGTTTTTTGAAACTTACACACTTTATGGGTTATTGCCATATTATGATAAAGATTATGTATACAAACCCTCATTTTGGTTTTACCTTTCCAAATCCTCAGGTCTAAGAAGAGCAGAACCTCTAGTTGTATCTTGGTGTTCAGGTAATCATACTACACTATCTATAGACCAAGGCTTTCTGAGTGCCTTTTCGCTATCTCCTCGTTTATCAGATAATGAAATTTTTTGGGATGATTTAAAAAAACCAGTATACAATGTTGTAAAAAACAAACTTTTATCTGAATACAATTCTTCTTTCTTCTTTTTCTACTTCTACGATTTTTAAATACTCAGAGAACACCTTAGGATCATATTTAAAATTCATCGCTTTATCAGCTATGAAGGGAAGTAGTGTTAAACGCTGAGGATCTTTAGTAGCAGTATCAATATTATCAGCAATTTTAGGAAAGTTTTTTGCTAACTCTTTTCCAAGCCCCCTCGTACCAAATCTTATGTTTAACCATTACTTCTTCTCTTTCTTCACTTGCAAAATCATTTATAAAATCGTCATTAGAAGTATCTACTTGACAAAATAATTTAAATCCATTTCCACTTGGTGATACAAAAGCCATATAGGGTTTTACATTTTTGGTGCCTTTCCAAACTTTGTTCATCCAATCGATGGTTGTCTTTTCATCTTCAATTTTATCAAAGTCAAAAACAAACCTTCCAGTATGTTTGAACTCCATTATCTTTTCGTCTCTAGTGTCGGTGTCTAAGGAAATCATAATGGCAGGTAAAAATAATTTGACCAATTTAACATCTCCACCTGCGGTGTCTAATAATCTCTTTATAGAGCTTGTTGGGTTTGTCATTTCTTCTATAAGTTCTGACTCAGTTATCTGATCAGCAATTAGATCATCATTCTTTCCAAAGGACCTCACGCTAGATTACCATTTAAGATGAAACCCAAGGTAGTCTCTAAGGAAATACTTAAGTGAATAACCCAACTTATTGATTAATCTTTTAAAATCTTGATGATGATTGGTAATAAAGTCAGAACAATAATTGAGAACAGTTTTGCTTTTGTCTCTTTTACGATAACCTTTGGTTAATAATTCTAGTAAATCTTGTTCTTCTTTGGGTAAATTTTTATACTGAACTCCTGCTGTTAGGAATCTGTATACCTACTCATTTGTTGTGTGTGTTGCAAAATAATAGTAATTCTTACTCATTAATTCTATTTAATGCATTAATAAACTTCTTATGTGTACCAGTTGCGCATTCGTATATGTAGTTATATAATAGGATGCGCTAATTGTCAAGTGGTACATTCAAATATCTAGTTTAAGGTCTTGGCTTTTTTACTCGCTGTTTGAGCTTTAGATATAAAATCACAAATAAAAAACCATTTTTTTTAGAAAAAAGCAAAATAATTAAACTATATTTCATTATCATTTAAAATAAAAAAATCTTTTTCAATTGAATATCATCATATATTTATGACTTCTAAAGGTTTCTTAAATTTATTTAAAAAGAGTCTTGATCTTTTTCAGTCAAAACATGCTGTAATCGACAGATCGGGTTCATTAACCTACTTAGAGGTAGAAAATTTGTCAAACATAATTTGCCACAACCTATCAACAAATAAAAATACAGCAAATGGTACTATTGTTTTATTTCTGCCAAGGACTTCAGCTACTATCGTTTCAATACTTGGAATATGGAAGGCTGACTGTATTTACTTACCGATTGATCCAACTTTTCCGCAAGAAAGAATAAATTACATCATTCAAGATTCAAAAGCATCAGCTATCATCTCAACACCTGAATTTTCTGAAAAACTAGAACATTTAGCTATCGATATACTTCATTTTGATGACCTTGTCGAGGAAAGAAATCAAAACATTTCACCTTTATTTCAAGAGGAGAAGAGTGCCTATAAAATATACACTTCAGGATCTACTGGGCTACCAAAAGGAGTAAATATTAGTCATGCTTCTTTTTCTAATCTTCTGCAGGCCATGCAAGAGATTCTAGATCTTCAGGAATCAGATCAATTTTATGCCCTAACCACAATCTCCTTTGATATTTCTCTACTTGAATTGTTTCTACCTCTTACTTTAGGTGCTACCGTAGTAATAGCGGGGAATTTATCTAGAGATAATCCTCAAATGATGATTGAGGATCTACATACGTTTAATATATCGGCAATGCAGGCGACACCTGCACAATGGCAACTATTATTGGATGTAGGTTGGTCTGGAAACTCTAAATTGAAAGCAATATCCGGAGGGGAAAACCTTACTACTAAACTTGCTAATAGGCTCTTTACTAAAGTAGGGAAACTATGGAATATGTATGGCCCAACAGAAACAACAATCTGGTCCACTTATTACATCGTTGATGATGCAATACTTGATTCTAAAAACTCTAAACGCTCAATTCCTATTGGATATCCAATACGCAAAACCTCTTTGTATGTTTTGGACGATGCGGGGAATAACGTAAGTGCGGATCAACTAGGAGAGTTATTTATTGGTGGAGATGGTGTTGCTATTGGTTACATAAATGATCTTGAGAAAACCGCAGAGAGATTTGTAACAATTACAAGAAGTGGAACAGAACAACGCGTATATAAAACAGGTGATATTGTAAAAATACTGCCCAATGGTGCCCTTGAGTTCATTCAACGAAATGACCTTCAGGTTAAGTTAAACGGTCACCGTATTGAATTAAAAGAAATAGAATCAGTAATTCGATCCTCTAACATCGTTAAAGAGGTTGTTGTTAAACCCATCACACCTTTGGAAGAAACGACCTATTTAACCGCTTTCTATACAATTAATCAAGAATCAAAGAGTGCAAAAACACTGGGTATTAATCAGATTCGATCACTGTATGACAATATATACTCCTATAATAAGGCTGATGAACCAGTTATAGGATGGATCAACAGCTATACAAATCAACCATTTACTGCTGAAGAAATGGAGTCGTTCTACCAAAACACATATCATCGAGTTTCCAATTATATTAGCGGCGACATTCTTGAAATTGGTTTTGGTGAAGGTCATCTTATGAAAAAAATGATTCCATCATGTAATAATTATACAGGGATTGAGCTTTCTAAAAATACATCTGAACATATAAACAAAAACCTTTTTAAGAATTATAAAAACAAAGTGCAATTACTATATGGTGAACCGGTAGAAGTTATTCAAAACCTGGATCAATTTGACTTTATCCTCATTAATTCAGTTGCTCAATACTTTCCTTCCATAAGCTACTTAAAGGAGTTATTGATTTCACTATGTAATAAAATTGGTGAGGGATTCATATTCATTGGAGATGTTAGAAATCCGAGGCTTCAAAAATCATTTTACAGATCCCTTTTATCACAAAGAAATAACGGTACTTCTTCCAGTGATGATGAGGAAATAATTGAACAGATGTTTCAATCGGAAACCGAACTTTTTATTGACTATTTGGAATTCCAAAACCTATTGAACATAGAAAAGGTTGCAGACATTCGGTTCTTAACCAAGGATAGTCCATTTGATACTGAAATGGATCTCTTTAGGTATGATGTTTTGATCCATATCTCTTCCAATTCTAAAAAACCATCGCCAGAGCATAGCATTGACTACATTGACAGTTATCCTGATCAATTAACTAATAAATTAAACGCTGGAAAACACTCAATTGTAAAGCTTTCAAATGTTCCCGATATTCGATTGATCCCTTTTTCAGAAAAGCAACCAGGCTCTTCAATAATCACGTATGGAATTCCAAATTGGAAAGCTATCGCAGATCAATACAATTATAGGTTAGAAATTCAGCCATCAAGTACTTCGAACAATAATCTTGACCTTTATTTTTATACACCCTGTATTGAGGCTATAAACCTACCAAGTTCTACTCCTCCGCGAGAGAATTTTACCCCACAAACCGATTCGACTAAAAACATTAAGAATGCAGAGATTTTTGAAGAAATTCTTCGTGAAACTCTTCGAGAAAAATTACCTGCATATATGATTCCAGAGCGGTATGTTATGTTAGATGAATTTCCTCTGACACACAACTGGAAGATTGATCGAGACCGTTTAACAGTTTCGGATAAAAAGGTAGAGCGTAAAAATGCTAGTGTAGCTCCAAAAAATGAACGCGAGAAGTTATTGGTCGAAATTTGGAAGGAGGTTCTGGGTATGGATGACCTTGGAATTACAGACAATTTCTTTTCACTTGGTGGAAGCAGTATTAAGGCATTACTAATCATTGCTAAGGTATATAAACAACATGGATTGACTTTACACGTTCAGGATTTCTTCCAATTCCCGATCATTGAAAAAATGGTGCAAGCACTTACTCAAGATGCAAAAGAAATTGTACTGGTTGATGAAAGCAGTTATTACCCTGTTTCACCAATGGAAGAGAGCATTTGGCTTCTATGCAATGACGCGGATGCAAGTCGCGCTTACAATATCGTTTATATATCCGATTTTTTATCGGAGCCTGACTTTCAATTGGTTGAAAAAACGATTCTGTGTCTTATAAATAAACATGAATCTCTACGAACAGCTTATTCATTTTCGGATGAACTCAATGGTGTTCAACAGTATATTTCCCCCACAGACAATACTCAATTCAGCCTAAATGTTGACGATAAGTTGCATTCCAATGCTAAGCTTACTCAATTCATCATTGATGAAAAAAACTACTTATTCGATTTAAGTAATCCTTCACTTTTCAGGTGCTTCGTCAAAAAGAAGGAAAACGGAAAATGGGTGTTAATTTGGAATATTCATCACATAATTACTGATGGTTGGTCAATGAATATGCTTTTTGATGAGTTTGAAGAGATTTACAAACAGTTAGCTGAACTACGTTACATTCCTGATCATTCTAAAATTCAGAACAAAGACCATTCGATTTGGTACAGGAAGCTGCAAGAGTCTGATTCTACAAAGAAGATGCTAAACTATTGGCGTGATCAACTAAGTGATTACGTTCCTTTTGAACTTACTTCTGATCGTCCACGAGCAAAACTTAAGACCTATAATGGGGATCAACTTACTGTTCCTTTCACAGCTGATTTAGCCAAAATTCAGACTGATCTTGCCAGAAAAGAAAAAACGAGTGAATATACAATTGCGCTTTCTGCTTTTTTCATACTACTCAAACGATACACACAACAATCAGATTTACTGGTTGGGACACCAATAACAACGCGTACTCATAGCCAATTGCAATCCATCGCAGGAATGCTGCTCAATACTGTGCCGATTCGTTCAAAGCTATCTGAAGAAAAAACATTCAATGAGGTACTACTCTCAACTGAAAGGTCCGTTCAAAATGCTAGAGAAAATGGAGTTCTTGCCTTTAACAAAGTAGTTTCTGAGCTTGTAGATTCACCAGATTTAGCAAGAAATCCTTTGTTTGATATAATGTTCGTCTGGGAAGAATATTTTTCGGAGGAAAAAACCGAACGAAATGTAATTGCCAAACAGAAACTCACTACAAGTCATTCAAGTTTTGTGAAATTTGACCTTACGATTCTTATTCAAAAGGAAGAAGGTATTCCTAAGCTAACTCTTGAGTATAACACCGATTTGTTTGACAAATGGAGAATACAACAAATAGCCCAACACTTTTTCGCGATACTCCAAGCTTCAATTAAACAGGCTGATGCTCCGATTAAAAACATAAATGTACCTGTTCGACCATTACCTGTTCCCGCACAAGAAACACAACATCCATTGTCAACGTTGATGCATAGATTTGAACAACAAGTAGTTTCAAATCCAAATAATACGGCTGTAATTTTTTGTAACAACGCACTGACCTACGAAACACTTAATCGTAAAGCAAACCAACTAGCGAATCATTTAATTAGCTCATATCAAATTAAACCCGGAGATGTCATTGCTTGCTTTATGGATCGCTCTGACAATTATATAGTAACTCTTTTAGGGATTCTTAAAACAGGAGCATGCTATATTCCATTAGCGTCTGATCTTCCAACAGAAAGAATTCAACACATTCTTAACGAATCTGAGACTTCTGTTGTAATTACCTCTTCTGAAATGCACTTCCCTGTTTCAGACGTGGCTGTTCTTCTACTTGATGGTGAGTCTCTCAATTCGTCTGTTGAAAATCCTAAGATTCAACAAGTACCTGAGTCATTGGCTTATATAATTTATACTTCTGGTACAAGTGGGCAACCAAAGGGGGTTATGATTTCTCATTCTGCCATTGTCAGCTATTGCAATCACCTTACTGAACAACATCCAATAAGTAAAAAAGACTGCATGGGAATGATCACCTCCCCTACTTTTGACTTATCTTACACAGCTCTTTGGCCTGCACTATTGACGGGTGCTTCAGTATGCGTTTTACCCGAAATTAAATCTCTAAACCATGAAGAGATTTCGAATTTCTTTAGGTCAATGCCCATCAATATTCTGAAATTAACACCAACGATTCTTCAATCTTTTCTGGACTTAAACATCGAGTTTCATCCAAATCTCCGTAGGTTGTTTGTTGGAGGTGAAGTTCTCCCCATGAGATTGGTTGAACAATTTCAAAAGAGATTTAATTCGGTTGAAATAGTCAATCATTACGGACCAACAGAAACGACTGTTGGAGTTATCACTCATGCGTTAAAACCGGGTGAAATATGTCCGACTGCAACAGTACCTATAGGTAAACCTTTACCGGGTATCGAAGTCTTCGTCTTTGATGCTGAACTACATCATCGACCGATTGGATTTTCAGGTGAATTGTACATCGCTGGTCAACAACTTTCCAAGGGATATTTATGTCAGCCTGAAGTAACAGCCAAAAGCTTTATTAAGCATCCAAAGAGTGGGGCGGTACTTTATAAAACGGGAGACATTGTACAACAAATGCCTGATGGAACGATTCTATATATAGGAAGAAAAGATCATCAGGTAAAGGTCAATGGAATTCGGGTTGAGATTGAGGAAATCATACATCAAATTGGTAGTATTTCAGAAATTAAAAATGTAGCGATTTCCTTTGTTGATAATTCAATCAATGCATATATAGTTACAACCAGGGACGTTGAATTATCTGAGCTAAGGAATCAACTTGCACTGAAGCTACCTGAATACATGATTCCAACTCATTTTTATAGTGTAGATTCAATTCCTGTAACTCCAAATGGCAAAACAGATTTTGAAAAACTCAAAGAGAATCATAAACAAGCCGTAGAGTTTCAAAATATTGAGCGGGGTGCTTTACACGAGAAAATTTTACAATTATTCAAGGAAGTTCTGAACCGCGATGATATCCAATATTCAGATAGCTTTTTTAATTCAGGAGGACACAGTTTAAAAGCCATGCAATTGTGCTTTCTCATTCAATCTGAGTGTAATTTATTCCTTGAACTCAATTCAATTTTCAGGTACCCAACAGTTGACCAACTCACCGTATATCTAAACGAGAAAAAAACGCTGGGTGGCATACCAAAAATTAAGGACACAGAATTATATAAAACTTCTCCTCAACAACAGAGTATTTGGAGTTTATCTCAAACAACGGAGGGAAATCAAGCTTATAATGCGACTAAGGTGTATAAGCTAACAGGAGCTGTTGATGCTTTAAGTTTGGAGCAATGCTTTAAGCTTCTTCTGAAAAAGCATACATCTTTGCGTACTGCAATTATTGCAGAGCAGGGAGGGTTATTTCAGAGAATTCTTCCCGTTTCAACATCTGCATGGAAATACATTGACCAGCGATCTCAACCAGCAACGGACACTCAAATAAATTTCCTAATTCGAAAAACACTAAATTTCTCATTTAATCTTGAGGAAGGTTCTTTGTTTAAAGCCATTTTTGTGGAGTTTGATAAAGAAGTTTCATTTCTGCTTTTCTACATGCATCATATTTGTATTGATAAGTGGTCTTTCGACTTATTCTTTAACAATCTTCTTGAAGCCTATGTCACAGGAGGAGAAAAGCCATCTGAATCAGAACTTTCCTATGGAGATTATACTCATTGGTTAAGAACCGAAATTCATTCAGATGAGAATAGTTCCAAAAGTTACTGGAACCAACAATTATCCGGTTCATTGCCCTATTTGGAACTCCCTTTCTCAGGTAATCGTTCTGACCACAAATCATTTCTGGGAAAAACGAGTGTTTTGATTTTACCTGATGTAGATTCTAAAAAGGTTCAACAACTTGCAGTTCAGCACCAGGTAAGTCCATTTTCAATTTACTATTCACTGACATGTCTATTGCTGTACACTGAAACAAGAGTAACAGACATTATTACTGGAACTCATTTTCTTGGGCGCTCCAGAAGTGACTTAGAGAAAATCGTTGGCATGTTTGTAAACACTCTACCAATTCGCGTTCAAATAAATAAAGAGCTGTCAATTGTGGAACTAGCAAAACAAGTGTACCATAATATCGTTTCGGGACAAATACATGAAACCTATCCATTTGCTCAGATTGTGAGCGATCTAGGGCTTAAACCTGAGATAAATAAAAACCCATTGTTTGGAATTACGGTAGCTTACAATCAGATAACTGTTCCCCAAACGAGCGACTTGTTACCGTTTCAAATCGAACCTATTGAATCTGACACCTATGGTGGTTCAAGTAAATTCGATATATCCTTTACGTTTAATGAACATACGTTGAACAATGCTGTTCATTTTTCCATTGAATACAACGCATCACTTTATAATGATGAACAAATAGCCAATCTTTCGAAATTGTTTTTACAGCTCCTCGATGAAGCAACTTTTTATCCTGACTTAAAAATTTCAACACTGAAATCGCCATCACAGGATTAAAAACTGTTCTATTTTTGACCAGTTCGATTTCCAGGATTCAATCAATTGATCAATTACAATATTGTCAATTTTCGCTTCATCCCAATAGACAAACAACTGTATTTCTTCCCTCTGTTCTTTAAATACAAATCCAACACCATTAAGGGACGAACGTGCTTCAAAGGGGGGAAGTAAATCTGATAAATCATCCAATTCTCCGGATCTTGGAGTAATATCAGGTATAAAGTTGAAATAGACCGGAAAGTCGGACTCAAGTTGATGCCCTAACTGTTCTTTTTGCTGAAGGAACTCATACCAAGCGTCTTTCGATTTCATTAATGAATGAAATTGTTCAACACGCGCAATAACTGCAAATGGGTCACTATCATACTTGATCAGAAAAGGGAAATGATAGGCGAGCCATCCTACAGTTGCAGTATCATCCATACTTTCCATCTCTCCTCTTCCCGATAAAACAATCCGTGACAAGGCAGATTTCAACTCAAAAACTTCCATTACAGAAAGAGCTGAAGTAGTCAGTAGATAATTAAACGTTTCTTTGATAGCTATTCCCTTGAATGGGTTTGGGAATGAAATCATTTGAACTGCTTCTCCTTCAGTTTTTTTTACTTTAATTGATGAGGGAATAGCAACATCGTAATCTGATAGCAATGTGTTGCAATACTCTGTAGATCTTTCCGCATCCTCACTTGTTATTTGTTCTAACCAATCGCAATAATCGGGTGAAGGTGGCAATATATTCTCTTCACATCTCAACAGATATTCCAGATTATTACGCAGCACTCTAAAGGAAATTCCATCGATTATAAAATGATTGCACGCTAAATAAATAATTGTCTTTTCTCCATTGGGGTAAACTACAATACGCGAAAACACGCCTTCAAATGGATCAATCTCTTTCCTGTAAGTCTCTAGATTCTCAACAAACTCTTTGCTCGAAGTGTAATCACTTCCTGCGTTTATTAGTGTAAGTTGTGGCCGTTTATCAAATACTATTTCCTGTGATTCAAGATCCAATTCGAGTGCAGAAAACACGCGATAATGTTCTATCATTTTACTCAAGGCTATCGTCACAGCATCTATCTGATGACTTGCTTCCAGGAGTACTTCTAAATTGTTCGAAGAAATCTCCATTCTAGACTGTTCAATGAGCATTACTCTTTGGGAATAGTGCATCTTAACCTTACGGTAATCAAATACATGAAGATGGGCCTGATCCTTCTTCATTTTCTCCTTGATCAACATTCCCATCTGACCAATATTTTCATTGCTAATCAGGTCATTAACCGTAACGTTAACCGACCATTTCTCAAAGATTTTCAATTTCAGTAACACGACATTAATAGAGTTCCCTCCCAATGCGAAAAAGTTTGAACTTTCAGATGGAACAATCCCTTCGATTGATACTACCTCTTTCCAAATATTAAAAAGATCCATTTGAAATTCTCCAGAGAGTTTCTGGTCTTCTTTTTGTGATTGTGGAAGTTTAAACAAACGAGCGATTGACTTTCTATCTACTTTTCCGGTTGTTCCCAAAGGAACACTATCAACCCGCATAAACCTCAAGGGAATCATATATTTTGGCAACTTAACAGCGATTGTTTCAGTTAACTCTCTGATAAAAGCACCTTCGTCTTGTGGATCTTCGTAGGTTTTTAAACAAGTTACCAATTGATTTCCTTCCACAACGCAATAGGCTTCCTGAATTCCATTACACGCAGAAAGAACTTGCTCAATTTCAATTAACTCAATTCTGTAACCGTTAACTTTTACTTGCAAATCCCGACGCTCAACAAACTGAACACTTTGATCATCCTTTCTTCGAACAAGATCCCCTGTGCGAAATAGACGTAATTGTTTTCCGTTGAGGTTGATATCAACAATAGCTTTTTGCGTTAATTCATCTTGCCCAACATACCCTTTCATCAACCCAGGTGAACTTATGAAAACCTCGCCTGTTTCATCAATTTTAACAGGCACGAATTGATCATTAAGTACGTAATATTCCGTTCCATCAATGGGGTTCCCAATGAGTACAGGAATGTCTCTTTCTACTTTTGTTGCAGTTGCCCAAACAGTTGTTTCTGTTGGGCCGTAAAGATTCCATAATTCTACTTTGCCCAAATCCAGCAATTCATTTTTCATTGCTTCTGTCATTGCTTCACCTCCACAAAACAAACGGATACTGTGATCTATTTTCCACCCATTGTTGAGCATTTGCCGATAAAACGAAGGTGTTCCTTGAATTAAAGTAACCTTGCACTTATCAATTAGCTGTGTGAGATTATCAGGGTTACCAACTTCATGTTTGGCAGCGAGTACAATTGTACTTCCTAGTATTAATGGAATGAACAGTTCAACAACATGCGGATCAAATGCAAAAGACGTTTGTGCCAAGAACACATCCCTGGATGTAAACTTCATCTGCCCCCTAAAGGCATTCATGAAATAATTAAGACCATCTTTTCGAATTGCAATTCCTTTTGGTTTACCAGTAGTTCCTGACGTATAAATAGTATAAACTATTTCATCCGCTGCTTCAAATGGAGTATCCTTATTTCCACTGTGCAACTCTCCTTTTTGCATTAAATCACTTACAGAATGAGTCTGGACATTCATCAATTGGAATTCCTTATTCTCATCATTTGCGATTACCTGACGTATCCCCATATCTTCGAGAATAAACATCATTCGATCTTTGGGAGAATCAGGGGGAATGAACACATAAGCTCTATTCAATGACATTAGCGCAATGCTTGCAATGAGAAATTCAGGTGAACGTTCGAGGTGAATCCCAATGGTTTCATTTTTGTCGAATTGAAGAGTCGTAAGTCCTCTTCGCATCTCCGAAATTTCTTTTTCTAGATCACCATATGAAATTTCTTTTCCATCACAAATAACTGCTACTGAATTTTGAATGTTCAATGCATGATTCTGCAACACTTCATATATTTCTAGAGTTGGTTCATTCATAGATTGTTCACCTTGTAAATTGGAAAATAAGAATCAATTGTGCCCTTTTTATAATCCTGGTTTAAAGTCAATATCTCGTCCCATTCATAAACATGATTCGTATCAATAACAGGCATCCAATCATTAGAAATGGCGTACTCCATTGCTTCTATAGCATCGCTATATCTAGCATAATGGGTATGTATATGTTGATGCCTTTGAATACTTTCGATTGCTCTAAAATAGGACAGCTTCATACCTTCTTTCCAACCTGAAGTCGTTATCACGCCTTGTCTGGAAAGTGCTTTTAATGTTGCTCTATACACAGGCAATCCGATATTATCAATGAAGATTGCAACTTGACGGTTATTTGTTGCCGCATTAATGTTATTGAGAAAGATTTTCTCGCTCTTAATATAGCATTCCCGATAATTTGAATCCCTTTCATATTTATCAGGATTAAAGTTCAAATCTGCAAATTCATTTCGATCTAGCGAATTGATTCCCAAATCAGCCAAATTTGTAAATCGCTTTTCTTTAGAGGTAATCATTAAAGTCTTAAAACCTTTTTCTTTGGCAAGTAATAACTCTGCGAATCCTACTCCACCTCCCCAAGAGGCTACCGTCATTTCAGATAAAGACACATCTGTCATTTGTGACCTCCAGCACTTGTAACTGATTTTCCAATTTGACCAGGCCGTTATATATCTCAGTGAAAAGGCAGCCCATTGTTTCAATGAAAAATTACTTCGTGAAGGTATTCTAATTAAAGTATTCGAAGGAAGTACAGTTCTTTTTGCGAGTATACCCATTGTTCCCTTAGCATCATATCCAAGAATTTTTTTCGGAAACCCATATTCGTCTGCTACTGCATTACAGAACACCAATGCATAATCTCCTTGTTTAAGATGGGATTGTGGGCTACCTGTTTTGAGGATTCTCACAACCCCAGCATTCCCAAGAACAATTTCCTTTTCTTTTCTCTGTAAACATATATCTACTGGGTCTCTCATAATTGCATGATGCATATTACCTTCCCAACATCCATAAATTGGTTCAACTAATATCGTCTTTATTGATAAGGTGGGAAGTTCTATTTTCTTTAAAATTAATTCACCTGGTACTCTATGTATTTTACCTTGTTCTAAAACCCATGCATCTGTTAATTCTCTACTCATACCTAATTGTTTAAAGATTAATTACAAATATTTTGCATAAATAATTGATCTTGATTAATCTATTTTTTTTAAATTTTATAAAAAGCTGTTCGATACTATCTCGAAATTCTTTTTTATGAACTTGGATAAAATATGAATTAGATTCAAGCCTTCCTACAAATCCATCGATGTCTAATATCTGACTATTAGCTATTTCTTTATACTCCACTGATTTAGACATAAATTTCCTTTTTAGTATATCTGCATCATACAAAACTTCCTTATTTATACTATATAAAGGAAAAAGTCGTAAAAGTATTTCTTCAAATTCCTGATTAAATGCATCCTCAGTTTTCTCTCTGTCATTCCAACAAATAAGAATTTTCCCACTGGGTTTAAGTATTCTTTTTGCTTCAATAATAGATTTTGGATTATCACACCAATGAAAAGATTGCCCAAATGAAACCATATCCATTGAATCATTTGGTAGTCCTGTTGATTCCGAATTACTATTTATAGCATGAAAAGTATTGAATTTTTCATATTTATGAATCATCAATTTAACCATTTTTTCATTGGGTTCAATGGCGAATACGATGAATCCCTGATCTAAAAATCGTTCCGATAAACGTCCTGTTCCTGCTCCTATATCAGCTATTTTTTTTACTGTAGAATCTCTTTCATTATTTATTAAAGAAACAATTCCTGTGGGATATTCTGGTCTGAATTTATCGTACAGAATTTCCTTTTTATCATATAATTTTGTTGTATCCATTTTCTAACCTTTAATGCGAATTCTTCTCGTTGTTTTGGGGTATTGGGAATCTAGATCGAGAGCTTTATGCATTAGTGAATAATTATCCCATATAAGTAAGTCATTCTTTTCCCACTTGTGATAATACAAATACTTTTTTTCTGTTGCGAAGTCATACAAATACTTGAGTAATTCGTCACTCTCCTCTTTAGGAATACCATCAAGCCCCTTTAGCCAATTTTCATTTAAGTACAAGGCTTTAATTCCAGATATTGGATGAATTTTAACTAATGGATGTTTTAAGTTATGTAAGCTATTGACGATTTCCGTTTCTGGCTCAAGTCCCATTTCTATTAAGTCATCTACATAAATTTGCCTACATGGATAATTCCCTTCCAAATGTTCAATTCTTAATTTCATATCTTCAGGGATGTCGGAATAGGCTTGAGATAGATTACAAAATACGGTTTCTCCTCCCACCAATGGTGCTTCCTCACAAGACAATAAGGTAATTCTTGAAGGCTCTTTTGTTTGAGGTCCATCAGAATGCCAGTACATGCCTCCTCCATTCATTCCTTTCCCCTCTACATTTGATTGCAACCTGATTGTCTCAAAGCCCAGAGCTTGATATTTGTAAGGATAAGCAACTTCTGGTACTCCAAAATAATTAGAAAACGAATCGAAACCTGCAAAATCCAAGTTGGCATTTCTTAAAACCAAAAGTTTGTTCTTAAGTAGTAATTTCCTAAGTTTATCTTTCGTGTATTTATGAAATTCTAATATTTCAAGCACAAAATCATCTGAATTATTTATAATCATATTTAAATATTTATTTCTTCTAAAATTGAATGGTACAATTTCTTAATATATTCAACTTTAAAACGTTTTTCGTGATACCAAAAATTAAATGATAAACCTCCTTCAAGTTCATTAACCACGAGGTGTATCCCTGGAATTCGTTTTATAGATGAAGGAGGACATTCAACAAATTCTTCTTCTAGAGTAGGGCCTAAAATCTCAATTATTTTGACATTTTTAGATTTTTTCTCCTTTTTATAATTCGTAAAATTGATACCTATATCCGTAAAATATGTATCCATCGGAAACCCAGAAAAAAGACCTACGTGTTTAGTCATATCAGATACAGGATAGTGTGACCTCATATTATATTGGATGACTAAATGATTTAGACGTAAAGCAGTATTTAAAATGGGTTCATCCCTCAAATCAATTTTCAAAGGGAAAGGTGCCGTAAATGGACCTATGGTATTGGCATATTTTTCTTCAGCTCTTCCACTTGAGATTACCGCAATTAAAACTTCTCTAAGCGATTTTATTTTGCCTATGGCTCGTGCATATGCTGAAAAGATAATTGAAAAAAGGGAGACTCCCTCTTTTATAGAAACTAGGCTTAATTGATTATATTTTTCTATCGATAAACTTTGGCTCCAACGAACTGATTTTTGTGGTTGAGTTATTTTTAACGAATGCTTTTCAGAAAGCAATGTTGATTCAGTAGTTGTACTAAAAACACCTTGAAAAAAGGAACGGTCATTTTTTATATCATTCTGACAATATTTTTGCTGCCAGTCTATATAATCTTCATATTGTTTGTAATTAGGTAATATGTGTTTTCCAATACCTAGTTCATTTTCATAGGTCTTTTTTAACTCTTCTGAAAAAGTTGTCAGAGAGACTCCGTCAAAATCAATATGTTGTAGACACAGAAAAAGAACGAACCTATTTTCTTTCAGTTTAAAAATTTTTATTTCCCAAGGAATGCTGATTTTTCCAGAACGTGTTACTTTATACCTCTCTTCACAAAATCTTTTAAGTACTATTTGTTTTTCTTCTAGATTCAACTTGCTAATATTTGTAAAAAGTGCATTATCATCAAAAATAGGCATCTCATTTACATTCAATATCTTAACACAATCTTCACCGTAATAATACCTTAGGGAATTATGACGACTTATAATTTTTCTTAAAGCTATTCGTAATTTATTTTCATCAAGTTTATAATTAAATATAATTGGAACTACTCGATATCCATATCCTTTTTGAATAAGCTGAACCCATCTTTCTTGTTGGAAAGAAAGTTTCTCTAGTTGACCGTTTATGACTTTTTCATTTTTGTTTTCTTTTTCTATTTCCTGACTCGTTTGAAGTTTTTCAGTTAACAAGTTAGTAATGCCTTTAATTGTTGGATTATCAAAAATAAATGTAACACTTATCTCTACTTCAAAAATACGTTTTAATTTATTTCGAACTTGAATGCTCGTAAGCGAATCTACACCATATTCAAAAACACTTTTATTTTCATCAAGTTCAAAAGATTCGTTATGCAAATATCCAATAACAGAATTAAAAACTTCTTTCACTTTTAAAATTACAAACTGATTTTGTTCATTTATTGATAAATCGACAAATTGTTGCTTTATTGATTTTTTCTTTTCATTTTCCGTAACTATTTTCGGAATAAATGTTTCATATCGATTCTTCTGTCGGTTAGGAATAGTTTCTAAATAATTGGACCAATTCATAGGAATTACAATTAATTGATTCCAATCCATATTTATCACATTTCCAATAACTCTTTTACCTTCATTGTTTCCAATTAAATTAAATCCTAATGATTTTAGATGTTGTTGAATTTCTAATTTCCCTTTCAATTCACCAGCTTCAGACCAAGCCCCCCAGTTTATATTATGAGAAGGTAGATGCTGGCTTTTTCTATAACTGCTAAGTGCATCCATAAATGCATTCGCGCCCCCATGATTACTTTGCCCATGATTACCAATAATTGAAACGATTGACGAAAAAGTTACAAAGTATTTTAATTCCTTAAAGTATTTAATCGAATTATTATGCAAAACTATCGTTCCAAGAACCTTAGGAATAAAACAAGTTTCTATTGTCTTAATACTCTGGTTTAGAATTGTTGCATCTTCTATTGCTCCTGCTGTTTGAAATATCCCTAAAACTGGTAATTCTTTGTTGGATATACTTTCGAAAAAACTAGATACTTCCTCTTCTTTAGAACAATCTATTTTATAATAGTTAATTTCTGTATTAGGATATTGATGTTTAAAGTTTTTCAAGTAAGTATTTCTATCTTGATTCAATGAACTTCTACCAAATAATATAATTTGCTGAACACCATGTTCTCCTAAAAATTCAGCAGTAATTTTCCCTAGTCCACCAAAGCCTCCTGAAATTATATATACCCCATTTTCATCCAATTTACTTTGTTTGCTTTTTGGGATTTTATTTTTTGACTTAAGATATGGTAAATAAACCCTATTTTCCCTGATAGCAATTTCTTGCCTATTTAACAATATGGCAAATACCTTTTCAAAAGTATCTTTATTAATGGTTTCCCCTTTACTAAAATCTAAAAAACCAAAATTAATTTCAGTAATCTCCAAACTCAAGGAACGCAATACCCCCTGAATACATCTTCCAATAAAATTACAGACAATATCATCATCCATTACTTTTTGTGCAGATGCTGTTATTTGGTAAAAATTAATATTATCGTATTTAATCTGAATGAGTTTTTGGAAAAAAGTAATGATTTGATGAATTTGATGTTTTAGTTTTTCATAAAAAGAAGAATTAAAGGACAAATCAGTTTCTAATTCAGAAACATATACAAACATCAAATTTTCTTTTCCTCCAATTATCTTATCTAAGAAAACAATTTCATTGTTGATATCAGAAATATTAAAACATGTATAATTTGCAAATGCATTTTCCAAAAATTGTCGAGAATGATTTGTTAGTGGTTTATCAATTAAGACTATAACCTGATATGACAAAGAATCAATTCCATGGAATTCAGTTATATTACTATCATTTCGTTCCCAAATTATTTGACAATATGCATCTTTCATATTATCAGATTCCGTTGAATTAACTAAAACGAAATTTCCCTTTTCTGGAGGAGCAATCCAATATTTCTGTTTAGCAAATTTGTATGGAATAGGGGATTTTTTCTTTTCATCAAAAGAATTAGAATTCATTGATTTCCAATTTATGTTTACACCACTCTCATATAAAGCTGAAATACTATTATAAAATTCCTTTTCTTGAAGTAATATATTACGTTTTGATGAACGAGAAAATGTAGGGATTAGTTTAAGTCCTGAATCGGGAAAACTCGCTTCAATTAACCCAAGTAGTACAGGACTAGGACCTATCTCCAAAAATGTCGTAACCCCCTTATTTAAAAGATGTTCGATTCCATTATAAAACAATACAGTTTCACGAGTATGCCTACTCCAATATTCAGGTCTTATAAAATCTTCTTTCTGTCCTGATACACCTGAAAGATTAGATACAATTGGGATTTTTGGAATATTATAATCAATCTGTCTCAGAACTTCCATAAAGGGTATCTTCATAGCATCCATTAATGGGGAATGTCCTGCTCTATCAATAATTAACTCTTTCCATTTTATTCCTTCTTCGCTACACTTTTTTGATAATTCTTCAATCCCTACCTTATCTCCTGATGCAACAGTACTCACAATACCATTTATCGCAGCAATGGAAATAGATATTTCATATTGTTCTATCCATTTTTCAACTTTATCTGTTCCTGTAAGGATGGATATCATTCTTCCTTCTTCCGAAACAAATTCATCCATAAGTTTTCCTCGTTCCAAACTTAGCCATAGACCTTCTTCAAGCGAAAAAACTTCGGCAACACAAGCTGCTACATACTCTCCTGTACTATGGCCGATTAATACGTCTGGAATGATACCCAATGATAAGTAACATTGTGTTAATGCATATTCAAAAGAAAACACAGCAACCTGAGTGTATTTAATTTGGTGCATCAAGCTTTTGTCTTTTTCAGAAAAAAGCAAATCAAGTAATGATACTTTATCGATTTTTTGTAAATATTGATCACATTTTATGATTACCTCTCGAAACACTTCATTTGATTCAAAAAGATATTTCCCCATAGAAGAATATTGAACTCCTTGTCCTGTATAAACAAATGCTAATTTTCTTTTCTGAACAGGAGTTGTATTTATAAAATCATTTTCTTCTATGATTTTTTGTTCCAATAATATTTGCGTTTTGGAAGTCAATTCCTCTAATGATTTGGCAGAAATAAGTGTCCGGTTAGAATACAATGGTTTTAGCATAATCTGACTAAACGCCAAATCACTAATAGATTTACAATTCCCTTTTTGCAAATAGTCCATTAATCCTCTTAATTGATTTTCAAGCCCTTCAACACTTGGGGCACTTATAGGAATGCATTCTACTTTCTGATTTAAATTAATAGTTCGTTCCTTTGGATGATCATGTTCTTCCAAAATAGCATGAGCATTTGTACCACCTATTCCAAAAGAACTAACTGCTGCTCTTCTTGAAGAGTTTGTTTCCCATATTTTAGATGTACCATTATTAATATAAAAAGGGGAATCTGAAAGATTCATTCTTTCATTCGCTTGTTCGAAATTAATTTGAGGAGGAATGGTTTCATAGTAAAGGCAAAGTGCTGTTTTAATAAACCCAACAACTCCAGATGCCCAAGAAAGATGTCCAATATTTGCTTTTACGCTGCCTAAAGCACAAAACGAAAGTTGATCTGTATACTTCCTATATACTTTTGATAAAGAACGGATTTCAAGTGGGTCACCAAGAATTGTACCTGTACCATGTGCCTCAACATAACCAATTGTATCAGGGTTAATTTTAGCTGCTCGAATAGACTTGAGGATAACATCCTGTTGCCCAAAAGAACTTGGTGTAATGAATCCTGCTTTCTCACCTCCATCATTATTTATAGCAGAACCCAATAAAACAGAATAAATGCGGTCACCATCTTTGATTGCTTTATCATAATCTTTCAAAACAACCATTCCAATACCACTTCCAAAGACTGTTCCTGTGGCATTCTTATCAAATGGACGACACTGACCATTTTTTGAAAAAACCATATCTGGCTGGTATAGGTATCCACATTTTTGAGGAACAGTAATATTTACTCCACCTGCAATAGCTGCTTCACATTCCCCTTTCAAAATACTTTCTGCTGCCATATGGATTGCTACTAATGAAGTAGAGCAAGCAGTTTGTACTGTAACAGCTGGTCCTTTTAAATTTAATTTAAATGCTATTCTAGTTGCCAGATAGTCTTTATCATTAGCAACCATCAATTGCAGTTCGTTTGATGATTCCAGAAAAGTACGATTTTGATGCATTCCAGTTGCTGGATGAACATTATTTAAAAGATAAGTACTGAAACCACAACCTGCAAAAACACCAACTCTGCTAATAGATTGCTTACCATAATATCCAGCATTTTCTAATGCTTGATAGGCACATTGCAATGCTAGTCTATGTTGGGGATCCATTATTGAAGCTTCCCTAGCACTAAATCCAAAAAAATCCGCATCAAAATATTCAATATCGTCAAGGATTCCTGCATAATGCATATAGTCTTCGTCTTCTCTAAGTTGAATATTCCCTGACTCTATATCTCCCTTTGGAATTGACTGAACAGATAATTTTCCTCCCTTAATATTTTTCCAAAAATTTTCTAAATCAGCTGCTCCAGGAAGATTACAAGCCATTCCTACAATGGCTATTCTCTTTATTTTTTCTTTATTTTCTAAAGGTGCATCTTTTTCTTCTTCATTATTTAACAAATCTCCTTGAAGTAAATTGGCAATCCCTCTTATAGTTGGATATTCAAATAATGAAATAATATCTAATGATTTTTCTAAATCTAATGTTTGGTTAATTTGTTCTATTACAGTAACTGCTAAAATAGAATTCCCTCCCAAATCGAAAAAAGGATCATTCACACCTATGTCTTCTATTACTAAGCATCTCTCCCATATTTCCTTCACCTGATTTTCCAAACTATTATTTGGAGATTTATATTGACTCATCAATGGTGGCCTAACCCTGTCTAATTTCAGTTTAGAACGATCAATTTTACCAGACACTGTCTTCGGTATCTCATCGAGTTTTGTTAATTTTGAAGGCAACATGTATTCAGGAAGTTGCTCTCTCAAATATTGTTTTATTGAACTGAAACAATCAACTTGATTTTTTTCTTTTAGAATATAAAAAGCACAAACCAATGGTATTAAACCATCTTTATATATCTGAACTACAGCCTGTGAAACTTGAGGGTGTCCAGCAATAACTACTTCAATTTCTGCAGGCTCGACTCGATACCCACTAATTTTGACCTGATAGTCAGACCGTCCACAAAAAAGGATATTACCATCTTCTTGAACTTTTACTAAATCCCCTGTTTTGTAACTTTTTATTGATGTATCAGTTGGTAGAGGAATAAATAACTCATTTGTTAATTCATCATTATTTATATACCCTTGAGCAAGGCAAACCCCGCTAATAAATAATTCCCCAATTTCTCCTTTAGCAGTCTCTTTACCATCTGAAATTATATGTAAGCCAACGTTATCAATTGCAATGCCTATAGGTGCAATTTCAGCCCAGTCATCTACATTAGGGGGAAGTGCATAAGCACTTACAACATGTGCTTCTGTCGGTCCATATTGATTAATTAATCTACAATCAGATTCTTCTTTGAAGAACGTTTTAATAGGTTTAGTAAGTAGTAATTGTTCTCCAGCAGAAATCACTTCTTTCAGAAAGATAGGGATAGGTTCTTTTTCATAAGCTACTGTAAGTTCTTGTATCATAACATAAGGCAAAAAAATTCTACCAATATTATTTTCATTCAAGAATTGAAGTAAGCTCTTTGGAACCCTACGTATCTGTTCACTAATCAAAACTAAAGTTTTCCCAAAACAAAGGGTTGATAAAATTTCCTGTAATGAAACATCAAACCCCAAAGGTGCAAATTGTGCTACTCTTTCAATTTCAGGATCTAAGTGTAAAAGCTGCCATTCTATCAAATTTTCAAAAGAGACCGTTCGGAATAAAACCCCTTTAGGCAAACCTGTAGAACCAGAGGTGTAAAGAATATATAAGAATTCTCCTTCCTCTGATTTCACTTCAACATCTTGATTTCTATCTATATCTATATTTTTAAAATTCAGCCAATTAACTTGGTCAATCTCTATTACAGGTTCTTTATCCGTTAAAATAAACTTCACCCCAGAATTAGCTATTATATACTCTATTCTTTTGGTAGGTAATTTATTGTCTAATGGTAAATAAATAGCCCCTTTCTTAATTATGGCAATAAGGCTTGCTATCTGCATAAATGATTTATCTGACTTCAAACCAACAATATCTCCTGGCTCTATCCCTGAATCATCAAGTATTTTAAACAAACAATTGACCATCCTTCCTAAATCCTTATAAGTATATTCAGAATTACTACTAAGAATAGCTTTCTTTAATGGTATTTCTTTGACATTCCTTTCAATGTATTTTAATAATATATTCCTCATAGTTTTTTTGATATATTCATTCTTTACCCATTCTGCTGTTATAAATTATTTTGAAGTGCTGAATAGACCATATTTTGAAATAAATCTAGATTAAATTCATAATAATCCGTTTTAACATCATAAGTTCGAATAGAACTTAAGAATACTCCTACTAACTCATTTTTAGGATCCCCCCAAATACCAACACCAAATGAACCTTCATGGTGAAATGCATTTATAGGTATTAAAGAACCATTTATGTATTTCCATCTTTCTTCACTTTGAACCGCCCAACCATAGCCTCTTGAAGCTTGGTGAATCCATAAACCATCTCTATTTTTTGCCTTTATATTAGGGATTTGATTTTGAGTCATAATATCTATGCTCGATCTACTCAATATTCTTTTGTCCCCATAACATCCACCATTTAAAAACATTTGACAAAACTTAGCCATATCTATTGAATTAGATATTAATCCTCCTGATGCATGGGGAATAGTCAATCTCTTAAAGTTATTAGGGTCTCTTCCTGTACCCTCATAAATTTTGGGATTTGCTGTAACTCTAGCATCTTCCGCTTCTTGTTTTAGACCAAACCATGAACTCTTCATCTCTAATGGCGTAAAAATAAACTCTTGCGAAAATTCATTTAAACTTTTTGAGCTTAGCCTTCTAACTATTTCTGAAACTAGTATATAATTAAACCCGCAATACATCATTATCCGACCAGGTTTGCACCTCGGCTTGAGTTGACTATAGCACAACTCTAACATTGAGTGAATATAAGGATGTTGATTCAGTTCACAATCAACTTGATCTCTAGGAATATCATAAGGCAGTTTTCCAATTAATTTAAACCAATCATTTGCATTATAACCAGAGGTATGAGTTAATAAATTCCCTACCATGACCCCAGATGAAAGATTATTTTTCAATTCAGGAATATAGTCGGTAACAGGTCTAGTCAAACTCAAAATTCCATCCTCAACTAATATCATTGCTAAGGTAGCAATGACAGGTTTTGAGCAAGATGATAAACTAAATACAGCATCTGGAGTTAATATTGAAGTTGGAATATCATATTTCAATCTACCAAAAGAATAATTAGAAACAATTACTCCTTTCCTTGCTATTAAATAAGTTAAAGCCGAAGTATTATTGTTTTCTACCCATTCTTCAGCTCTTTTTTTAATTAATTCAAGTCTCTCGTCGATGAATCCTACATCTTCGTTTTTTCCCAATACTAAAGTGGAATTGTTTATCATTTCATATTTTTTTTGTAAGAATTAACAATAAATGAATCCCATTCAGGCTTTGGATTATCATAATGAACCATTAGATGTACTCTTCTTTCTTCAGAGATATTTATAACACTGTGTTCAATACTAATATCGAACTTAAAAGCTTTTCCTTCCTCAAAAGGGATTATACCTTTATCCTTAAGAAGGAAATACGCTCCCTTTGGATTCGTTATCGCTATATTTACAGATTTAGGTAAGAAACTTTTCTGAGTATCTGTATGTGGAAGTATATAACCACCTGGTTCCAAAACCATTAGTCTTATTCTATGGAAAAATTCAACTTTAAAGGAATTCTTAATTGCATTCGTTGTGATAGGACAGAGATCTGATAATTCAGTCCATTTATATGGAGTCTCAGAATCACTTTTATAACCATAATGCCTTGGAGATCTAGTTTTATTAGTTGAAAGACCATGTAAACATAAACTCCACCAACCATTATGCATTTCTTCTCCTCTATGGGTTGAACTGTTTTCATAAAAGTCAAGAACATTTAAGATCTCAGTTCTTATTTTATTTATTGGTAATCTTAAATCTATTTCTAAATAAGGTATTAAACTATTAGTACTTATCCAATCTCTGGTAATAATATTTTGTTTAGGGAATTTTTGTTTTTGGATACAAAGCGAATGTTTCTTCCAAAATTTTGTAATTTCATCTGGAAAGGGTAAGTTACTAATTATGGAATAAATATTTTCCATTGTTATATTATTGTTTATTAAAGATAAATGAAAAACTCTTATTCAGAATTTCTAAATTTGTTGCTGATGTGTTACAAATTATTGATATTTCCCTATTTTTATTTAATAGAAATATTCTAATTTTTTTTTCTTTTTTTGGAAAACAAATTGAAATACAATATTTTCTATTAATAACAAATACTAAATAATCTAAACACTCAAGGCTAAAGTTATTTATTCCTTTATAAAATTCAATTTTTGATTGATTTAAAATTTTAAAGCCAAAACTTGAAGGCTCAACATAAAGTCCTTTACCAATATATTTTAAAAAAGCCTCTTTAATAGTCCAATTTATAATTAATTCTCTATCATTATTAATAAAACCAGTTTCTGCATCACATAAAAATGCATTTTTTAAAGGCATGTATCGATTATTAGTGTCAATTATTTTCTCAATATCAACTCCAATTCTATTTTTAGAAACCCCAAACACACTTGCTCCCTTAGATCGAGATGCGCTAAAATCATAAAAGCTAGAAACTTTTTTTTTACCATTTTTATCGGTAACATATTTAATGTTTTTTGCTAAAACTCCTAATTTCTTTTCTAAAACGCTTCGTTTAATAATTTGATTGGCAGCATAATTTATCTGATCGTCAATAAAAAAAAAATTTAAATACCTGTTTATTTCTGTTTTACTTAATGTATTCAAATCTAAATCATTCGCCTGAGAATCAATACAGTAAATATAAATATCCATGCTCTGAAAATAAAACTATTTAACTAATTTGGAATTACAATTTTTTCTAAAATTACCACATTATTTTTTAAAAAAAAAACTACACTTATTAACTCTTGATTTACAACACTAAATAAAACTTTGAAACCCTTAGATATAAATAAAAATTATGTCTAAATTAAGTAAAAAACAGTTTTTAGAAAATCACAGTTCATTTCCAAATTTCTACAAGAAATTACTAAAACAAGGTGATGTAGAATGGTCATTACTGATAAAACATACTCAAGATTATTATACAGCAGATAGTGGATCAGTTCCTGGTATGATTTATTACAAGGATACTGTTGCTTTTGCAAAAAAGCATCATTTATTAATATTACAAATCCTAGAAGAATTTGAATGCGATTGTGGAACACTAGAAAACAAACCAAGTCCACAAGATGAAACACAATATTTTAATTGGCTATCCTGGTTCGCTTGGGAGTCTATGATGAGTGAAGTGATTTCTTTTGTAGAAAATAATAATTAAAAAAAATATGCAACGTTATGTTGCATATTTTTCTCTGTTTCTCTTTGGTTCCTCTAATAGACTTTCTACTAACCTTTTTGAATCATATTAATACATATAGTTATAAGGGGTGGTAAACGTGGTAATGCTGGTAAACCTCAACATTAGCAAGAGTTTTGATAGGTTTAAAAGTGGTAAGCGAGTGGTAAGCGTGGTAAGGAGAAATAAAAAACCACCTATTTAGAATCATTAATTAAATAGAGGGTTTTGTTTAAAACTTAGAGACCCACCCCTCACGAAGTGCTTTCTTCCAATTTACCATATCTGTAGTCCTAGTGATAGTAGGGTGTGCATAGAGGAGGGGTTTTGTAAAATAGGCTTAAGTACTATTTTTAGGGTTCATCTAGCAGAGGTTATAAGGGGGGGGCTGGTAAACCTCAACATTAGTAGGTGTTATAGCTGTTCTTTTACTGGTAATGATTTGGGAATGTGGTAAACAATTTAAAAACCACCTATTTAGAATTATTAACTAAATAGATGGTTCTGATTGAAATATAGAGACCCACCCCTCACAAAGTACTTTCTTCTAATTTACTACATCTGCAGTCCTAGTGATAGTTGGGGTACATAGGGGGTAAAATGTATTTAAGTACTATTTTTAGGGGTCATTTAGTTGAGGTTATAAGGGGTGGTAAACGTGGTAATGCTGGTAAACCTCAGTATCGATAAGGGTTAAGAGTGGTAAACTACTGGTAAAGGTGGTAAGGACTAATGAAAAACCACCTACTCAATCTTACAATTGAATAGGTGGCTAGTCTTAAATAGAGTTTTTTAGTTAAACATTTTCTTATAATTACCCCTACTATCAACTCTTTTAAATAATTCCTTTTTATTTAAAAACCTAGCTAAAGAGCCACCGTTAACTCCATGCTTTTTAAATAATTCAGCTTGATCACCTTTTTTAAATTCCATTGGTAATTCTTTAAAGAGTTCTTGTTTGTCTTCAGAAAAGTTATCTAGTGGATTTGTGGAAGACAGCTTATTGTATACACGTAAAGCATTGGTTCTAAAATACTCTACCAATATTATGGCATTTTCTAAGCTTTTGTCTGATAGCTTATCACTAAAGATATCAATCGATGTTTGCTCTATCATCTCTAAAATTAAAGCAAGCCTCCAAACATATGTTTCTAACTTTGATTGTATTAATGTTTCTAGATCGTCATGATGGCACTCTTTAACTTTTCTACTTTGCCATTCTTTGTAAATTTCTATTTGGCTTTCTGTTGTTTTTAAAGTTTTATTAGTTGTGCCAAATAAATCTTGGATCAGCTTACTGTAGCTTTGATAGTGGCTTTCATCTATTTGTTTTCCAGTAAATAGTTTTGGTTCTAGATCTTTAGGATATACAAATAAGAAACGAGCTAAAAATCCATCATCCTCTCTATTGTTAGAAGCCATGTCTTTTAGAACTTTTGGTTGCATACCACCAAGAATGTTTACATTAGGGTTTTCAACACGAATAGGCCCCTTAGATACCCTGTCAACAGAAATGGCATCCCCATTAAAGAACTCTAAATACATTTGCTGATCGCCTCCTTTTTTATATTTGTCAAAACTCTTGATCCAGCCTAGCAACTCGTCTCTAAAAATTAAAACACCTTTTTTATTATGCTGAAGGGTTTCTGATAGTTTTTCTGGAGTAAAGTCACTAAGAATGTTTTTGTTATAGACAGGTTTCTCTTCATTTTTCTTCTCAGAATTAAAATGTTTCTGCATATCAGATTGGAACCTAGTAAAACTTTTTTTATCCATTTCTGCTATGGGTTGTTTAGCAAATTTTAGTGGATGTGTCTTACCGTCTCCAGATCTTCCAATAATATTTAACCATAAAATTGGAGGATTGTGATAGGATCCGTTATGCAACCTTACTGAACTGCCAATGGCAGTTGCACAAGCAGATAGTATTCCAGCACTTAAATATTCTGGATTATAGCCAACAGTTTCCTCAGCATTTATTATGAGGTTTTGAACGCTTTTTGGAAATATTTCTGTTGGGAAAGAGTGAATTTTAGTTGATAAGTTGTTTTTGGTTACTCTTGGAGTTCCATTGTAACTTGTTATCTGGGTTTTTTTAGCTTTAGATATGGAATTGTTCATAATCAATTATTTTTTTATTTTTTTAATTTCAGCTTCTACCTCTGATCTTTTGTATAGAACTCTACCAGAAATTTGGTATTTCGTAAGAGTCCCATCCTTAGTAATGTTATGAACACTAGAAGTTTTCATACGTATCATTTCTGCAACTTCTTCTCTTTTCAGATATTTATTTGGTTCTTTGGGTTGAAAATGTTGTTTTAATTCTTCGAATTTCTTATCGATGTAATTAAAGATTGGAGAGTTGTGTTCTTCTGTGGTTATACCCACTAATTGTACCTGTTTCATTTTTCTAATTTTAAATGATTTATTGATTATCATCGTTAATAATCTTCGGCAAAATTACAAGGTTTTTGAGGCTATCAAAGGTTTTTTTAGACGAATCGATGGTACTACCGGGGGTACTACCGTCTATTTTTTCTCTTTTTCTCTTTTGCTTTTTTCGCTTCTTTTTTTTATAATCTCATCGTATAAGTTTGATTTTAATTGATCAAGGAAGAGGGGCTCATTGCCATGAATACGTTCTTTTATATGTTCATATAATTTATATGGTTCTTTTATTTCTATGTCAAAGAAATTAGCAATTTTATCAGTCAACTCTCCAATTTCACCAATAATCCTTTTGTATAGAAATAGTGCTATTATTAGCTCAATTAACTCTGTTGGATTACCCTGCCATTTCAATTTGATATTATCAAATTCTAATTGTTTTGGTTCTTCTTGTTTTGGCTCTTCTTGTTTTAATTCTTCTTGTTTAATTTTATTAATCTTATCGCATAAGTTTGATTTTAATTGATCAAGAAATAAGGTCTCACTGTCGATAATACGATTTTTTATATGTTCATATAGCTTATGTGGGGCTCTTATTTCTAGGTCAAAGAAATCAGTAACCTTATTAGTCAGCTCTCCAATTTTACCAGTAATACTTTTGTTTAGAAATAGTGCTCTTATTAGTTCAATTAATTCTGTTGGATTGCCCTGCCATTTTAATTTGATGTTATCAGATTCTAATGGTTTTGATTCTTCTTGTTTGGAGTTTTTTTGCTTCCCCTTTTTAATTTGTTTAATTTGATCTGTTAAAAAAGAATTATATTCTAAAAGGGTAGCTAATTCAATTGTACTTTTTACAAAATCTTCCTCTCGTAGTTCTTTGTAGCTTTTAATTTGAAACAAATTAATAAATAGTTCATCCAAAGACTCAAAGTATTTTATAAAAAAATACTCTTTAATAGCTTTTCTTCTTAAAACAGGATTTAAAGGTTTTTGATTTAGGTATATTCTATATTCGTCTATTTCTCTTGTATTTTTATTGGGTATTTCCTTTAGTAAATCCCTTAATTTCGATTTTTCGTCTTTTATATATTTTAATGTTTCTTTTTTATTAGTAATTGTCTCTATATCTAATCTATATTCCATTATTTTTATTTCTAATGAATTATCGATATCATTTAATACATTCGAAATAAAATTATTCATGTATTCAAAGTCAATTATTTGTTTCATTTTTAAATCCGTTTAGTTATAATTTAATATAAAAAAATCCTTTATCTCACTAAATAACATTTTTTTTAGTTTAAAAACATTTACATGAGCAACATAAATGCAAATTAAGAAAGAATTTTGAAATCTTAAGAGAAATAAAAATAAACAATTATATAGCTATCAAAGGCAATAGCTCAAAAGGATTAATTTTTACTATAGTTTTATTAATTTTGAGTAGAAACGTTTTTAATTACTTTTATTATTGGGTTTTCTTTAGCTTGTTGCTTTTCAAAATTTCTTTTTGCATGAAATAAACCTGTCTGTTCTTTTGTACGTTTTATATTTGTTTCGTCATTATTGTTTATGTCTGCTCTCAACTGATTCTCATTAAGAATGACTTGTGATAGACGTAATTAAAGAAGTATCTATTTTTCCATAGTAATTTGTTGCAAATGATCATCTAAAAGGCCTTAATTCGTATTTTGGATATAAACTTAAGGAAGTGGTGTCTGTTTGTTTGCTTAAAAGCAAAGTGGACACAAATTCGGACACAAAAATAGTTTTTTCTGGATATATAAAAACCTAATCAATTAAATTTCAATTGATTAGGTTTTTTAATTGTGGAGACGCCGAGTATTGTATTTATTATTACTGAAAATTATTTTAAATAATAATTAGCTATAAAACCCTTTATTTTAAGGGTTTTCTTATATTCGTTAAAGTTTAGAGGTATAACCTGATATAACATTTTCAGCACCTAAAACAGCACCTATAAATTTTAACTATGAAATACTCTTTTAAGCTAAAGCATCCGAATCAAGAAAAAGAAACACTTATCTACTTTACATCATCTTTCAAAAATGAGGGTAAAACTTTTATTTATTCTACAGGTGAAAAAATTGAGCCCAAGTTTTGGGATTTTAAAAATAAGCTACCATTGTCAAGGGGTAAAACTTCTAAGTTTTCTAATAGTATAAAATTACAATTAGATAGACATTCAAACCTTTTCTTAGAAACAGCTAGTTTATATAAGAAAATGAAAGAGGATTTTACATCAAAAACGTTGAAGTCAGCTTTTGATGAAGAGTTTAAAAAAACTACAGGTAATGCAAATGTTTTTTTTGAAGCTTATGATGTTTTTACGGCTGAGAAAACAAATAGTAAAGAATGGTCAGCAGCTACTGTTAAAAGATATAAGAATATTAAAAATTTACTTACAAATTTTCAAGATTTAAAAAAATACAAACTAACTTTTACTAGTGTTAATGATCGTTTTTATAGTGAGTTTACAGCTTATTGTTTGGATGATTTAAAGCATATTAATAATACGTATTCTAGGAATTTAGGGTTGATAAAAACATTTTTGTTTTGGTCTTTAAAAAATAAATACACATATAATGATTCTTTTATTTCCTTTAAGAAACTTGAAAGAGTAATAACAAAACAAATAGCTTTAACAATTGAAGACTTAAATAAATTACTTGAGTTTGATTTTGATTTAGATAAGCATGAAAGAGTTAGAGACGTTTTTGTTTTTGCTTGTGTTACAGGGATGAGATTTGGTGAATTATCATTGATAAAGAAAAGTAATGTAACCAACGAAAATATAATTCTTAAAGAAGATAAAGACCTCTCAAAGCCAGCAAGAGAAATACCGCTAACAAGTATTTCAAAATACCTCTTAAAAAAATACGATTATAAACTTCCTTTAATAGCTAATCAAAAGCAAAACGAGTATATCAAAGAGGTTTTTCAAGAACTTGGATATACAGACCTTGTTCAGAAAGTAACTACTAAAGGGAAAGAAAATATAAAGGTAGAAATGTTTTACTATGACAGAATAAGTACTCATACCGCTAGAAGAACCTTTATTACAATGATGAAAAGGCAAGGAAAGAGCGATAAATTAATTGCTTCTATTACGGGGCATCGAGATATGAAAACGCTAAATCAGTATTATCAAGTGAGTGAACCAGAAAAGAAAGAAGCTATGGACGAAGTGTTTAATATTCCATTACCAAAATTAAAGAAAGCATAAAGAGATTATGAAATTTAATGAATTTATAAGAAAAAGTAAATTAACAAGGAGAGAAAGACAAGTTGAATATTGGATTGAAATTTATAATGAAGCATATCCTAAGGAAAAAATTATCCCTACAAATGATTCGTTGAAAATTAATGATAATGAATTAAAAATCAACAAGTTTAAAAACAAGTACCCTTTTTACGAATCTATTATTAAGCTGAATTTGAATAAAGGGAAATATAACGAGGAAGAAATAAGAATTAGAGTTGTAGAGGAAATAATAACCTATTTTGAAGTTGTGTATAACAATAAAGAGATTGAAGTAAAAACTAATAATTATACTAGCATATCTTCTAAGAGAACATTTTCAAATGAAAAAAAGAACATTTTAAAAGACCTTAATAAAATGCTTTTTGAAGCAATTTTATATTGTAAAATAAAAGAACAAAAAACGAAATCTAAACTAAAGAAAATTAAAAAAGATGTCGAAACACCTATAAATATTGTAACAAACGAAGTAGATGTTATTCAGTCAGAAAAAGGAAATCCAATAGAACAATTTGAAGTTAAAAAAGAGGTTGTTACTGAAGAAAAAAAACCTACGGAAAGTCTTTCTACAGAAGTTAAGCAAGAAGTCGAAACAAATAAAAATTCAGAAACAATAGAAGTTATTATTCTTGAACTAAAAACACATAATTTTGTAGAGCTTATAAATCCTCATTGTTCTGAAAAAATTCTAAATCTTCTTCTAAATTATAATATAATAAATAATAAAGGGGAATGGATTTCTGAAAAGTTAAAAAGAAAAAGAGATATAGCTTTATTTATTGGAAAGCTATTTGAAAACAACTTACTTAATACCGAAAATCAAGCAGATGTATGCAGGAAAGCAACATCTTTTTTTGGTGAAAAAATTGATACAGGTCAATTAAATACAATAATAAAATTCATAAAGGATGATAACATACCTACTAATGACAAGGGAAGTTATCAATATTTATCATTTTTAGATGAAATTAAAATATAAAATTGATAATCAATTGATAAATTGATTTCAATATCAATCCTAAGTTTGAGCCAAATTAAAAACTCAAAATTATGGACAACACTCATTTATTAATACAATCTTCGGATTTAAAAGAAGTAAAGAGTCTACTAAACCAATTACTTAATAGACCTAAAGAAGACCTAAGTCAAAAACTGTATACAGTTAAAGAAGCAAGCTTGCTTTTTAAAGTTACAGAACTTACGGTACGTAATAAAATAAAGGCTGGCGAAATAAAAGCTTTTAAAATTGGAGATTCAGTTCGTATTAAACACGAGGAAATCTTTAATTCACTTCAAGAAGTAAAATCAATTAAATATAAAAGAAAAGCATAGAGTGTCCGCTCTATGCTTTTTTATTTTTTCAAAAAAACAGTATTAATAATACCGTGTTGTAAAGATACGGTTTTAACTCTATTCCCAAAAATGGAAGAAGAATTATATGTAAATAAAGATTCTACAAAAGAAACTATTTATGATAAACTACATACTTATATAACTAATAAATACATTCTTGTTTTTAATGAGATTTCACATGAATTTTTAATCAAATTAATAAACAGCAATAAATGGAATGAGCTAAATATTAGCTCTCTAACAATAGAGCTTGCTAAAGCTGATTTAGAGGTAAGAATAACTAAGCTCGAAACATATCTAAATTCTGAATTTGTTCCTAAATTAAACCCTTTCAAAGAATATTTTGGAAAAAATGAACTTTGGGATGGAATTAATCACATTAAAAATTTATGTAGCTATCTTAAAACAGATGATGATATACTTTTTGAATATCATTTTAAAAAATGGCTAGTAAGAAGTGTAAAATGTGCTTTGGAAGGAAAAAAATATAATAAGCAATGTTTCGTGTTGGTTCAAAAAACACAAAATTCTGGAAAGACTACTTTTTGTCGGTTTATTTGTCCTAGCCGTTTATCAAAATATATCGCTGAAAATATTGGGTATGATAAGGATGCTTTAATTCAACTCGCTAAAAGTTTTATTATTAACCTAGATGAAATTGATAAAATTGATAGCAAAGCTCTTAAGGCTTATAAATCCTTTTTTTCAAAAACTAATATAAATATAAGGTTGCCTTATGCTAAAAAGAACTCCTCTCTTTCAAGAACTTGTTCATTTATAGGTTCTACCAATCAAATCAATTTTTTAAAAGACGAAACAGGAAACGTACGATGGCTATGTTTTGAATTAATTGAAAAAATTGATTTCAATTATTCAAAAGACATTGACATTAATAAAGTTTGGGCACAAGCCTACCATCTTGCTTATAGTGATGAAAATTTTGAATGCGAACTTACGCACTATGATGTAATGGAAAATGAGCGAAGAAATGAGAAATACAAGGCTTTTACTGTAGAAGAAGATTTGATTAATCAATTATTTGAAAAATCTGATAAACGAGAACATTTTATGACAGCAACTCAAATAACAAATATTATTAAAAAAGACCACAAATACGTCAATCACATAGTGATTGGAAAAGAATTAAATAAAATGGGGTTTAAAAGAATAAATAATCAAAATACTGGGTATAAAGGTTACATGATTAAGCTTAGAGAAAAATAATAGTTTTTCAAAATCATCTTACCCATCTTACCTCTTTATTGAAAAAGGTAAGATGGGTAAGATAAAAACACAAAAAGAAAAAAATGAATTGTAAAAAAGCAAAATTAATAGATTTAGTTTCTTACCTGAAAAAACAAGGTTTTAGAACAGGTAAAGCCGATACAAAAAATGTTTGGTTTTACTCTCCTTTTAGAAAAAATGAAAGAACCCCATCATTTAAAGTAGACATTACCAAAAACGCTTGGTATGATTTCTCTGAAGGTTTTGGAGGAACAATAATTGACTTTATAATGAAATACGATAATTGTTCTATTAAAGAAGCCTTAGTTATTTTATCAGAAGGTACTTTTTCTATTCACCAGCAAAAAGAACAAATTAAGAGTGAGCAAACGCCAATCTATTCTATTAAAAAAGTAACAGAATTAACGAGTCAAATATTATTAGATTATTTAAGTAGTAGGAAAATCAATTTAACATTTGCTAAGCGATTTTGTTTTCAAGTTCATTACTCATTTTCTAAGGGTAAAGATTTATTCGGAATTGGTTTTATGAATGATATAGGTGGATTGGAAATTAGAAATAAATTCTTTAAAGGTTGCTTAGGAAAGAAAGAAATTACAACCATAAATAATAATTCTGATGTTGTAAGCTTGTTCGAAAGTTTCTCAGACTATTTAAGTTATTTGAGCATAAAAAAAGAAATTCCTAAAGAGAATTTCATAATCCTTAACTCTACTTCTTTAGTCAAAAAAACGATTGGTTTGATTGAAGGTTATTCTATTATAAAATTATTTTTTGATAACGATGAAGCAGGAAATAAAGCTACCTATTTTATAGTAGAAAATGCTAATGGAAAAATTATAGACAACAGAATACACTATAAAAAATACAATGATTTAAATGATTATTTAGTAGCAATTAACACCAATAATAAAAGGTGAAAATATATCAAGAGGTGCTATTGTACTGACAAATTTATCAATTTCTCACTCCAATAGCATCTTGTTTTTCTCCCGAAGGTCGCAAAAGTAAAAAAATGAAAAAAACAAAGAAAATAGAATTTAGAGTTACCCTTACGGAACATCTAATTATTAAAAATAAAGCAAAAAAAACAGGTGGTTCAATGTCTGAGTATTTAAGAAGTATAGCGTTGGGTTACGATTTAACTTATAAGTTAACTGCTGAGGAAATTGAAGTCTATAAGCAACTAAATAAGTTTAGTGACAATTTTAGAAGAATCAGTAATCTATATAAATTAGGAGATGTTACAGGGGTTAAAGAAATTTCTATTGAAACTGCAAAATTAATTAGAAATCATTTAAATAAATTAAAATGATAAGTAAAGCTAAATCTTGTACAGGCGGAACAGCTCTCTTTAATTATGTTGTTAATGAAAATAAAGGGTATGAACTTTTACGCAACAATATTTCAGGAATGACCCCAAAAGAAATGTTTTCAGATTTCTCAATTTTACAGCAACAAAATTTAAGGTGTAAAAACAATACGATAAGTATCGTTTTATCTCCTACAATAAATGATAGTATCAAGATGACTAATGAGCAGTTGAAAATACTAACAAAAGATTTTTTAAAAGAAATGGATTTAGACCCTAAAACCAATCAGTTTATTGCATTTGTTCATACAGAAAAAAAACACAAGCACGTTCACATTATTTTAAATAGAGTTAAAACTGATGGAACTCTAATCAGAGACAATTTTATTAGTAAAAAAGCTCAATTTGTAGCACATGAAGTTGCAATAAGACACGGTTGGACTTCTGCTAAAGAGTTAAAAATAAAAAAAGAACAAGAACGTAAACTGTTCTACAAAGAGGTTAGAATTGCTATAAAAAAGGCACACTATTTAGTTTTAAGAATGAAGCCTAAAAATTTACAAGCCTATCAAATTGAAATGGCGAAATTAGGGATTAAAGTAAACCCGACTATTAATAAGCAAGGAAATATTCAAGGATTTAGATTTGTTCACGAAGTTTCTGGTACTGATTTAAAAGCTAGTGAAGTTGACCGTAATTTGAAACTTAACCAATTATTTCTTATAGAAAAATCAACAATTTCAAATAATGTCTGCAGAATAAATAAAACTATTGATTTAAAAGAGTATAACCTAAATACAACTGATTTTAACTCAATTATTTCTCTACTTTCTTTTGAAGATGGAGACGATACTAGTAAAAAACAACATAGAAAAAGAGATTCAATAAATTATTAAATATGGCAAAACAACTACAACCTAAAGTATCTGAATTAGTTGAGATATTAATTCAACAAGTTTCTCAATTTGAAAAAAAAATTGATGAACGAAATAAAATTCTTACAGAATCAATTTCTAAATTGAAGAATATTAAAGTAAATTTTAATGTAGAAGAACTTGAAGAGATGAAAAAATCTAACAGGAAAGTTCTAAATGAAGATTTTAATAATTTTCATAATCAGACTGTAAAAAACAATAAAGAACTTTTGAGTATTCATAAAAAAATAAGTTCCAAAAGGTTACTTTATATTCTGTTTCTAAATGTTTTTCTTTTTTCAATTGCTGGAATTTCTATGTACTTCGCTATTGAAAACAAAATTCAAAAAACAGAATTCAATACATTACAAAAAGAAAATAATTATTTGAATCAGTACTTTTTAGAAAACCAAAAAGAATCCTTAAAATATAAAAAATGGTTAGATAAGTAGTTAATTAATAACATACATATTTACATTTTTAATTGAATATATAAGTAAGCCTATATATAAATGCATAAATATTTAGAAAAAGGTTTTCTTTAGCGTTTTCTAACGAGAGCAGTAATAAAAAAAAACCTTAAATTTGTAAACAATAAAAACAATATTATAAGAGAAAATATAAATTAAAAAAATAACATAAAGCGTTTTTTGCTTTTTGATATATTGATGCTAGAAAATTGCCGTTTTTAATGCACATCGATATCAAAGTAGGAGCGCCACGTTACGGCGTGGTTGTTCTTGTTTGATGTGCGGGTGGGCAATACCTCTAGTATCGACAGGTTCAATTCACGCTTTTTTTTGTGCCCAAAATTTATGAAACAATTAGGAAAAATGTCTAATAAAAGTGTTAGCAAAAATGAAAGTCAAATGCTTACAGATTATTGGCAAGTAGAAAGAGAAAATGATATTGAAACATTTGTTTTGTCAGAAAATGAATTTTTAAAGAAATATGCAAGTACTAGCTATTTTAAAAAGTTAAGGAGTTTAGAGACTTTTGCAATCTACCAAATAGAAGAATGTAATGTTTGCCTAAAACCTTTTACTATGGTCTTAAACGATAGAACTCATGTAAAATCTTATATGCAATCTAAAAATAAATGTTGCCGTGTTTGCGGACATTTTGATTCTTCTATAAAAAACTCAAATACTAAATAAATATAAATAACTTAATAAAACAACTATGAAAATTAAAACATCAATCCTAACAATTGTATTTTTTGCAACACTAATATCTTGTAGTCAAGATAAACTAACTAAAGATATGGCTAAATCGATGGTTATAGATTGTCAAAAAAGGGAAAGTTATTCTAAAACTAGAAGAGTTTCATATGGAACTGTTCAACAATGGGATATATTTAAAAAGAAATTTCCAAATTTTTTAAAGATTGAAAGGGAATTCGAGAAATTAGGACTTTTAAAAATTGGAAAATTACAACGCATTAAAGGCGATATGGGATATAAAGATAGTTACAAAATTACTTTAACTCCTAAAGGAAAGAAACATCTTTTGAAATCTGAAACGGATTATAAGGGAGAAATTACTGGAAAGTTTATAACTTGTGAATACAAATTTGAAAATATAGTAGAAATTCACGAAATTCCAAAAAAGAATATTGCTAAAGTAAAAATTAGAATCATCCGTTTTAATGAAACACCTTTTTTTGAGGAAAGTAAATCAACACCTAAAGAAAAATTTGAAACCGTTATGATTAGAAAAACAACAGACGGCTGGAAACTTTGTGATAAAAAATAAATTACCAAACCAATTTTGTGTTTCGCCTGCCGCTAGGGCACATTTTTAAAATAATTTGATTTTTGAGATATTGTATGAAAAGAAAAATCAAATTATTTTAAAAACGGAATATTATTAACTATTTATATCTCTACATAAGTATATTATTACTTGTTTATATAAATATATATCAACTCAATTTAATTTTTTAGTAGGATAAAATAATCAAGCAATTATAGTTATTATATTGCAAGTGAAAGTAATAAAGAAGACAGATAAATTTAAAAATTATGATATCAGAAAAACAATATGAAGAAGCAAATATTGAATTAGAAGAATTGATAAAACGATTTGATGCAGGAGAAAATGTTGATGATAGATTAAATTTAGTAAGTGATATTATAGAAGCCTACGAAGAAATTAATTACCCTATGGATATACCAAGTTCTATTTAAAGTTAAAGATAAATTTTTATTCAGAAGAAAAATTTTAATACTTCTAGAGTAAAGTTATTTCGTATTTTAACTAAACTTCATTAAAAGTAGTTAATCCACTTTTAACCAAACACTTTCAAATAAAAAAAACATACATATATGTATTTATAGCTTTATATTTTTATAAACTTATATAAATATACAAACTGTATATGACGCCTTCCACTTGGGAACATTTTAAAAATAAGTTGATTTTTTAAGCATTGCTATGAAGAGAAAAATCAACTTACTTTTAAAACGGAAAAGATATTTCTAAATAACTAACATTCTTTTTTCAAAATACAACTAATCCAAATCAAAACTTTGCTTATATTTGGACAATTAATGTCCTGAATTAATTTTCAAGAAAAATAAATCAGAATGAATACAAAACAATCTTTTGGAGAGTACTTGCGAAAAGTAAGGGAAGAGTATAATCTTCCTATTCGAAAAGTTGCTTCTAAACTTGATATTGACCCATCAACTTTGGGAAAAATTGAACGTGGAGAGAGGAACGCAAATAAAGAAATGCTTCCAATTCTTGCGGAATTATTTGGAATTGAAAAAAAAACACTTGGACTTATTCTTTTTAGTGACCAAATAGCTTATCAGATTATCGAAGAAGAAAACACAAACGAAATCTTAAAAGTCGCAGAAGAAAAAATTCAATACTTAAAAAAAAAGAATCTTAAACAGGGTTCATTAGACTTAAAATGAATATGACCATTAAAGACCTTGTTAAGAAATATCAATCAAATAGAGATAGGTATCTAAAAGCGGATTATAACGAAACTCAGCTTAGAACTGATTTTCTTGATCCATTGTTTGAATTGTTAGAATGGGACATTAAAAATGATTCTGGAAAACCTACAAACGAACGTGAAGTTTTAGTCGAAGAAGGATTAAAGGAAGACGCTAGCTCTAATACAAAAAAACCTGATTATACATTTAGGTTATTTTCAGAACGTAAATTTTTTTTAGAAGCTAAAAAACCAAACGTAAAAATTGAAAATGATAATGAACCTGCAAAACAGGTTCGTAGATATGGTTTTACTGGTAAATTAAAAATATCAGTTCTATCCAATTTTGAACATTTAGCTATCTATGATTGTTCTAAAAAAGTTGAAAAAGATGATATCGTTACCAAATCTAGAATTAAAATATATCACTATACCGAATATGAAACTGCTTTTGAAGAAATAAAAAAACAACTAGGAAATAAAGCTGTTTATTCTGGAGAATTTGATGAGACTTGGAAAGATATTGAAGAGCAATTAAGACTTTCAAGTGTAGATGATTTATTTCTTGCTCATATAAATGAATGGAGAATAATTTTGGGTAAAGAAATTTATTCACATAAATCTGACCTAAAAACAGAAGAACTAAACGACATTGTTCAATCTTACATCAACAGCATTATATTCTTACGAGTATGCGAAGACAGAAATTTAGAAACATATAAAACCCTTTTAAATTTTGCAGAAAATAAAGATTTCTCTTCACTTATCAAAAAATTCAAAGAAGCGGACAAAAAATACAATGCTGGTCTATTCGGTCAGCCTTTAACTGATAAGGTAATTTCTGATAGTTCTTCAGCATTTTGGATAATAATCAAAGATTTATATTTCCCTGAAAGTACTTATTCTTTTTCCGTTTTTGCTTCTGACATTTTAGGTAATATTTATGAAATATTTCTTGGAGAACAATTGATTGTAGAAAATGGGGAAATTTCACTTCAAAAGAAACCTGAAAACATTGACAGAGATATTGTTACTACACCAACTTTTATAATCCAAGATATTCTAAGGCAAACAGTTTTAGAATACTGTAAAAATAAATCTGATAAAGAAATATTGAACTCTTCATTTGCAGATATCGCTTGTGGTTCTGGTGCTTTTTTACTTGAAATTTACCAATTACTACAAGATATTCTCGTCGATTACTATTTAGCTAATGACAAATCAAAACTTATCCAAACTACCGTAAAAACTTTCAAGCTACCATATTCAATAAAAAGAGAAGTATTAGAAAACTGTGTATTCGGAATAGACAAAGATTATAACGCTGTAGAAGCTTGTAAATTTGGATTACTACTAAAATTACTAGAAAACGAAAATAAGGAAACTATCACAATTCCTGCTTTACCAAACATTGACAAGAATATTCAATTTGGTAATAGTTTGATCGATAGCTCAATTAGTACTGATGAAGAAATAAATCCTTTTGACTTTAAAAAAACAAAATTTGATGTAATTGTTGGTAATCCTCCGTATATGGCTACTGAACATATGAAACAACTACTACCAAATGAAAAAACATTATATGAAAAGCATTACCAAACAGCATATAAACAATATGACAAATACTTTCTTTTTATAGAAAGGGGGTTGAACTTATTAAAAGAAAACGGCTATTTTGGCTATATAATACCTAGTAAATTTACTAAGGTTGGTTCTGGCAAAAAATTAAGAGAATTACTTTCTAAAGAAAAAGTAATTAAGAAAATTATTTCATTTGGAGCAAATCAAGTTTTTAAAAACAAAACAACATATACAAGTATTTTAATTCTTTCAAAAAGCAAAAACAATAGTTTTTTAAATACAGAAATTAAAAAATTAAGTGAATGGAAGATTAGAGATTTTGATAGTATAATATCCGAAGAAGTTGAAACAGCTAAACTTTCATCTGACCTATGGTTTCTAATTCCGCCATTTTTAAAGAAAACTTATAATCACATTTTAAAACAGAGTCAAAATTTAGAAGATGTTATAGGAAAAGAATATGTAAATAATGGTATTCAAACAAGTGCAAATGATGTGCTAGTTTTAAAACCACACAAAGAGGATGCTAATTTTATTTACTTTGAAAAAAAGAAAATTTCATACAAGATAGAAAAAGAAATAACAAAACCTTACTATGAAACAGATAGAAAAAAGAATGGAATAAAATTAAACACTTATAGAACATTGATTCCAAATGCTAAGGTTATTTTTCCCTATAAAATAGTTAAAGACAAAGCTACTTTCATCACTATAAACGAATTAAAAAAGAACTTCCCTTTTGCTTATCAATATCTTTTTACTAATAAAGCAAGATTAACAAAAAGAGACATTCAACCTGTTCCAAAAACAGATAATGAATGGTATCGATTGGGAAGAAGTCAATATTTAGAATTAGGAGCAATCAAAGAAAAAATTATAATAGGTGTCATGTCTTCTGGGGAAAAATATCCAATTGACTTTTCAAAGACTCTACATACAGCTGGTGGAACTGCTGGATATTGCAGTATTTATCTTTCTGATAAATCACAATATTCTATATATTACATTCAGGCTATTTTAAATTCTCGCTATGTTGAGTGGTTAATCCATTTAAGAGGTGAAGTTTTTAAAGGTGGATATATCGCTAGAGGAACAAAAGTACTCAGAAAAACTCCTATTCGTACCATTGACTTTACAGACAAAACAGATAAAGGTATTCACGATAAAATTGTAACACTTCAAAAAGAGTTGATTAAAATTCAAAGTAAAATTGACACAAATAAAGGTAATGCTCGAAAACTAACTCCTTTAAACCGTAAATTCATTAACAAAAAAGCTGAAATAGATTACACTTTAAAAGTATTGTATAACCTGGGAGAAAACGATAACCTTATCCCCGCAATTTCTGAAATGTATGCAACTAATTAAAAACGCTTCTGAGAAAAAATTAAGGGGTGGTTTTTATACTCCTGAACCAATTGCATCATTTGTTTTAAAATGGGCTTTTAATGGTAATAAAAAATTAGATATTCTTGAACCAAGTTGTGGAGATGGTGTTTTCTTAAAAGAAATAAAAAAAGGTAATTATAAATACAATTCTGTTACAGCAATTGAATTTGATGAAATTGAAGCAAAAAAATCTATAAAAATTGGATTAGACAAAACTAATGTTATTAATACAGATTTTCATGACTTCTGTTTTAATACCAAACAAAAGTTTGATTTGGTAGTAGGAAACCCACCCTATATTCGTTACCAATATTTTGACAAAGAACAACAAGAATTTGCTTCCAGCATTTTTAACAAAGCTAAATTAAAATATTCTAAATTAACTAACGCTTGGGTTTCATTTGTTGTTGGTTCTTCCCTACTCTTAAAAGAAGAAGGAAAAATTGGATTTGTTCTACCAGCTGAAATTTTACAAGTTTCTTACGCTCAACCATTACGTGAATTTTTAGCTCATTTTTATAACAAAATAAACATTGTTTCTTTTGAAAAATTAGTATTTCCTGAGATTCAACAAGAAGTTGTATTACTATTGTGTGAGAAAAATAATTCTAAAACTCATTTAATTGAACATTTAGAATTGAAAGATGCAGAAGAGCTAGAAAAATTAGATTTATCAAAATTAAAAAGTCCTAAGAAAAAAATTGATTTCAAATCCAACAAATGGACTTTTTACTTCCTTGAACAAGACGAAATTGATTTTTTAGAAAAACTTCAAAAGGGTAATATAATTCCAAGAATTAAAGAACATGCAAAAGTAGAAGTTGGAATCACAACTGGTTCAAATCCATTTTTTACTGTTCCTCTTTCGATTGTACATCTTTACAATCTAGAAAAGTACGCAAAACCATTAGTTGGTAGAAGTGTTCAGGTTCCAAGTGCAATTTTCACACAAAAAGATTGGATTAACAATAGGAATTCAGAAGCAAGAACACATTTCCTTTCATTTCCAAAAATGGGTGACTTAAATGGCTCGATTGGAGCTAGAGACTATATTGCTTTAGGAGAAAAAAATGAAATACATAAAGGCTATAAATGTAGCATTCGTAATGAATGGCAAATAGTGCCTTCACAAAGAATATCAGACGCATTATTTATAAGAAGAAACAATAAGTTCCCTAAATTAATAATTAACGAGGCAAAAGCTTATACAACAGATACTATGCACAGAGTAACTGTAAAAGATAAAACAAATATTAAAGCATTAACAGCTAGTTATTACAATTCGTTATCCTTTGCGTTTGCAGAGATTTGTGGAAGAAGTCATGGAGGTGGAGTTCTTGAATTAATGCCAAACGAAGTGGAAAATATACTTTTACCTTACAATGAAAAAAATGCAGAATTATTACCAATCATTGATAGAATGATTCGAGAAAAGAAAGATATCTCAGAATTATTAAAAATCACTAATAAAAAAATACTAAAAGAAAATTATGGTCTAACTGATAAAGAGATTGACCTAGCTGATAGCATTTGGAAAAAATTATCTAACAGAAGATTGAATAGAGGGAAAAAATAGAATATATATTTATTTTAAATTAAAACGAAGATTATCATTAAGAATCTTCAATATTCTAAGCTAAAAATACAAACAAAATGCAAATAGAATTTTTACATCTTCAAAACTTTAGAAAACTTAAAAATTGCAGAATAGATGTAGCTTCAAAAGAAACAATATTAGTAGGAGCAAATAATAGCGGAAAGACTTCTGCCATGGATGCTATGATTTTATTTCTTACAAAAAATAGATCATTCGATTTTAAAGATTTCACATTATCAAATTGGGCTGCGATTAATGCCATTGGCGATAAATGGTTGAACGAGGAAGATATAACTAAGGTTGATTTTTCAATGAAAAATTGGGAGACTGAAATCCCTACTCTCGACATTTGGCTAAGAGTTGAGAATACAGAATTACAACACGTAAGTAATATTATTCCTTCACTAGACTGGGACGAAGGAATTCTCGGTGTTCGTTTGAGATATGAGCCGATAGATCTGGAAGCACTTTATAAAGAGTTTACAGAAGTAACCAAAAATTCAAAAACTATATACGATTCAAAAAAAGAGAAGACATCTACTTTTAAGCTATGGCCTAAAAACTTAAGAGACTTTCTTGATAAGAAATTAAATACTTATTTTAAAGTTCAAACTTATCTTTTAGATCCATCTAAACACGAAACTCCACAATTACTTTCTGAGAATGATTTGGCAATTCAAACAGATGTTTTAGATAAGCTCATTAATGTTGATATAATAAATGCTCAACGTGGATTTACAGATGTTAATACAGATGAGTTAGAAGGAGGTAATTCAAAAAACTTATCTAATCAATTACGTAATTACTACGAAAAACATCTTAATCCTAATGTTAATCCTACAGAAGCTGACATAGATGCTTTAAAGCAAATTCATCAAGCTAAAGAGACTTTTAATAAAAATCTAGAAGCAAGTTTTAAGGATGCTTTAGGAGAACTCGAAAACTTAAATTATCCAGGTTTTGGTAATCCTCACATAAGACTAAGTAGTGAAATAAATACAGCAAATAGCCTTCAGCACGATTCTGCTGTACAATACTCAATGAATGACGGCGTATCTAATTTTTCATTACCAGAAAAATATAATGGATTAGGATATCAAAATCTCATCTCAATGATCTTTAAACTAATTAGTTTTAGAGATAAATGGATGAAGAAAGGTAAAAGCTATAATCTGTCTAATACAGAAATTATTTTTCAGCCTATTCATCTAGTATTAATAGAAGAACCAGAAGCTCATTTACACGCTCAAGTACAACAGGTTTTCATTAAAGAGGCGTACAAAGTTCTAAGAAATCATACGCATCTAAAAGATAAAACAGATTTCCAAACTCAACTTATTATAAGTACGCACTCAAATCACGTAGCTCACGAGATTGATTTTTCGGCTTTACGTTATTTCAAAAGAGATACAACAGATATAGGAACAATCAATACTTCATCTGTTGTAAATCTATCTAAAACGTTTGGAAACAATACGGATACAACAAGATTTGCGAAGAGATATTTAAAAACAACACATAGCAATTTGTTTTTTGCTGATGCCGCAATATTAGTTGAAGGTCCAGCTGAAAGAATGCTGGTTCCTTATTTTTTGAAACATCATTCAGAATTAAATAATTGTTATATCTCACTCCTAGAAATTGGAGGAAGCCATGCACATACATTAAGACCTTTAATTGAAGCATTAGGTTTGATTACTTTAGTTATAACAGACTTAGATTCAGTTATCCCAAAATCTAGGGGAACAAAAGTACAACCTGCTATTGGCAAAGGTTATGAGACTGGGAATACAACTGTAGCAAACTGGATTCCTGCAATTAAAAATTTAGACGATGTGCTTTCAACTAAACTTATTGATAAAGAAGATAAGGCATTCCCTGTAAAGGTAGCTTATCAAATACCCATTGAAATTGTTGAAGGCGAGAAAACCGTAACCTTGTATCCATATACTTTTGAGGATTCATTGGTTATAGAAAACAGAGAAATATTTAAAAGCATAACGGAAGCTACCGGACTATTAAAAAAGATGGTTGATGCTACTAATGAAAAAACTATTCAGGAATCTGCTGATTATATGTATAAAATAATTACAAATACATCTTCAAAAAAAGCAGAGTTTGCCTTGGAATTATTTTACTTTAAAGAACCTAACATTCTGAAAACACCTCAATATATACAAGAAGGATTAAAATGGCTTGAAGATAAGCTTGTATCTCAAAAAGCTGAACCAAAAAATAAACTGGAAACAATATGAGTTCAATTGTTACAAACAACAATATTGATGATGCTGTTGATGTGCAGATCTCAAAATGTTTAAATCCAAAAGACCCCAAAAGTTTCTTCCTCTTTGCTGGTGCTGGTTCAGGAAAAACTAAATCTCTTGTCCAAGCTTTGACTCAATTCAAAGAAAACTATGGGGAAGGTTTTGAGCTAAAGAATCAAAAAATTGCTATTATCACATATACTAATGCAGCTGCTGATGAGATAAAGCATAGGCTTCAGTTTGATTCAATTTTTTACGTTAGTACCATTCATAGTTTTGCTTGGGAATTGATAAGAAATCTCACATCAGATATTCGGAAATATCTAACAAACAAACTAAAAAAAGACTTAATAAAATTAGAAGATGAGCAATCTCGATCACGAAATCTACAAAATAAAAGCTCTATTGATAGAGCAAGAAAGATGGATACTAAAGAGAAAAGATTAAAAAATTTATCTCAAATTATTCAATTTACGTATAACCCAAATGGAGATAATTATAAGAAGGATTCTTTAAATCATAGCGAAGTAATAGGAATTACTGCTAAATTTATAGAGAACGAATCACTAATGAAAGGTATTATAGTGGCTAGATTCCCTATTATTTTAGTAGACGAAAGTCAGGACACAAAAAAAGATTTAGTTGAAGCATTATTTGAATTGCAAAAAGTAAAAAAACAAATTTTTTCATTAGGATTATTTGGAGATACTATGCAACGAATTTATGCAGATGGGAAGCCCGATTTAGATTCCTCTTTACCAACTGACTGGATATTACCATCAAAGAAAATGAACCATAGGTCTAACAAGCGTATTGTTACTTTAATAAATGATATTCGCAAAGATGTTGATAATCAAAAACAAATACCTAGAGTTGAAAAACCAGATGGAATAGTTAGGATTTTCATCGCCGATAGATCAAAAGATAAAGCATTAATCGAAGGAATCGTAGCAGAGAAAATGTCGATTCTCTCAAACGATAAAGAATGGTTGAATTCTAATAATGTAAAGACCTTAATATTAGAACATCATATGGCAGCATTAAGAATGGGATTTGTTAATATTTTTGAACCACTTTATAAGGTTGAAAAACTAAAGACTAGTCTCTTAGACGGTTCCTTATCATCATTAAATATCTTTAGGAAGATTGTCTTACCCTTGGTTGATGCCCATAAAAGAAAAGATAAATTTTCCGTAGCAAGAATTATTAAGTCTAAGTCGCCATTATTTGATAAAAGAAAGATAGAGACTTCAACAAATCAATTAGACTATATTAAAACTATCAATAGGAAAGTAATAAACCTTTTAGGACTATGGGATGATAATAATGATCCTCTTTTGAAGGACATTCTTAGTGTAATTAATAAAACTGGTTTATTTCCATTAACTGGAGTTTTAAAAATGATAGCATCAAGAACAGATGATGAAATTAAGATTATTGATAAAGAAAAACTAGAAATAGAAGATGAAAATCAGCCTACAGATGAAGTTATTAATGCATGGGATTTTGCACTAGAATCACCATTTTCTCAGGTAATTAATTATGATGAATACCTTTCTGAAGAATCAAGATTTGCGACACATCAAGGAGTCAAAGGTTTAGAATATTCTAGAGTTTCAGTAATAATAGATGATAAGGAGGCTAGAGGTTTTATGTTTAGTTATGATAAGTTATTTGGATCTAAGGAACTTTCACAAAGTGATATAAAAAATAAAGCAGAAGGTAAAGAGAATGGAGTTGATAGAACTAGACGTTTATTTTATGTTGCTTGTAGCCGAGCGAAGGAGAGTTTAGCTATAATTGCTTATACAGATAATCCTGATTTAGTAAAAAAGAATGCGTCAGCGTATGGTTGGTTTGATGAAAATGAAGTAGAAATTATAAACTAAATGATTAAAAATGGTATTTGTCGATTATGTGGTAATAACGCAAAATTAACTTTTGAGCATATACCTCCGAAAGGAGCTTTTAACTCTTCACCAGTATACTTTCAAGATGCTGAAAACCTATCAGATAAATCAAACTATAAATATGGTGGTAAAAAAAGAAGCAATAAAGGAGCTGGTGGTTATCATTTATGTAAATCATGTAATAATAATACTGGAAGTTGGTATGCTAATAATTATATTGACTTTGTTAAATTAGGTGCTTATGTTATGACTCATAGAGTTTATGCTAACAATTTTATTTGTGCAGAATACACAATAAAGCCTTTGAATGTCATTAAGCAGATTCTTACAATGTTTATTGCTCTTGAAAGTAGTGGCTATCTCATAAAAATAGCAGGATTAAGAGAATTTATCTTAAACAAACATAATCAAGCCCTACCAACTAATATTAAAATTTTTATGTACATGACTAGTAGTATAAAATTAAGAAATGCACTATCATGGTCTAATGTGGATGGGGTTTTTAGAACGTTTGGAGAAATAAGTTATATTCCGTTTGGTTTTCATATTAGTATTGACAGTCCACCTATAAACCGACCATTTTGTGACATTACATCATTCTCAAAGCAAAAATTTAATGAAGAGTTAATTGTAAAACTACCTTTACGACACTTAATTCCAAATAAACAGTTTCCAGGAATTTATGTTTAAAAATTACGCACCCTAAAAAACAAAAAAGGCTTCAAAACCAAATGATTAAGACGACTTTAAGTGAGCCCTGATGGATTCGAATTCTCAAACCTATTACAGTAAACAGTTTTCAAAACAGTTATGTTTTTTAAATCTAACCACTGAATAAAACAGAAATGTGTTACCTATGTGCTACCTAGAAACAAAAAAAGCTGACTTAAAAAGTCAGCTTTCCTTATTGTACAGGCGGAGAGACTCGAACTCTCACACCTCGCGGCACTAGATCCTAAGTATAATTCAATTTCTTTTTTTACGAATAAAAGCATTACACTGTTGATTCAAATTTCTACTATAACCTTTTAATTTGAGTAGTGTTAAAAGTATTGAAAAAGTAGTTTTAATACTTCAAGATTAATGTTTTAGAGAATTAATTAAGAAATTTTTTACTTAAAAGTGTCTTTCTGTTAAAAAAAACTACTTATTAAACGTGAGTTCGATGTAAGAAATTTTAATTAAACCTATAAAAAAAGCAGAATATTTAGTATATTAAATTACTGAATTCTAATATATTAACAAATATCCTGCTTATGATTTCTGATAGTAAAATTATAGAAATTTTCTGTTCTTTA
>NZ_JBPOGL010000014.1:0-91315 GCF_051251875.1 Polaribacter sp.
AAGTAATGATCCAATGTCTTTTTTTATCACAAAGATCTAATTATTTTTACGCTTCACACACAACTTTTGAGATTGATTCATTAAAATTCAGCAAAAAAAAATAATTAGTTCACCTGTTTTTTAAATTCCCTTGGTACCTTATTAATTGATTTAATCTGAATATTTTTATAAAAAACTTCTGCCGCTTCAGATTGAATTTGAATTCTTCCTTTTGTTAACGGAACAATTTTTCCTTCAGAATTTTTATACTTTGAGTTGTACAAAGCCATCACCACTTTTCCGTTTACAATATGATAACTGGTTCCTTCAAAACAAATCAATTCTAAGGTATTCCATTCTCCATGTAGATTTTCATTATTAAAACCTTTATTAGCATGCCCTGGAGAAGATCTATCTACACTAGAAAAGGGATTTAAGTTTCCATTTTTCACATACCTAAATTCTTTTTCTCCTTCTCTTTTTTCTGATGGAATGTCTATTAAAGTTCCTTTTAAACTATAATAATCTCCTAAATCTCCTTCTTGAACCTGAAACTCTTGTGAGGACATCCAAACATGCCAAAATTTTTCATAGGCACCAAAACAATGGTATAAAATGCCACTATCTCTTTCTTTTAATAAACGAGGTTCCCAAATTTGTTCTCCCCATTTAAATTGTAGCTTTAAATGATAGTTTTCATATTCTTGTTTTGAAGTTAACGCTCCATAAATTTCTCCTGAAATATGTAATACTTGCTCATCATCAATCGTTTTAAAAGTAAACACATTTTTAGGATCATTATTCAAGCCTAAAGGTTTTGAGTTGATACCCGTACTTTTTGGGTCTACATTTTCTAAACCTTTTACAGTTGCGTGTGGCGCTCCAATAAAAACATCCCAATTTTTAGAAGGATCTCCTTCAAAAAGATTGGTCCATTTTTTAGTTGATGGTTTTTTTACATTTTCTTTATCTGCCGCCCAAAGAATGGCTCCTTTAATCATTTTTTTAAAACGAACATCTTCATAAGATTCATTGGTATGCCCTAATCCTGTGTAAAAAATACGTCCACCATCAAAATGATGATACCAAGTTATTGGATGACTTTTTGTAGTTACATCTTTGGTTTTGTAAGAAGTATCATCTATAGTTGCTAAGACATTTACATGTTTTGCAACAGGTTTTATAAAACTATGCCATTCATCTTTAAAAATTTCTTCATCTTTTAAATGATTGATTGCAGGGTGTTCACTAGATTTATTAAAATGTAAAGTGGCATTTTGTACTTTAGGATGGGTTCTAAAAGTTGCTCCAATCATATTTATAAACCAATCCCACTCTTTTTCTGTGTCTGTTACAGAATGAATTCCTACAAAACCATTGCCATTATTAATATATTTTTGGAATGCTTTTTTCTGCTTTTCGTCAAAAATATTCCCAGTTGTACTTAAGAAAACAACAACATTATAATTCTTTAAATTTTCTGATGTAAAATCATTAGAATCTTTAGAAAAATCAATTTTCCAATGGGTTTCTTTTTGTAAATTTTTAAAGAATGAAATTCCCGAAGGAATAGATTTATGCTTATAACCACCGGTTTTTGAAAAAACTAAAATAGAAGTTTCATTTTGTTGAGAAAAAGCACTAAAAACTAAGAAAAAAGAAAAAAAAGCGACTATTATTTTTTTTAAACTCATTGAGGAAAGTATTATTTATAAAAGAATTATCTTTTAAATATTTGACTATATCTTGTACTGTATTGGATTATTTTTAGTTTATTCTATTCGAAAACTCTTGCAAAACGTACTGTATATATTAATAATCTCTATTCTGTCTTGTACGCATTTTGTTTGCCTCTCTATTTCCTTTAAATTTTTCTTTCTTAGGATTCCAATTTAGTGTTTCTCCTAATTCATACGCAATATTAGCAGCGTTACAAACTGTTGCCGTTCTATGTCCTATTTCTGCATCACAAATAGGCTGCGTGTTCGTTTTTATGCTATCTATCCAATTTTGATAATGATTGCCTTGCGCACTCATCATAAGTTTTTTATCTACTTTTAAAGTAGAGCGTAAAATTGATTCTGGATTGGTTTCTAAATAACTACGACTAATATCCATAGTGCCTTCTGTTCCAATAAAACGAACTCCCCAACCTCTACCAAAATCTTCGTGAACCATTTCTATTCCGTTTTCATAAAACATTCTTAAACCCCTTACTGCCTTTGGATCTGTAGGTGGTATAAATTTTACTGGTCCTGTGTGATCCATTCCCAAACACCATTGTGCAATATCAAACATATGACCACCCCAATCGGCTAAAATTCCTCCTCCAATTTCTTTATAATCTCTCCAATCTGGATATCTTTTCACCAATTTTGGTGCAATTTTGTCATTATATCCTATCAAAGGAGCAGGGCCACACCATTTGTTCCAATCAATTCCATTTGGTAATGGTTCTGTTGGTAAATCATAACTTCTTGCTGGGTCTCCAACATTTACCAATACTTTTTGAATGTTTCCTAATTTTCCTGAACTTACAATCTCTTGTGCAGTAATAAACTTTGACCAAGAACGCTGCATACTGCCTGTTTGAAATATCTTTTTTGTCTTTTTAACGGTATCAGCAATGGCTCTTCCTTCCGTTATGGTATTTGTTAAAGGTTTTTCGCAATAAACATGTTTACCCGCTTTCATGGCATCTATAGATTGTATAGCATGCCAATGATCTGGTGTAGCAACAATAACTGCATCAACATCATTTCTATTTAATATTTCTTGGTATTCTAAATAAGTATCAACACCTCTAAACCTCCCATTTTTTCTATGCTTAGCATATAAACTTTCTAAATTCTTTTTGAAAAATGTTCTTTTACTATCCCAAACATCACTTCCTGCAACAACTTGAATATTTGTATTTGAAAGAAACTTGTTTGATAATATATTCCCTTGCTTTCCTAAACCAATAACACCTATATTAATTTTATCACTTGGAGCAATAAAACCTTGTCCAAGAACATGTCTTGGTATTATAGAAATAGCTGCAAATGCTAATGAAGTTTTGGTTATAAACTTTCTTCGAGAAAGAGTTTTTTGATTTTCCTCTTCATTTTTAATCGATTTGATGCTATCCTTTTTCATAGTACTAATTGGTTTACATTGGTTTAGTTTTAGGAAAAACTTCTCTATTGAGAAGTCTTATTTACGCAAACCTATTTTAGAAAAATCAATTGGAGTGATACCCATTTTAAGTGCTGGCGAATCTGGTTTAAATCTAAAATCTCCATTTTCTGCATCAACAAATAATGGGTCCACTGCTTTACTGTTTTTGTCTACTCCGTTTTTTTGATTCTTTGCAATCAATTCTTTCCCTTTTTCAGGATTTGTTTTACAGAAATAAATGTTATTATCTGTATCTGCATCCATTGCTCTCGCTAATGCTCTACCTCTTCTATCTTCTGAGGTTCTTCCATTTCCTGCTGGTAACTCATCAATAAATCTTGACTCATTCGTAAAGGCATAAAAAATATTATTTTTAATAGTTGCACCTGTTAAAGGACCTTCTCTTACAGATAAATAATACCCTCTTGGTGGAGCAATAATATTTACAACAATATTATTTTCTACTTTATTATCTAGCTTCGTAAGAATACCTTGAGAAGTAGCATTAAAAATAATATTCTCTGTAATTAAAGTTCCTGTTTGTCCGCCATCTGTTCTAATGGCAGCTTGCATAATCATATCTGCTACCATTTCATGAATGTAATTTCTACGAATGATATTTCCTTTACCTGAACCTCTAATATAAATTGCATTACCATCTCCTAGCCTTTGCATTCCATGATGAATTTCATTATTTTCTACAATATTATCATGTGTATGTAAAAAAGGCAATACCTCTTCTAAACTTAAGCCTTTGTTAAATTCTGGCATTTCATCTCTACGTAACGTTCTTAAAAGCTCACGTCCATTTCCTTTTTTTGCAAAAAAATCGGTCATACAACCCGATAAAATAATAGCCGTATAATCTAAATGATGAATTAAGTTATTTGAAATATTGTTTTCTCCACTTTGCCAAACAAAGATTCCTGGTGAATGCCAATAAATTTCTCCAACATGATGAATGTTGTTATTATAAACAGTATTCTTTTTATTTACATCTTTTGTACCAGGCCCATAACCTGCAAGAAGGATTCCTCCACCTCCCATATGTTCTATATGGTTGTTAGCAATTTTATTGTTTATTCCATGTAAGTCTACTCTAATTGCACCACTTCCACTATGCAAAAAATGAGAATTTTCGATACTACAATTTTCTGTTCCTCTAAAACGGACTAAGGCGTTATCCTTATCTATCATATCCCAATCGTGTTGCAAACCTTTATCATCTGCAGTTAAGGTATATCTTTCTCCGTGTTTAAAAGTTAACCCATTAAAATGTAAGTTACGCACTGGTATATCTTCTTGTTTAGATTCTCTAATCTTGCCTTCTACACGAATTAGCTCCATTAATGTTGGTGCAAATACTGGAGAATCATTTCTCTTCCAAAGATATACTTTACCCTCTTTTGTATTTAACGCCCACTCACCTTCTTCATCTAATGCTTCAACTATATTTTCTATCCAACAGTTCTCTGTATCTTTCAAAAAATGAAGTACATTCATAGCATACGTTGCATCTATAGAAGTATAAGCTGTGTTCTTTTTTTCATTAACTGAAACTACAGGCAGCATATTTGTTATCCAAGCATGATGAGGTCTTACTTTAATTTCAACATCCTTTACATTGTCCCAATTTTTTATAAATCCGTCAGGAAATTTAACGCGGTTTCTACCATTCTGTTTTTCACCAGTGATAATTCCTTTTGATTGTGCTCTTGGCAACATTCCTTCATCATCATAAAGTGTTAAGAATTTATCAGAAACATTGGCTACATATACATTTCCTTCTGCTTCTTTTGGAAGTCCAGGAAGTTTTGTAGTTACTTTTTCCCAACCTTTAATTTCTTGCCCAGAACTAAATACAGGTTTTTCTCCTGGATACGCTGCATACGTAATTGTAGACTCTCCTTCTGCTGAATCTTTTAAATCAAAAACTACGGTTTTATTTAATTGATAAACACCACCTTTTATGTAAACTAAAATGTCTTTTGTTTTTCCTTTTTTAAAATCTCGAACAGCATCTTTAGCGTGTTCTAAAGTAGCAAAAGGACCGTCAGTTTTAGAAGCATTTGGTTCTGCCAATGTTCCTGACCAATCATCTGAACCTAAAGTAGACACAAAAAAATCTGCTTTAGTAGTGGTATTTATTTGTGCAGAACTACACCCAAGTCCAACTATTAAGGTGAATATAATAATCCATTTGTTTTTAATCTTATGCATAATTTTCGTCTTTATCAATTTATATTTTGAAAGAATATAATCTAGTTATTTATTAATTTGCAAACCAATTTTTGAAATATCAATAGGTAAAATTCCCATTTTTAAAGCAGGAGAATCTGGTTTAAATCTAAAATCCCCATTTTCAGGATCTACAAACATTGGGTCTGTTGCTTTGCTATTTTTGTCTACTCCATCACTTTGTGATTTAGCCAATCTCTTTTCTGCAATTGTATTGTCTGCCTTACTGTAAAAAATATTATAATCAGAGTCAACATCTCTTATTCTTGCTGGTACTCTACCTCTACTATCTTCACCAACCAATCCTTTTCCAGCTTTTGGTTCTGAAAGAAAAATACAAACATCTGTAGTTGAGTAAAAAATATTTCGTTTAAGCGTTGCCCCTGTAGATGGACCTTCTACCAATTTTAGATAAAGACCACCTCTAGGTGGACCAATATCAGCAATAATGTTATTTTCAAAACGATTATTGAGTTTTAAGGTCATCCCTTGTGAATTACATTTGTAAATCAAATTTTCTGAAATTAAAACATCCATTTGTCCTCCATCAGTTCTAATTGCACTCTGTTTTCCTGTTGGTGCTACTAAGTCATGTATATAATTTCTACGAATGATATTTCCAGCACCAGCAGCACGAATGTAAATACCATTTCCATCACCTAACTTTTTCATTACATGATGAATTTCATTGTTTTCTATGATGTTATTTTTACTGTGCCAATACGGACGAACATCATCTGGAGTTAAATCATTTAGTTTTGGTAATTTACCAATTTCATGCCATCTAATTGCTCTATGTTGTTCTCTTCTGTTAGAAGGTTTAAAAAATCGAATAACACAACCAGAAACGATCAATCCACAGTAATTTGTATTATGAATTAAATTATTAGCAACTCTATTATCTCCACTATTCCAAAGAAAAATTCCTGGAGATTGCCAATAAATTTCACCTATATGATGGATATTGTTATTGTAAACTGTATTTTTTTTATTTACATCTTTAGTACCTGGACCATAACCACAAAGTAGAATTCCACCTCCACCCATTTGTTCTATATGGTTGTTAGAAATGTTGTTATTCATCCCATATAAATCAACTCTGATAGCGCCACTTCCACTATGTAAAAAATGAGAATTTTCTATAGAACAATTTTCTGCACCTCTAAAACGAACCATTGCATTATCCTTGTCTAGCATATCCCAATCGTGTTGCAAACCGGCATCATCTTTGGTTAATGTATAACGCTCTCCGTGTTTAAAAGTGAGTCCACGAAAATGAAGATTTTTCACAGGAATATCTGTAGCTCCTTTAAAATCTATTTTACCTTCTACTTTAATAAGTTCTAATAATGTAGGTGCAACAATAGAAAACTTGTTATTTCTAGGCCAGAGATATACTTTTTTCTCTTTTGTATTCAATACCCATTCTCCTTGCTGATTTAATTCTTCTAACACATTTTCTACCCAAAAACCTTTTTTAGTAATTGCATAGGTTGCATCCACTGATGTAAGTGCAACGCCCTTTTTTTCATCAACAGATTTAAGGGGTAACATATTTACAATCCAATCTCTTGTAGGACGCACTAAAATTTCTACATCTTCTACATTAGACCAGTTTTTCAACGTTCCTTTCGGAAAAAGAAGTTTGTTCTTTTTACTTCCTTTTAACGGTACATAACGTTTTGATTGTGCACGTGGCAACATCCCTTCATCATCATACATTGTTAAGAATTTATCAGAAACTTTTGCTTCCCAAATATTGCCAACTGCTTCTTTAGGAAGTCCTGGAAGTGCTGTGGTTACTTTTTCCCAGCCTGTAATTTCTTTTCCAGAACTAAACACAGGTGTTTCATTTGGATAAGCTTGATAAACAATATTCTGATTATCACTTCCAGAATCTTTTAAATCGAAAACAACCGTTTTTCTTAGTTGATAAACACCTTCTCTAATTAGAACAGTAATATCTTTTGTTTTGTTTTTTTTCAGTTTTCGAACAGCGTTTTTTGCTTGTTCTAATGTTGCAAAAGGGCCATCAGTTTTAGATGTATTTGGAGCTGCTAAAGTACCAGACCAATTATCTGAACCTTGCGTTGACACAAAAAAATCTGCTGAAGGTATTTCAGAATTTATTTGAGCTATGGCACTAAAACATCCTATGATTAGTGTGAAAATTATGAGTATGTTTTTTTTCATTTTTTTAAATTATTATAATTAAATAAACATAGATTATTTTTCTGTTTATTAAACCTTTTACTCTTTTTATTTAACAATAAATGTAATTGGTATTTTATATGAAATCTTTACTGCTTTACCGTTTTGGTATGCTGGAGCTATTGCTTTTGGTACATTTTTTAAAACTTTTTTTACTTCATTTGACAGATAAGCACTTGGGGTTTTTACTTTTACATCTACAACACTACCATCTGTATCAATACTAAAGGAGCAAAACAGTCTTACTTTTCCTTTAAGTTTAGTGTTATTTAGTAAGTTCATATCAAATTTTTCTGACACATGAGCAACAACTTTTTCTCTATTACATTTTCTTAAATCTGTTGGGTTTTTTGATTTTTTACAACCTTTAAAAACTGATGTTTTTTCAACCTTAGCCGTATTGCTACATTCAACAATAGTTTTATTATTAGATTTAGTTATAATAGTATAAATATACCACTCCAAAATATCTTTAGAATTAATATTTAATTTTTCAATTGGAAATTTTTTAAATATGGAAACCAATTTATTATAACTACTTTTATTAGCATTATAATTTAAGGTTTTAATTTCAACAGCTTTCCCTTTTTTATCAATACTAAATATTAGTTTAATTTCATCTTGTTTTTTTGAAAAAGGTATGTTTTGTAACTCTTTTTCACTTAAATGATTTTTAAAATGCAATGCTAATTCATTTTCTGTACTTAGTTTAGGTAATATTTCATCTGATTCATTTACAAATAAATTAAAATATCCTTTGTAGAAATAACCAGTAGGGTTTCCATTACACATTGCTGGTGTTATTGGCTTAGGAAACAATGCTATAATGCGATGCAGTTCTTCTGATAATTCACGTGATGCAGTTTTAATCTTAATTTTACTTAGGGAACCATCGCTATTTATTAAAAATTTAGGATTTAACTTTAGCCCGCCTTTTATATTTGACTTTTCTAATACAGTATTTGATATGTTATTAATAATATGATTTTCAAGTTTTTTGTTAATACATTTTTTCATTTCAGAATAGCTTGCAACTAATTCGCAGCCTTCATAAAGAGGGAATTTTTTAATAATTACATACTGGCTGCAGTTAAGAATAGATTTACCATCTACCCAAGACGAAAGTTGAATTTCGTAACGATTTAACGGACTTATATTTTTAATATTTAGCTTTTCAATATCATAGGCTTTAAAAGCATCCACAAACATTTTTCTTAATTTAGAATTATTTACGTTTGTACTAACATCAACAATTTTGCCTTCCAAAAATTTAAAACCTAAGAAAAACCGTCTTTGATAATCATTTTTACCCAAAGGTTTTAACTCACTTAATAACTCTGTATCCACACGAGTTTTAAAAAAAGCAGTTAAATCGCTTGTAGTACTTGGTTTTGCATAATAATCATATTCCTTAAACTTATCGTTAAATTTTACAATTTTTGGTGGTTGAGAATAACCAACTAAACAATAAAATAGTGTAAAAATTATGAGTATGTTTTTTTTCATTTTTTATGTAATTATCTATTTTATTAAATCTCTACCAAATTTATTGTTATATCTACCAAAACTATTAGTAATTACAAATATGCACACACATTTCACAAATGGGTTGCTCATTTCTTGCATTTCATTACCCAATTCGCCCAAATTGGCTTTAATAACCTGTAAACAATAGAATTCTATTAAAAAACATTTACTCAATAATCGATTTTATTTGACGCCAATTCTCCATTCCTTCATTTGTTTGAGTAGTACCAACTGTACTTCTTCCATCTAAAATGATTTTTTTAAGTGCTGCTTTTAATTCAGCTGCTTTTTCTGGATGCTCTGCAATCAAGTTTTTTGTTTCTGCTATATCTTCTTTTAGATTGTACAATTGCATTTTTGGCAACTCTAATTTTTGCTTTCTTATATCCTTAGGACTTGGATAACTCCATCCACCAGAACCTGGGCAAGTAATTAACTTCCAATCTCCTTTTCTAATCGCAAAATCTCCAGTAATTGAGTGACTCACTAAATACTCTCTAATATCAATATCTTTTGTACCTGTAATTAAAGGCAACATACTATTGCTATCTTCTCCTTCTGAATCTTTTATTTTATACCCTGTAATTTCTGTACAGGTTGCAAAGAAATCAGTAGTACAAATTGTTTTATCTGTACTGGCATTTTTCAATGCTTTGGCTGGCCATTCTACAATAAAAGGCACTTTATGTCCTCCTTCAAAAATATCTGCTTTCGCACCTCTATAAACACCACTTGGATTATGGTTCACTGCTGCAAGTTCTTTAAAATCTGCTTTTGGAGAACAACCATTATCACTTGTAAATACTAATAATGTATTTTCTGAAATTCCTTGTTTTTTTAATACGTCTCTAATTTGTCTAACAACATCATCTACCTGCATAACAAAATCTCCATACTCATTTGTTTTGCTTTTTCCTAAAAATTCTTCTGAAGGTAAAATAGGCGTGTGAGGTGCTGGAAGCGGAAAATATAAAAAGAAAGGTTTTTTTTCTTTCGCTTGATTGCCAATATACGTTACCGCTTTATCTGTTAAATCTTGTAAGACAGTATTGTGGTCAAAATCATCTGCAGTCAATCCTTTTCTCCACATTTTTTTCTTTTTATTAGCGGTATATTTTGTTGGTACCATGGTTGGCATATCATTTTCTACATACACATAAGGTGCCATATCTAAGGAAGCACAAAAACCAAAAGAATACTCAAAACCATGTGTAGATGGTCCGTTTTTAATTGGTGCAGTAAAATCTACAACAGGTGCTGTTCTTGGACTTTTGGGGTTTGGATCTTCTGTAACAATTTTCCAATCCCAACCTAAATGCCATTTACCAATAAAAGCTGTATTATATCCTTGCGTTTGAAGCATTTCTGCAATCGTTATTCGCTCTTGTTTTATCAATGATTTTGAATAGCCATTTATTACGCTACTCTTTAACTCTGACCTCCAGTTATATCTTCCTGTTAAAATTCCGTAACGCGTTGGTGTACAAACCGCTGAAGATGTATGAGCATCGGTAAATTTTATACCGTTTGCAGCCATATTATCTAAATTTGGGGTTGCAATTTTTCCCTCAGGATTATAATTTTGTACATCTCCATACCCTAAATCATCCGCCAAAATATAGATAATGTTTGGTTGTTGTTTTGTTGCTGTAGTATGTTGTGCGTTGCTTTTGCAAGCAGTAACAATTAATACGAATGCTATTAAGCTAATTTTTAATTTCATTTTATTTATTAATTTTAAGTTGATTTATTTTTAAAATGTTAATACAGACGCAGGTGGAAGTGGTACTTTATTATTTTTTCGCCACGTAACAAGCTCCTTCAATAACTCTGAACCTTTTTCAGGATTTTTATCAATTAAATTTTGACTTTCCTTTAGGTCATCTTCTAAATTATACAATTCTACTTTTCCATCATTTAAAAACTGAATGAGTTTCCATTTTCCTTTTCTGATGACAGAACAAGGTGGATTTCTATATCTACTAGCAAGATGCCAAAAAAGTGGACGCTCTTTAAAAGCTTTGTTTTTTAGTAAAGGCACTAAACTTGTTCCGTCTAAAACGCCACTGTAATTTTTAATTTGTGCCAAGTCTAAAAAAGTTGGAAAATAATCCATACCAGTAATAGGTGTTTTAGAAATTCCAGCATTAATCTGTCCTTTCCAGTTTACAAAAGCAGGAACTCTAATTCCTCCTTCATACACCATACCTTTTGCGCCCCTTAATGCATTCGATTTACTTGTTAAACCATTAAATCCGTTGTCTGATGTAAAAATTACAATGGTATTTTCACGCAATCCTTCTTTATCTAAATAATCAAAAATTCGTTTTACATTCTCATCAATAGATGCAATCATACTTGCATAACCTGCTGCTTCTTCTTTGTTTTTTATTCCTTGCCCAGTTATAGTATCTGCTTGTTTCTCCATAAATTTTTGAAACGCTTCATCATTTCTTGGTACAATAGGACGGTGTGGCGCATAATAATGAAGATTAACAAAAAAAGGTGCTGCTTTATTTTCTTTGATAAAATCAATGGCCTCATTGGTTAATCTATCCGTAAGCCATTCATCATCTTTTTTATCTTTTATAAAAGGATTTTTAAAAGGTGCTTTATAACCTCCGCTTTCAGATTTATAACCTTTTTTATAACCTCTGGCAGGATCGCCCCACCAAGTTCCTCCAACATTTTTATCAAACCCTTTTCCTACGGGATAATATTGTTGAATTTCAGCTGATTGATGATTTGCTAACCAATTTAAAGTTCCGTTGGCTGGCTGCTTTAAATGTTTATTTAAAGGAAAACTTTTTTCTTCTTCAGGATTGGGCCCAACCACATGCCATTTACCAATATGAATTGAATGATACCCTGCTTTTTTTAGCGGTTCAGCATACATAGTATGTTCCAAACCCACTGTCCAACGAGAAAAAATATTGTCCTGATTATTTCCTTTTTCTAAAACAGGCACATTATAAACACCTGTTCTAAAAGACTGTTTGCCCGTTAACAACGCTGCTCTAGAAGGTGAACAAGTAGGATACATATAAGCATCACTAAACACCAAACTTTCCTTTGCCAAAGCATCTAAGTTAGGTGTTTCAAACCATTTACTTCCCATAAAACCAACATCTTGCCACCCTAAATCATCTGCCAAAATAAAGATGATATTAGGTTTATTTTGCTCTTTTTCTTGACTTTTACACGTTAATATTGAAAAAAAACAAAGTGTAACAATGCATGCTGTTTTAGAAAGTTTTAACATATTAATTAAAAATAGATGTAATGTCATTTACGGTAGTTCCAAAAAGTTGTTTGATAATTGGGTTTAAAGTTTCTTCATCTCCTTCAATATGACATGTTAATTGTATATGTATGCCACTTTCTCCAGATTTTAAAGCCATAGCTGGCGATGATGTTTCCAACTCATAAAATGGTCCTAATGGTTTTGCGCCAGGTTCTGGAGCTCCATCATTGTAAGCATTCACTACATCTCCTTCAAAAGGTTTGTCTTGAATTTCCCACATAGAGTTTACATAATCTGTAACATTTTTGGGTTGATTGTATTTTACAATGGTTAAAACACCATTTTTTGAATCGTAAGAACCTGCAATATCTTTCGCACGTTTTGGTGATAATCCTATTTTACTTCGATATTGACCATCTCCACTAAAATAAATAACACCATCTTTAACAACCAAACGATCTGAAGGTACTTTACCAAAATAAGCATCATTTACAATTGCTCCCAATTCAGTTTCATCACCGGAAATATAAGGTATCATAATTGTGGTATTTGGTGAATGATTGTACATACCCAACATCCAAATAGAAAGCAATCCTGTTTCTTTAACCCAATCAGATTTTCCAACATTGGTAAGCATATTGGTGGTTTTATACGCTACTGATTTTAGACTTTCATCTAGCGAAATTAAACCCAACTCTTTTTTGATATCTTCTTTAGATAAAATTGAAACCTCACGTTCAATAGCCATATCAAACTGAAATCCTGAATAATTTTTTAAAGCTGCTTTTTTTGTCAACACTACTTTGCTAGAAGATTGCTCCTTTACATCAAACGGTTCTAAATCAATAAGTTTTGGAGTGTACCAATCATCTAAAATAAATTTTGCCCCTTTTTTAAAAAAGATAGAAAATTGTCCGCCTTCTGGCCCTAGCCAAAAACGTTCTTCGCCACCAAAAACATTAATATGCTCTAAAGTATCTTTAGATTTGAATAATTCTTTATTAATCCAACCGTAACTTCTTCCCTTGTCACCAAAAGCACTACTGGTCATTACTCTACCTTGCAACGCTGCAGAAATAGCTACACTTGAATTGTTAGATTCGTCTGTAAGTTCAATGATTTTTATATATTCCTTCATAAAAGCAACATCATTTGCATAATTTGATGCGCTCTCATTTGCAGCATTAGTATTACTTGAACCGATTTTGTTATCGTCTTTTTTCATGTTAGATTTCTTTTTGGAATTACAAGATATTGCTAATAACAGAGCACATACAATAATTGTATTTCTTATTAATAGAAGTGATTTTTTCTCTTTCATTGAGCTATATTCTTTGTATTATATTGCTTGTTCTTATTTAGTTTCAAAAAAACTATCCTTATTTCTTATCGTTACTATTTACATTTTTAACCTCCATCAATTGTAATTTTACAAAGGCATAACTTTTTTCCATTAATTCATTATACACTATTTTATCTGCTTTTTTCTTTCGAAAAAAAGGTCCGTTAAAAAACCCATGATCTTTTCCTGCATAAGATTCTAACTGACAGGTATTTCCTGCTGCATTCATTAATACATTAAAACGTTCTGCATTTTCAAAAGGAACTGTTTTATCAGCTTTTCCATGAAAAACTAAAGTAGGCACAATTCCTTTTTTTACGTGATGATTTGGGGAAATATCTGTTTTACGTTCTTCACCTACTTTCTCCATTCCATACCCTTTTTCAGTTGTATCTAATACAGGATTGTACAGTATCATAGCATTAGGTTTAGAACTGAACGACAAATCTTCATTTTCTTCTTCATACCCTTCAATAACACCTGTACATGCAGCAACATGGCCACCTGCAGAACCACCTGCTGCAACTATTTTACTAGGATTGATTCCTAATTTTTTGGCATGTTTACGAACCCATCTAATTGCCGATTTAGCATCACTTACAGCATCAAAAGGTGTTGTACCGTGTTTGTTCTTAATTCTATATTCTGCGGAAATGGCAACAATTCCTTTTTGGGCAAAATAGCGTGATTGCTCATAAAATTGTTTAGGAGTTCCACTAGTCCAACCACCACCAAAGAAAAACACAATTACTGGAACGTGGTCCGTAACTTTATGCCCTTCAGGGTTAAAAACATGAAGAGACAACTTCTTGTTATCATTGGTTTTGTAAACAACAGATGAATCTGGTTTAATGGTTTCTTTAAAATCAACGGATTCTGCATGAGCTACTATGTTCGAAATCAGTAGAAATAATGTAACTAAAAATGTCTTCATATTTTTATATAATTTAAAAGTTCTAATATTTTATTTTGATTCGTTTTTTCATTTAATATATTTTCTGAAAGACTTTCTTTTTCCTTTTCAGATTTGTTTTTACACGATACAATTAATAAGGTAGAGATTACAATTCGCAGAATTGTAAGTGATGATTTTCCTTTCATAATTATATATTTTTTTCAGTGTCTACTATTGCTGTTTAGTTAATAATTTTTTTCTTGATTTGTTGTTTTTATACTAATTGGTTTTAATTACAGCATTTATATGTATTACCACCCTTATTTTATTTCGCTATATCTTCAGCGTAGATATCTATATCTCTATCATTTTGTTGTGAAATACCAGGTGTACTTCTTCCTAAGTCTACATAAGACTGCAATAAAATAGTGAGTTCTTTTACTTTTTCAGGATATTGAGCCTGTAGATTATGTTGTTCATCAAGGTCTTCAGATAAGTTAAATAACTGAATAGATGGCAAGCCGGAAGGTGTTTTTCCTGCTCTCGGATAGCTCCATCCTCCTGAACCGGGGCATAGTGCGAGTTTCCATTCTCCTTTTCTAATGGCGAAAGACCCATTTATAGAATGATGAACAATGGCTTCTCTATCATTGATTGATGAGTTTTTTAGCGTTGGTAAAAATGAAATCCCATCCACCCCAGAAGCTTCATCTAATGGTTTACCTAAAATGTCTGAACAGGTGCTAATGAAATCGGTCATACAGGTAAGTCGGTCTGTTTGAGTACCAGCTTCAATAATCGCTGGCCATCGAACAATCAATGGCACTCTATGACCTCCTTCGTATATATCTGCCTTATGGCCTCTTAAATTACCATTAGGATAATGTCCTTTTTCAATCAGAGCAGGAATTTTGGCTGCTGGAGAACATCCATTATCCGTTGAAAAAATCACAAGGGTATTTTCATTTAAACCATGTTTATCAAGTGCTTTGAGCACTTCACCTACTACCCAATCCGTCTCCATTAGAAAATCGCCATAATTGCCAATTGTAGATTTACCTTTCCATTTTTCGCTTGGTATAATAGGCGTATGCGGTGAGGTAAGTGGTAAATACAAAAAGAAAGGCTTGTTATTTTGGGCTCTTTCATCTATATAATCAACAGATTTTGCTGCAAAATCACGCAAACAATTTACAGCTTCAAAGTCCTCTGTTGCAGCACCTTTTCTCTTGAAAGCTTTAGTAACTGTTGGGATTTTGGCGGCACGGTCATTTTCAATATACACATAAGGTGGCATGTCTAATGAGGCTGTAATTCCAAAAAAGTAATCGAATCCATTGCTGGTAGGAGTCACAACTGGTTTGCTATAGTCAATATTCCACCCTTTCCCTACTTGTCCTTCTTTCTTTTTATAATCAGGAATTGTCTCCCAACCAATACCGAGGTGCCATTTACCAATACAAGCAGTATGATAACCTGACTCCTTCAAAAAACTCGCTACTGTTACCTCATCTTTTTTAATTAAAGGCGCTTCAGTTGGACTACTAAAAACGTGATTGGCAAGTCTCGTCCTCCAATTGTAACGACCTGTTAAAAGTGAATAACGTGAAGGAGTACAAACAGAAGAAGACGTATGTGCATCCGTAAACTGCATGCCTTCTTTTACCAAACGATCCAGATTAGGTGTTGGGGCTTTTCCTTTATTGCTCGAAATATCACCTATCCCCATATCATCGGCATAAATAAAGATAATGTTTGGAGTATCTTGTGCTTGCATTTTTAAAGTACCAACACAGCATACTAAAATTAAAAAAGCACTTAGTTTTAACGTAAAAAGTTTATTGTTATTCATAGTAATGTCTTATTAGTTTAGTTTATTCTTTTTCAATTCTAAAAATTAATTAATTTCTGTTTTATATCTATTTAAAATAGCTTCCATTTCTTTTACTACTTCTGGATATTGATTATACAAATTAGTTGTTTGATATTTGTCTTCCTCTAAATAATAAGGAAAAGCAAGTGAAACCGAACTTGTTGGCGTTTGTGTTGACCATATACCAACAACCTCATCTAAAACTTTTTGACCTGGTGTTGCAGTTCCCCAAACAGGAACCTTTATACCACGTTGTAATATTATATGATTACTAAAAATATTAGATAGTTTTAATTCAGAATTATTAAATCTAGCTTTTACAAAGGCATAACTTTTTTCCATTAAATCGTTATAAACTATTTTATCTGCTTTTTTCTTTATAATAAAAGGTCCGTTAAAAAAACCATGATCTTTTCCTGCATAAGATTCTAACTGACAAGCATTTCCTGCTGCATTCATATAATTCATAAAACTAAACTTAAATAATTATTTTTTTTTTCTTTCTTTTGAAAACAGTTTTTTACTAGGTTCTTTAGGCAACTCTTGCTGCCATTGTTTTATACTACTTATTAGTTTTTTAGAAACCTCTTCATATTGCTCTTTAATGTCATTTTTCTCATAGGTATCTGCAACAATATCATAAAGCTCAAAATAACTCAAATCATTATTGGCTACTAATTTCCAGTTCTGATCTACAACTGCATAAGACACCCAATGATCTGGAGCATTTTTCTTTGCTGGCCAACTAGAATCAAACTTCCAAAAAAGTGGTTTTGTTCGTAAAGCATATTCTTTTCCTAAAAGAGTAGCTTCTTGATTAATTCCATCTGGTTTATAAGCTTCAGTCAAAGTAACATTTGCTATTGCACAAAATGTTGGAAGCAAATCTACTGCAGAGATTAAGGATGTATTATCGATTTCTCCCGCTTTTATTTTTCCTGGCCAACGCGCAATAAACGGTACTCCAATTCCTCCTTCAAACAAAGATGCTTTATAACCTTTTCTCCCGCCTGTAACACCTTTTGATGCACTCGTATTAAACCCAGCTCCGGTTGCAGAATCGAACATTAATTTTAATTCTTTTACTTCAAAAGCAGCTCTCGCAGGACCATTATCAGAACTAAAAATAACCAATGTGTTATCGGTTAATTTTAATCGGTCAATTGCATCTAACAATTCACCAATTCTATCATCTGCATGAGATAAAACAGACGCATAAATATTATCAGCTTCTGCTAAATCAGGAAAACGCCATTGGTATTTAGGAATTACATGATGTGGTGTATGAGGTTCATGCATCCATAAATTAATAAAAAAAGGTTTATGCTCTTTGTTAGATTTTTCAATAAATGCAATGGTATTATTAACATCTTCATGAACGGGCATTTGTTCACCAGAACAATTAAATGCACCATATTCATCGTAACCATATTCCCCAGGTGAAGGTGAATCTGGAATCATATTATTTGAAAGATGCCACTTACCAAAATGAGCCGTTGTATAACCACTTTCTTGTAATAACCTTGGTAATAATGTTGTTGCTGGATCTAACCAATCTGGCATGTTCCGTTCTTCGTTATTTTGAACCCAAGCAAAATGACCATCAATGTTATTTCTTGCAGGAAATTGACCTGTCATAACTGCTGTTCTACTTGGTGAACACACACCACTAGCAACTGTAAATCTTTGAAAATCGGTACCTTCATGCACAAGACGATCAATATTTGGTGTTTTAATATATGGATGCCCATGAGCACTTAAATCTCCCCATCCCCAATCATCAGCAAAAATAAAAATGATATTGGGTCTGTTTTGTTCTGTTTCTTGACTTTTACACCCAAATATTGTAAAAAGACATATTGAAAGTGTAATCGATATTTTTAAAAGTCTCATCATTTTAATTCTAATTTTATGCAGACACCTCCACCAGAAGCTATATGTAGTTTTAGTGTTTCACCTGCGTTTACTATTCTTTTTTCTTTGATATATACTTCACGATTTTTCTCCCAAGTTGTATACTGTCCATCAAGAAAAATTGTTGCTTTATAACCTTCTAAGAATATGTTATTTTCTTTTTGATACCCTATTAATTTTGATAGGATCATTTGGTTTTTAAAAATTCTTCGATAGCTACGTTATTCTCAAATTCCTTAATTTCAATATTTCTATAAAAAATCTCAGCTGTTTCTGATTGAAAACCAATGATACCAGAACTAGGTTTTATATTAAAAGCCATATTAACAATCTCGCCATTTAGTTTATGAATAGTATACTCTTCACCCATCACTATAATTTCGCAGGTATTCCATTTATCATTTAATGCATTAAAATTTCTTGTGATTTTAGCATTATGAAGCCATCTTTTTCCTTTGTAAGACTTTTGTTTATTATAAAGAATTCCGCCATCGCTAGGACTTAAGAAATCACTTGTTTTTTCATTGAAGTACCAATCGTAAGTTTGTCCTGGAGGACGAATAAGATCTCCTGTACCATTACGATCTTCTTCTGGCATATATTGAATTTGGAATTCTACGCCAGTAGGAAAAATCTTATCATCTGTAACATGATAATACACCCCTGCGTCATATTGCCACTTTGCAAAATAATTAGCTTTTTTTGATCCCCACTTGTACTGAAATTTTAGATGATATTTCTCATAACTTTTTTTTGTGTACAGCATTCCAATAGTTCCGTCTGTTCCTTTATCTAAATCTATCTCTTCTGGCCATCCTTTGCCAAAAACATGAACCATTCCATCCTCAATTTGAAATACACGCTTACCCAAAGCTTCATCATTATCCTTTAGTTTAATATACCAACCTTCAAAATTTTTCCCATTAAAGAGCGTTTTAAATCCATTGCTTTTTTCTTTGTTGATAGCACAACCTCCAGATAAAAGCATTACGCTAAAAACTATTAAAATTGTATATTTTTTTTTCATACTTATTGAGTTTATATTATAGTTAGTTAATACTTTCTTTTTCTATATAGTTATTCAATTCGGCGATCTTTTATTAATTTATTGATGACTTATTTTAGCTGTATTCCAATTTCTGAACACCAATTTTTTAGACTTATTTTTCAAATTCATCATTTACAACTATGCACTACTTACCAGTCTTTCATCCACTTAAAATTTCTAAAGGATTTCATTACCAGTTTCAAATACTCCTAAAACCAATTTCACATATCGTTTTTAATCAATTTTCCAAACTTTAGTCTCTCCTTTTTTTAGGGTAATAACTTTACTTAATTTATCATCTAAAAATATTCTAAAGTCTCCACCATGTATTGCATGTATTGTAGCTTGTGCTAACTTTCCTTTTTTCCAATCAATATCAACTTCAAAACCACCACGTGCACGTAATCCTTTTACACTTCCGTTAGGCCAAGCAGATGGTAAAGCTGGTAATAAGTGTAATATATAAGGAGCATTTGTTAAAGATTCTTGCGGCACAACAGGCACAAAGTGATTGCTGTTTTCTATATCTTTTTTATAAGCTATAAAAGCTGCCTTTTCAATTTTATCAGCATCATTATTGATACTTCTTAAATGACTTTGCAACAACATTTCGCAAACTCCGGCTATTCCTCCAAAATTTCCATCAATTTGAAAAGGAGGATGAAAATCAAAAAGATTTGCATAAGCACGTTTTGAAGTTAAAAATTGATAAAACTGATGTGCTTTATCTCCATTATGCAACCTTGCCCAAAAATTTGTTTTCCACGCCGTACTCCATCCTGTGGAAACATCACCTCTGTGTTTCATAGTAACCAAAGCCGCATTAGCAATTTCTTTGGTGGTAAGAGGCGAAAAATCACGACCGGGATGCAAAGCTATTAAATGAGAAATATGACGATGTTGATCTGTAGGACTATCCCAATCTTCTGGCCATTCCTGCAGCTGCCCATATTGCCCAATTTTTTGAGGACAGAGATTAGGAATCATCTCTTGTAAAGATTTTCTAAATGTTGCATCTTTATCTAAAACAATAGATGCTTCGATACAATCTGTAAATAAGTTTAAGACTAACTGCTGGTCATAAGAAGCACCATAGGTTTGTTTGTTTAATTTTCCAAATTCTTTTGACAAATATGTGTTTTCTGGTGACCACGTTGGATAGACCACAAGTGTTCCATCTTTCCAAGGAGCAAGAAATTCCATATAAAATTCTGCAGCTCCTTTTAAAATAGGATACACTTCTTCTAGATATTTTTTATCTTGATTAAAGGCATAGTGTTCAAATAAATTTTGAGACAACCAAGCTCCTGATTGTTGCATACGCCTACCATGAACGTTAGGAGCTGTAAAACCGAATACATTTCCATTAAGCCCAACACTCCAACCTTTTTCAATTCCGAAAGTTTCTTTTGCTATAATCTTACCTGATTCCGATTGTATTTTTAACCATTTAACATAAGGAGTAAAAGAGTCTGGCAGATTCGCTGTTTCTACCATCCAGTAATTCATAGCAACATTGATGTCATTATGATAATCTGAATTCCATACAGGTTTTAAATATCCGTTCCATAATCCTTGTAAATTTGAAGGTACAGGTGCTGTTCTAGAACAACTTAATTGCAAGTAGCGAGAATAATTAAAATACAAATTTTCTAATTCTATACTCGCCCCATTTTTTACCAATGCATCTGTTGTTAAACCAGAGGGTTTATAATCTAACTCTAGTTGGCAACGATTCATCAATTCTGAAACATCTTTTTTGTGATTTTCTTTTAAATTTTCATAACCCATTTCCACAGCGGTTTCCATAGCCTTTTTAGTATCAGACTTATAATCTCTTCCTTTAAAAGATGGGTAAATAGGCAAATAATCTGAATAAGCTGTAAGGTATATTTTAACATCTGTTGCGTCTATCACTTTTATAGAACCGTCTTCTTGAGCTACTAACTTTCCTTTTCCTGCATCTATATAAATTAGTTGTTGAAATTTAGTATTGTCTTGCACCATTGAAGCTTCGCCATTTAACACTATCAAATTTCCCGTAGATGTTACCTTATTGATTTTATGTAAAGTGGATGTCTTTATTTTGAGGTTCATTTTGGCATTTTCAGCCCTATATCTTATAGCTATCAAATCATTTGGATGACTACAGAAAAATTCTCTAGTAAAATGTCCTTCACCAATAGTATAGCTTACATTCCCCATTCCTGTTTGAGCATCTAAAGTTCTGGAATAACCGCTAACTAAAGCGCTGCTATGTTGTTCTGTAGAAATATACAAATCTGTAAAGGGCGCATAATTGCCCAAAGGTTGGGTGCTACTTAAATATTTTGTAGAGAGTGATTCCATACTATTTTCAGAAGTACCATATTTACCTTGTCTGTATGCCTCTCTTACTTTTTCGAAATTTTTATGAGCACCTATTCTTGTACCTGATTGAGCAATAGAATCTAAACCACGCTTCGTATTCATCCAAAGCGTAATATCATTTATCATTAAATGTTCTTGACGAATACCACCAGTAAACATTGCTCCTAAACGTCCATTTCCTACAGGTAACGCCTCTTGCATAAAGCTTGATTTTATGCCTCTTTTTTTTGGATTATCCGGCAAATCATCACTTGCTGGAGTATTATAAAATAATTTATATGATTGTTTTTGACCACAAACAATTGCAGTAATAAACAAAAAGAATATTGTTATTAGCTGTAATTTTTGGTTCGATATTCTGTATTTATTTTTCATTAATCCATAGGTTTTATCCACATACAATGTCCTCCTCCAGCAACCATTTTTGCTTTTACAATATCACCTTTGTTTACAGTTGATGTTCTTACTTGGTATGCTTCTGCGTTTGTTTTACTATTTGTTTGCGCTGTATCTTCATAATAGGTAATTGCATATTTCTTATTTTCCTCTAGAAAATCTAAAGGGATTTCTAAAACTCCTCCATTAACATGAACAGAACCAATAAACCATTCTTCTCCATGTCTTCTTGCAGTAGAAATATAACCATCTATTTTGGAGTGTAAGACTTTACTTTCATCCCATTTTCCAACAGGCATTTTCTTGATAAATTCAAACAAATCTTGTTTAGCTGCATAAGCCTCTGGTGCATCTGGTAATACAACCAATCCACTAAAAACAATTAGTGTTCTTGCTGCTTCTGCTGTAACTGTGGTAAATAAAGAATTCGGTTTTCTTGGACCTTTTTCTCTTTCTTTTGCATTCACGCCAGAAATATCAAAAATTCCATTATTCATATCCAAAGGACCTTGTATTGCATTGATTAATGCCATTCTTACAAAGGTTTTAGGAGTAAATGCTTTCTTAGAATCTTGTTGTGCATGGCAGAATTCTCTTGTAATAGCATTCGGATACGTTCTAGTTACTCCCGCTAAAGGAACTGGACCATCGTGAAAATCTATTAACAAATTACTCTCTGCACTTAGTTTAATGGCGTCTCGTGTAAAATCAGCTTTATTGCCCATAAAACCATATTTAATTCCTTTTACACCTAATGATTTATAATGTTCAAATAGTTTTTCATCACCATAATCTCCTTTTCTTCTATCATAATATAAAAATATTGCTACGCCTTTCTTTTTAGCATAGGTTATCACTTTTGCCAAATCCAATTTTTCAGACATCTCAATATTTCCCGGATTTACATCAGTATACCATGCATCGTCAATTAAAAAATATTCTATATTATTTTCTGCAGCAAAATCTATAAATCTGTAATAACTTTCGTTATTAATTCCATAGGTAAATCCGTCTTTTGCTTTGTAGCCATGAACTCTCCAATCCCAAAGTGATTTTCCCGGTTTTACCCAATCTGAATTTTCTATTTTGTTAGGAGTCGCCAAATTAATAGCAACATTATTTACAATCAAATCTCCCATTGTTTTTCCCACTAAAATAACTCGCCAAGGCGAAGTAAGTTCTGCTTCTGTTGTAGTGGCTTTGTTTTTTGACACAATCGCATTTGTTTTTAAATCTGCTGCTATCTTCATTGTTTGAAACCCTTTTGCTTCATACAAATCAGATTCAAAAATTGCCATAAACAAATTCTCTGGCGTTGCTACAACTAAAGGAATATGTAATGCTACTTTTTTACCTCTTTTTGCCGTTTTGTTCTGTGCTACATCTAATTCTTCTAAGGATATTGGACCAAGTGGTTCCTTCTCCCCATTTGGTAAATAAAATTTACTTTGGTGTTGAGTGCTATATGAACAATTCCAAGAAACTTCCTTCGGTTTATTTCCTTTATCAAGAATAAATCGGAAAGCAACTCCTTCATTATAAACTCTTGCTAAAAATCTAGATGAAGTATTGTTTGAAGAAATAGAAAGTTCTAATTCTTGGTAATGATCTCTCATTTTTTTTTGTTGTCCCCAAACAGCCTCCCAATGCGTATCTACATCAGATACTTTGTGATTATTTACAATTACATCTGCACCTACTTCAAAATATTCTAAGGTTGATGTTTCTATCATTTTTTTACCCAACCAATCCATTTGATAATGGATTTTATTGTTTTTTAAAAAAACTTTTAGTGTTACATTTCCATCAGGTGAAACAACCTGATAATTGTTCTCTGTTCCTTGTATAGACAACGACAGCGTAAAAAGAAATACAAGAATTAAATATTTGATTTTCATCATAATACGATTGAATAAATTATTTTTATAATCAAAGAATTGATATCATTATACTACTAACTACCTGTTGTGCATTATAAATTTATTTCATCACAAAATGTCAGTTCGAGTGATTTTGAGGAACGAAAAATTGTATCGAGAACTTTTTTAATGCTAAAATTCTTACCTGCCTGTCGGCAGACAGGTTCTCGATACAAATTTTACTCATTTCAATCGTAAAATTCACTCGAATTGACAGAATTTTATCATAATGCACAACAGGTTACTTACTCTAAAGGTTTATTTAAAGTTACTTTAATCACAACATCAAGAGCTTTTTCAGCTTGTTCAGCTAGAGAAATTCGTAAATTATCCTTGTCTTGTTCATACGAGATAGCAGCTCCATTTGCTAAATAACTTACAGATGTTACCTTAGTAGAAATATTATCTAACACCATTTTACCAGATGTTGGTTTATGAAGCATATGAAGATATAGTACATCTCCTTCTTTATTTGTGCTAATATCTCCCCACGCTGGTCGGCTATCAAAAGGATTGGGATTTGTATTATGAATAGACTCACCATTTACTTTCATCCATTCACCAATAATTCCGTACAATCTAACCGCTTCAGGATCTAATTTACCGTTCCCCATGGGCCCGTTGTTCAATAAATAATTACCACCTGTACAAACGGTATGCACCATTCTTTCTAACATTTCTTTTTCATCATGATAAAACACTTCTCCCTTATCTTTATACCCAAAAGATGAACCAACTGAATCCGGAGATTCAACATATAAAGGAAGTTTTTGCGTTGGCACTTCTTTATCTGCTATTGAAACATAATCAAACAACTCTAAATTTTCTTGCAATACTTTGTCTTTTCCACCTTGAATAATTCTTGAATTGATTAAACAATTTGGACGATATTTTCTAACCACATCAGCAAACAACTTTGCACGTTTAAAATTCATTTGTGCAGGAGTATCAAACCAAATTAAATCTATTTCATAATTCTTCATTAATTCTTCTACTTGTGGGAGACTTTTCTCCTTAATATAGGTATCAAAATCTGGTTTAAAATCAGCAGAAAGATTAGGATGCAATCTCTCTCTTCTGGTTCTTCTTGGGTTCAGATACGGAGCATTTGGGTCGTCCCAATCTTGGGCATGAGAATAATAAACACCAAACTTTAATCCGTGACTATGACAAGCCTCACTTAATTCTTTAATAACATCACGCTTAAAAGGTGTATAGTCTACAATATTATAATCACTAACATTTGAATCAAACAAAGCAAAACCATCATGGTGTTTAGAGGTAATCACCACATATTTCATTCCGGCATCTTTAAAAGTTTTAACCCACTCTTCTGCGTTAAAATCAGCTGGATTAAACCCTTTAGCTACTTCATGATATTCATCTACAGACATTCTTGCATTTACCGCAATCCACTCAGCATAACGCGCCTTTGGAATATTATCTTTGTATGCTCCACCAAGATCAGAGTACACGCCAAAATGAATAAAAGCACCAAATTTGGCATCTTTATACCATTGATTTAATCTTGCTTCAGAATCAGGTGTTTGCTTTAAATTACTTGCGAAACGATATTCGAAACTGACATCTTTTTTCTGCTTTTGAACAACTTTTTTATCTTGCGCTTGCGTTGCGAAAACTGAAAGAAGTAATATATATACTATTTTTTTCATCGAGTTTTATTTTAAATTCTAGTTAATCTTTTGTCATCATACTTCCCCACCAATTATCATTTGGTTGAAAATCAGGAGACAACATTTGTTTTCTTTGCTTTTCTAAAGAGGGCATTTTTTTGTATTCCATTTTATGTAAATATTCGGTTGCTTTTGTTTCTGAATATTCAGGATCAGCTTCTGGAAACTTTGCTTTCACTTCTTTTAAATAAGCAAACAATTCTTTATTCAACTCTTCCACTTTTTTAGGATAAGCCGCTGCCAAATCAGTGGTCTCACTAATATCTTTTACTAAATTGTAGAGTTCTTTTCTGCCATCTTCATAATAGTGAATCAATTTCCAAGCTCCTCTACGAATAATTGATGAGGGTTCTCCTCCTTGATTTCCATAATGAGGAAAATGCCAAATAAGTGCACGTTCTTTGATGCTTTCTCCTTTTATTAATGGCAATAAACTAACACCATCATTATGTTCATTTGGCAATAGTTTTGCACCTGCCAACTCTAAAAATGTTGGATAAAAATCTGCACCAGTTACAGGAACATCTATTTTATCTCCTTTTTTAGATAGTCCAGGAATTTTAATAATATAAGGTTCTCTAATGCCTCCTTCAAACTGATATCCTTTTCCTGCTCTTAATGGTTTATTACTGGTTGAAAAATTATCACCAGCAGCTACGCCACCATTATCGGATGTAAAAACTATAATGGTATTTTCATCAAGTCCTTGAGCTTTTAAACCCGCAAGAACTTCGCCAACAGCATCATCCATTTGTGATACTAAACCAGCATAAACAGGATTGTCTTGCACTTGACGAATTGGCAAATATTTTCCCATTTTATATCCTTTTTTTGCAATTCCTTGCGATACAGCTTTATTTTGATACTTTTTCCATTTATCCTTTGAGGTTTGAATAGGAGAATGAACGGCATAAAAAGAGAGATAAGCAAAAAATGGTTTTCCTGTTTTCTTTGGATGATTCTCACCTATAAATTTTACCGTTTCTTTTGCCAAACGATGTGATAAATTTTCTCCATCTTCTCCATTTTCTAATTTTGGATTTTTATAAGGTGAAAAATAACCTCCACTAGGACCTCCTTTTGTCCAACCACCAACATTAATATCAAAACCATGATCTTCTGGCCAAGATCCTTTTGGGCCTAAATGCCACTTTCCTGTAAAAAAGGTTTTGTAACCTGCTGCTTTTAATGCCTCTGGCATGGTTGTATAATGAGCAGGTAATTGATGCGTGTAGGCTGCAGGAAGTAATTTGGAAAATCTTTTTCTCGATCTCCAAGCTGTTCCAGAAGGAGATCCAATATGAACAGTAATATCGTGTCTTGCCGTAAATTTCCCTGTCATGATACTTGCTCTTGAAGGACTACAAACTCTACTATTTGCATAGCCATTTGTAAATACGGTTCCTTCGTTTACAATTTTATCAATATTGGGAGTTTCATAAAATGTACTACCTGTTGCGCTCAAATCTGCATAGCCTAAATCATCTGCTAAAATGAAAAGAATATTGGGTTTACTTTCCTTATTTTGAGCAATAACAACTGTAGCGCAGATTAAAAATAACCAACTTAATAGCGTATTTAATTTTTTCATCTTCTAAACTTAATTTTGTTGGGTTTCAGTTATTTTAAAAACGGCACTTTGTAACGGTTTTCTTAAATCAACCCAAATACCGCTGTTCATTAAAACTTCTCCTGATACTAATTGCTTGTTAAAACTTATATGTGATTTCTTACTGTCCATATTTATTTCTTCTACTTTGTAAATTAATGTTGGATCTAACCCTTTCATTTTTACAAAACTCCGTTCGTATCTTCTATGATGTGTATGACTATACACCATTAACAAAGCGTCTTTTTTAGTTTGAGAAACATAATTAATAGCTGCATATCCATCATCATCATAAGGAGATAATAAGCGATACAAATCTCCAAATTGTACAATTGGACGAATATCTTTGTACAAGGAAATGGCCTTTTTTGCAAATTCCAACTCTTTTTTATCCAAAGCATCTGGACTTAATTCTATTCCTAAACGTCCTGCCATGGCAACATCAAATCTAAATTTTAAAGATGTTTCTCTTTTAGTTTGATGATTAGGAGACTTGGTAACATGTGCTGCTGTTGCTATTGGCGGATAAATATGATTGGTTCCCCACTGAATAAATAAACGTTCATAAGGATCTGTATCATCACTTGCCCAAAACTCATGCGTGTATTTCATAGAACCAAAATCTACACGTCCACCGCCAGAAGCACACGCTTGAAAAATGGTTGAAGGATATTTTTTTGTTAAACGTTCCAACACTTTTTCTAAACCACGAGTGTAATTTATAAAAAGGTGTGATTGTTTTTTTTCTGATAAATAAGTTGACCCAAAATTCTGTAAATGTCTGTTTGCATCCCATTTTATGTAGGCAATTTTAGGATGCTTAGTTAACAAATCATCAACCACTTTAAAAACAAAATCTTGAACTTTAGGGTTTGATAAATCTAACAACAATTGATTGCGTTCTAACAACTTCTTTCGATTATTCTGTCTTTGGATAATCCAATCTGGATGTTTTTCTGCCAACTCACTTTTAGGATTTACCATTTCTGGTTCTACCCAAATTCCGAAACGCATTCCTTTAGATTCTGTATAATCAATTAAATCGTCTAAACCTTTTGGTAACTTTTTTTGATTTACTTGCCAATCTCCCAAACCTGCATTTGCTCTGTTTCTTGGATATTTGTTTCCAAACCAACCATCATCTAACACAAAAACCTCAACGCCCATTTCTGCAGCGCCATCCATCATACTTTTTAACTTGTCTGCATCAAACTTAAAATAAGCGCCTTCCCAACTATTTAAAACAATTGGTCTTAATTCATTTTCTGCTCTTAAATTGTATTTTTTTGCCCAACGATGTAAGTTGATTGACGCTTTGTTTTTTCCTTTATCACTATAAGTTAAAATCATTTTAGGAGTTTCAAACTTTTCTCCAGCAGGAAGAAAATACGTAGATGCAAAAGGATTAATTCCGGCAATCATTTGACATCTTGCTTTGTCATCAACTTGAAAAGTCAATTTAAAATTCCCTGACCAAGCCAAAGCTCCTGCAATAACTTTTCCTTTATTTTCTTTTGAAGAACCATCCAATGATAATAGAAAAGAAGGATTTTCATATTCGGTTGTTCTAACGCCTCGTTTGGTTTCTATGGATTTAATTCCATTGGTTAAACGTTCTTCGGAAATCATCATTTCTTTAGAATGACTTCCATAAAAATGTGACAAATAATAATCAGTAGCTTTAAATCCAATGGCTGAAGAAGCATATTGAGATAAACTTATTTCTTGTTTTTCATTGTGATGAATTGTTGTCCATTGCTCAATCACATTTTCATCTGAATAGGCATTAAAATGTAAATCGACATACAATTCTTTTTTTTCATCTTTTAAATGAATCACGGTTGTTTGTATATTGCCTTCTTTTTTTTGTTGATGAGAAACATAAAATAAATCTGTTGCCATCGTTCCATCGTCATGCGTAGCCATCAATGCAACTTCATCATTCATTCCGTTACCAAAACTAGGATAGGCTTCATTAAAAACGACAGACATATTCTCTAAACCTTGTGTGTTTTTTATAAACGTCCCATAATGAGATTGGATTACTTTTTTATACTTTGTGATTTGAAAAACTAAAGAGTTCTCTTGAGTTTTGATATGTATAAGTTGTGCAAACACATTGTTTTGCATAAAAACACACACAATAAAAAGAACAAATATTTTTTTCATAATGTTTTTACAAAATTGCTTTTAAATAATTTATATATAATTGTTGTTACTACTAGAAAAAATATTCCTCCAAACACTAGAACCAAAATCTGCTTTTTTTTATAAGGATCTGTAAACTAGCGGAAGCGGGGTTGAAATAATATTTTCAAGCCTATTATTCCCAGTTTAGTTTTTCTATAAAATACTGATGCTTTTCAGATGAACTATTATAATTCCATTCATTTAATTCTTGTTCAAGTCTACTTAGACTAAAACCCTGAGAAGAATGGGTTTTGTTTATAATGTCTGTCATTAATGGTGAAGCTTTATTATTTTTACTAAAAATATCATTTAACTTTGTGAAATTAAATCGAAAAAAAGTAAACGAATAATTTATTAGAGTTTGATTTGAGTCATCAAATTGATTAACCCTTTTCCATAAGTTATTTCTATTTACTATTAAATAAAAACCGAAAGGTAATTTGGCTGATTTGTCATTGTGTAAACAATATTTTATGTACTTATAACTTTCAGAATTAAAAGTAAAATTAATCTGTTGGACTAATTGTACAAAATTAGTATTTTTATTAAGTGCTTTCTTTTTATTTAAATCACTTAATTTCTCAGCACTTAAAACATCTGTTTTTGTGGCATTATTAATATTTATCCATTCTAATGAAGATTCAGATAAAATTGAATTCACCAACCCATTAGGAGTGCTGTTATCTATTTCACTTATTGATTGCAGTGTTGACTTTACAAAAGTATTATCAGGATACAATGCATAACTGAAATTTGATAAACTTGTATCTGTTAAAGGCAATGAGTCTTCTTCGTATTGTGCGTTTATTAATAGAGAATAACTAAATAATAAAATTGCTAAAAATAATTTTAAATTTTTCATAATGTTTTTACAAATTTGCTGTTAAATAATTTATATATAATTGTTGTTACTACTAGAAAAAATATTCCTCCAAACACTAGAACCAAAATCTGCTTTTTTTTATAAGGATCTGTAAAATTGCAAATACCTTTTTCATCACAAAAAAAGCGCTCGTCATAAGAATAATACCTATAAGTACATTGAATAAATGCTTTGCAATTTTCGATTCTAACCAAATCAATAGTTCTAATACTATCTATAATGATTTGTTTAAAAACACGTTTTTCTTGTTCTGAATCTTGTCTAAGAATAAAGGACTCTTTTTTATCACCAAATTGAAATTCAACACTATAGGTGTAACCATGTCTGCTTCCAGCACCGTTACCAGAATAAGCTGTTTTAGTAACTGAATCTATTTGTATATTCTTAATCAAAACATATTTATTTTCAATCAATCGATTTATATGATTTTTATAAAATAATATAAAAAACAAAAAGAACAAAGTATAAAAAAGACTGATGCTAATTTTGGCTATGTAAGCTCGTTTTGTCATATTTAATCAAAGGTGTAAATTAAATGATTGATTTTAAAACAATATGAAGAAATTCAAACATCTGTTTTTTATTAAAATTTGATAGTTTTGCATTTCCGATTAATGAATGTTAACAATAATATAAAACCTAATTACTTCACTTTTAAAACCACATCATCCCAAAAACAAACACCATTAAAATCAGGTGAGGTTATACAGCGTAACTGCATATTTTTAATATCAGCACTATTAAATGTGCCTTTAAACTGAACCCATTCATCTGTTTTGCTTGTTGTATCTATTTCAAACTTGCAGGTTTCATCAAAACTTCCATTGGTATCAAAAATGACTTTTCCTTTGGTTCCTGATTTAATTTTTAACTGAACACTTAATTCGTAATTGGTATTTGGATTCAATACAACTTTTTGTAATAATCCTTTTGACTTTCCTTTTCCAGTATATTGAAGTGCAAAATATCCCTTTGCAGTATCACCTTTAAAAGGAGAAAATCCTGTAGAATTTCTGTTATACCAGTTTTTTACTTGTTCTTGTGTAATCAATTCAAAAGAAGGATTTTGTATTATATTGTCCACTTTTGATTTAGAAATTTTCAATGAAGTAATTTTATTATTTGCTTCAATCGTTTTTAAATCGATTCTATTTTCTTCTAAAATCCAAGATTCTCCTTTGAAATTATCTTTTGCAAAAGCTTCAACTATAAATCCTTTCGGAATTTCAATAGAAGATATTTCATTCGGTTTTATGCTATGTTTTACCAATTCAGTCTGATTATAATTCCCTTCAGATAAAGTACCCATCATTCCATTAAAGTTAATATCCTTATGAAAAGTTGGCAGTTGCACTCCTAAAGTTTGTTTCACCATATTTATGGTTCCATCTTCATTAAAATAAATAGGATCAAAACAAACAGAACGATTGGTTGCAATGCCTCCGGATAAATTCCCGTTGTGATAAAACACATACCATTGATCTTTAAATTCTACAACAGAACCATGCATGGTAATAATATCTGTACTGTCTACAAATACACCTTTGCATTCATAAGGACCATAAAGATTATCACTGATGGCATAACGCATTTTATTTCGTTTTGGAAAATCATCAGGATAAATAATGTAATATTTCCCCTTACGTTTAAACATCCACAAACCTTCTCTAAAACCATCTAAACCTTTAATTGAATGCGGTTTTCCTTCAATCTCCATCATGTTTTCTTTTAGCTTATATCCTGTAGGATCTCCTTCACCACCAATAAACAAATAAGACTGACCATCATCATCCGTAAAAACACAAGGATCTATTAAGGACTTTAAACCTTTTATATACCCTTGCTCTTTGAAACCTGAAGCAGGACTTTTACTGGTTGCGACACCAATTTTCCAAGTATCTCTACCTTGCCCAGATCTATGAGGAAAATAATAGTAATACATTCCGTTTTTATAAGCAGCATCAGGTGCCCACATAAATCCACCTTCTTTTCGTCCCCAAGGTACTTGACTAGAATGCAAAATTTCTCCATGATCTTTCCAAGTAATCATATCATCTGTAGAAAATACATGATAACCATCCATGGTACTATAGCCTTTTGAAGGAGCTGGATCTGAAGATGGGTACACATACAAACGTCCATCTTCCCAAACATGTGTAGAAGGATCTGCAGTAAACATGTGGCTTACGATTGGATTTGAACGACGGTTTTGAGCTTCAATCTTCACAAAAGAAACTAGCAATAAAACGACTAAAAATATTTTTGTTTTCATATTAGAAATTATTTTTGAATTTTTATAAGTGATACATAATCCCAATTCCCAACACCATTAAAATCATCAGAAGTAATACAACGCAATTGTAATTTTGTTGTTTTTCCGCTATTAAAAACACCTTTGTAAGTTATCCATTCATCTGATTTGTTTTTGGCATCTAGCTCAAACTTACAAGTTTCATCAAAACTTCCATTGGTATCAAAAATGACTTTCCCTTTTGTTCCTGATTGAATTTTCAACTGAACACATAATTCATAGTTGGTATTTGGGGTAATTTCTATTTTTTGAATCAAAGGTTTTGGTTTTCCTTTTCCATTGTATTGAAGTGAGTAATATCCTTTGGCTGTTTCATCTCTAACACTCACATAAGGTTTTGGGTTTTTATTGAACCAATGCTTTACCAAACCTTGTGTCGTCAATTCAAAAGAAGGGTTTTTTACCAAGTTCGCTACGTTTGATTTTGATATTTTTATTGAAGAAATTTTATTATTAGCTTCTATTGCATTTAAATCAATTCTATCTTCTTCAAATACCCAAGATTTTCCTTTATAATCATCTTTTTCAAAACAAGTAACTACATATCCTTCCGGAATTTGAATAGAAGAAATTGCATTCGGCTGAATTCCATTTTTATCTAAATCCGCTTGGGTATATTCTCCAAGTTCTAATGTTCCAAACATTTCATTAAAGTTGATGTCTTGATGAAAAGTTGGCAATGCTACCCCTAAACTTTGTTGTACCATTTGAATGGTACCATCTTCATTAAAATAAACAGGATCGAAACATATAGATCTATTTGTACCGATACTTCCTGATAAATTTCCATTATGATAAAACACATACCATTGGTCTTTAAATTCTACTAAAGAACCATGCATGGTAATTACATCCGTATTCTCTAAAAATATGCCTTTAAATTCCCAAGGACCTAAAGGATTTGTGCTCATCGCATATCCCATTTTATTCGTTTTTGGAAAATGATCTGGATATATTAAATAATACATTCCTTTTCGTTTGATAACAAAAGGACCTTCTCTATGACCTGTAGCACCAATTTGTTCGGTCATTTCTCCTTCAATCTCCATCATATTTTCCTTTAATTTTGCAGCATAAGGTTTTGTATCTACTACCGCATAAATATAGACTTGCCCATCATCATCTAAAAAAACACCTGGGTCACAGAACCTATTCATCCCTTTTACATATCCTTGCAATTTAAAGTCTGATGCTGGTTTTTTACTAGTTGCTACACCAATTTCCCAAACACCTTTTTTGTTTTTATGTGGAAAATAAAAATAATACGTACCATTTTTAAAAACACAATCTGGCGCCCACATAAATCCTCCTTTTTCAATTCCCCAATCTACATCTCTAGAATGCAATATCTCTCCGTGATCTTTCCAAGTAATCATATCATCCGTAGAGAAAACATGATAACCATCCATGGTACTATAGCCTCTTGAAGGAGCTGGATCTGAAGATGGATACACATACAACCGACCATCTTGCCAAACATGTGCAGATGCATCTGCCGTAAACATGTGACTTACAATAGGGTTTGAACGACGATTTTGAGCAGTCAGTTGAAATGCCAAAATTAAAACTGTAAAGAATATTTTTATTTTCATTATTTCTTATTTTATTTATTAATAACGTACTTATTCCAGAAAGAATTAATGTCCTTCGCTTCATTTTCAAGATTAAATATGTTCCAATTTTCTACACAATCAGAAAAATCTACACCTCCTGCAGCAATCCATTTATTTGTCCAAGTAGATTCCCATGCATCACAGACTTCGTCAGCCAACATCCAAATATTTCTAGCAACTTTATTTGGGTTTTCAGTCGATTTAGCAAGCGCTAACCATTTTGTATCTTTAGAGCGATATCCTGGAGTTTCATTATCACTAGTGTTTCCATCATCAATTTTTTTATAAATTGTATGTTGCTTTAACCACACTAATTCTGAAGGTGTTGTGTTTTTTTCATTGTACTTGCTATGTTGTACAATAATTACATTTTTTTTAATGATAGCTGTCTCAATTCCTTCAGCAATTACTGCCTGCAATACATCATACGTAAAGTTTGATTGTCCTGCTTCTTGAACAAAAACTTTGCCTCCATTTTTTAAAATGGAGATTACTTTATTTTGAACTCTTGTAACAGATTCATTCCAATAATTATGTGCGTTTGTCCACTTTAAATTCTCCGGACCAAACAACTTATTATAATACTCAGGTACACCCTTTGTAATAAATATATGATTTTGATCTCCGTAAGCACCAGCTACTGCATAGTAATTTACACCTTCAAAATCTGGATGTTTTAGCATACAAGCCAAAGCAGCAGCAGCCATAATATCATCTTCATCAGGTTTTAAATCGAAATTTGCTAGCAACAAATCTTTATTCTTTTGAAACTCTTGTGATGTAGCTTCGTTGATACCAATTACTGATATCAGCAGATATAAAATGATGTATTTTAAATTCATAATGTTAAATTTTCATTACTACAATTTGAAGATATATCTTCAAAATTAGGATTAAATAGATTGTTTTTTATGTAAACTTCTCCTAGTACTTCTGTGTTTTTAAGTGCGCAAAAATTTGATAAATTTTTATTCCCAAAATCGGATTCTCTTTCTTTTTTACTATTGGTTAGGGGTTTGTAAGTACCTATTTCCAAATTACCATGAATTACTCTTAAGTTTATTAAACCATTTAGGTTAGTGATGTTAGCATTTTGTATTATTCTTAAATCACCACCAATTTTAATAATATTATTTAAGCCATATAATGATTGGAGATTTTGATTTTTACTGATTGATAAATCTCCTCGAACTTCTTTTAAATTTATTAACCCATTAATTGATTTGAGAGCAGAATTTCTACAAATGTATATCCTATTAATAGACTCCAAATTTGTAAGTTGATTTAGAGAAAAAAGTAAATCATTAGATAAAATATATAAATTTTTAAGCGATGTTAGATTGTCTATACCTTTTAAACTCTTAAGTGACATATTATAAGAAATTGAAACACCATTAACGTTCTTCAATTGCTCAAGTCCAATTAATGTTTTTAGCCTTTCGTTTCCTCTAATTTTAATTTCACCTTTTAACTTTGATAGATTATCAAGACCTTTTAAGTTCAATAAGGATGTATATTTTACACTCAAATCTCCACCAATAGATTTGAGATTATTCAATCCGTTTAAAGTATTTAACTCATTGTTTTGGTGAGTGTAACCATTATCTTTAAAACTAAAAATTAAATCTCCTTTTATTTTTTGGAGTCTCTTTAAAGGTGTTAAATCTTTCACTCCAGAAATCAATAAATCGCCTCGTATTATTTCTTTATTTTTAGAACCTAATTCATTTAATTGCTCTTGATTGTAAATTATGTAATCTCCTTTTATAGCCTTGTTAGCTATTGGAAATACATATGCAATAACCAGTATTGAAGTTATATAAATAAAATTTACTTTTATAATTCTAATAACAGATTTCATTTCCTTGTGGTTTAACAGAAACGCAATCCTTATTAATTGAATAAATACTATTATAGCTATAATAAAAAGTAATAGAATCCATCCAAAAAAACCTAACCCATATTCTTTCACTGGGCGATCAGCCAACCCAACACTCGCCCATATAATTGAATTATAAAAGAAACTTAAAAGAATTAATAAGATTATTTTTTTCATAAAAAACTAATTGTAAAAATTTCTGCTATTAAGTTTAAAATTATAAAGACGTTTTAATTTCTATCTCTTTTTGTTCTCTTACAACTTTTAAAGTAACTTCTGAGCCTTTTATATTATTCATAAATCGAAAAAACTGTTTCAGATTCATAAATTTTCTACCATTTGCTGCTAAAATTAAATCTCCTTCTAACAAACCAACTTTAGCTGCTTTCGTTTTTTTAGATACTTTTATTAAGGCAATACCTCCATCTTCTTTAGAAACTCCGTAAGCCGAAAATTCCATTCCTGATAAACCACTAACAGTAGCTCCTAACCAAGTAGGTTTTCTTCCTTTTTTTGCTCTTCCTTTATTTTTAAGTGTTTCTGACACTCCTAAAGCAGGAATTATTGGTGTTCTTGCAATTGCTTTCAGACTTGGCTTTTTAACTCCAAATTGATCCATCGGGAAGTTTTTAAACCCAATATCAAAGGCAGGTGAACCTTCTTTTACTCTAAAATCTCCATTTGCTGGGTCTATAAATTGAGGATCAGCCACAATTGAATTTTCATCCCATCCAAATTTTTGTGTTAACTCTGAATTAAAGATAAGGTTACTATCAACACGCTTACCTGTATTATTTGCCGTTGGTACTTTTACACCTTGATAAACAAACATAAAAATGTTAGAAAAAACCTCATCTCCACTGTTTTCATACCACACATGTGGATGAAAAGTATTGTTTACTGTAATATTATTCCAAGCACGTCTTCTGTACCCTTCTCGAAGTTTTAAACCACCAGACAACATTAAATTGTTATAAATATCGTAGTTGGTAGAACCATCGTCTAAATCAATATCCCAACCATGATCACAACGCCAACGACTATTTCTAATGGTGGTTGTTTTTATAGCATCTGCAAATGGTAACTTTGGATATTTACTTATATCTCCATTTTTTAGACGCCAATATCTGTCTCTTCCCCAAGAATTAAATGACCCATGATCGTGCGTTTCTAATACTGTATTAAATACATCACAACGCTCTATTAAATGTCCTCCAAAAGCACCATCTCCAACATTAATTCCTGAACGAGCACAATCGTAAATTGAACAATCTCTAACGGTTATTTCCATCGCCATTTCAATCTGTACTCCTGCAGGTTGACGCTCAACCGTTCCAATATCATGTATCAAACAATCTTCAACAGTACCTAATGCAGGATAATTTTCTGTTTTAGGACCAGGAGTTTTGTCAACAGTATTCATATCATTTTTCTCTCCATATTCAAACAACGGATCACGCAAAGCTTTTGGATCTCCCACAAAACAAACGCCACTTGCACCTGTATGATGAATGTAATTTCCTTTGATTAAAGTATGTCTGTTGTAATTGTTTACAAAAATGGCATTTCCTCCAACCTGATCAAATTCACAATCTAAAATCTGAATATTTTCTGTACCTGTTAACATAAAAGCACCTCCTCTAAATATGGCCCAATCAGAACGCACCATTGGTTCTTTTGTTTCCATAAAAGTTCTAGCGGCATGTTTTACCACAAAACCTTGAAATCTAATATGTTTTACAGGATTCTTTATGGAACCTTGAAAATCTATCAATTGTTTTAATTGAACAACCTCTACTTTTGCTTTTTCTAAATCTGTAATTGCTTCTGGTTTGTAATATAAAATTTGAGTTTTTTCATCATGAAACCATTCTCCAGGAGCATCTAATTCTTCAAAAATATTTTCAACCATTCTATATTCTGGATGCATTCCTAATTGACGATTGTTTTGCCAACCACCTTCATAAGTTACTTCTCCATTCCCTTTTTTTCCTGTGATGATATAATGATAACCTCCCCAACGTTTAGAATGCATTGCATGAATATATCCTCCTTTAGGATTTTTCCAATTTGCAGCGCGTTCTTTAGAAAATGCATCTGCGGCATAACCTTGATAAGCCGCTGTTTTTTTACTAGCATCATAATTTGGATAACGTGCCATACGTTGATTTAATCCATCAACAAAAACCTGGTCAATTACAATTCCTTTTGCTGTTTTTGCTTGATAAATTCCATTTTGATACAATTTCCATGAAAGATCTAGTTTTAAACCTCCGCTTAAAACAGCACCTCCTTCATTTTGTGCACGATAAATAATTGGATACTTTTCTGAACCTGAATCTTTTGGATTAAAAACGATAGTTTCAGGCAAATAATATACACCATCAGCAAAATAAATGGTTACTGCTTCTTTGCCCGCAAATGTTCTTGCTTTTAATTGTGCTGCTGCAAATGTGGCCAATGGTTTCTGTAGACTACCAGTATTAGCATCTGAACCATTTGGACTCACATAAATATCTAAAGCATAGGTTGTTGTTATGAAACATCCCATTAAAAGATAAAAAAAGATTGATATGTATTTTTTCATACTTAATATATTTTACTAATTAATTTTATTTGATTCTTTGATGTGTGTTTTTTGTTTCTTCCCTAAGCCTCTTTACTACTTTAGTATATTTTTCATTATGTACTAAATTATTCATTTCATGAGGGTCATTTTCTAAATCATATAATTCCTCAATTACAGGAGTATGTTCATAGTAAATGATGTATTTATATCTATCATTTCTTACCCCTCTAGATCTATACGATTTATTGGCTTTAATAATATCCTGATTTGCTATTTCAAAATCTGGGTATTTTCTTTTGGAATGTAAATTGGTAATAAAAAGACTTTCTGAATACACAGATTTCTGCCAATGTTCCATATTTTGAGTTTTATCTAATATCCCCATAAAACTTTTTCCTTGCATCTTTTCAGGAGTTTCTATACCTGCAAAAGACAATATGGTTGGTGCTATGTCTACAGCAGACACAAATGCAGGTTCTCTATATCCTCTTTTTTCTTTTGTTTTACGACCATCAAATACAATTAAAGGCGCTTTTATAGATTCTTCATAAAGAATTGCTTTATCATATAAACCTTGTGAACCATGAAAACGTCCATTATCACTCGTGTAAATAATTATGGTATTATTAAGAATCCCCATTTCTTCTAATTTATCAACCAATCTACCTACTTGTTGATCTACAGTATATCCTTGCGTTGCAAATCTTCTAACTAATTTTTGATATAATTCTGGAGTTGATGTTCGTTTTTTATGAAGTGGCACTCCTCTCCAATTGTCTAACAATTCGGGTAGTTTGGTGTTTTTTCCTTCAACCCAATTTTCTGGAACACTAAAGTTTTTATCCTCAAATTCCTTTACATGAGGAGGATACATATCTCTATCTTTGTCATTTTTTACAGCATAAAAACTAACAGACAAACAAAATGGTTCGTCTTTTGGTTGCGTATCTAAAAAATGCAACATTGCATCTCCCGTTTTTAACGTTCTTTCATTCAGAGGTCTGTCTTTATCATAAATTTTCTTTAAGGTTGCATCCTCTGGCCACATTTTAAAAGCACCTCTAAAATGCACTCCATTACCCGCAAAAAAGTCGAAGTATTCTCCTAGATTTTCTTGCAAATCATAACCAGAAACTCCACCTTCTGCATGGTAAGCTTTTTCAGTAACAGGGAAACCAAACTTGCCAACAAATCCTGTACGATATCCAGATTTTTTTAATCTAGCTGGATAAGAATCCTTAAAATCTGTCTTTGAAAAAGTGAGGTTGTTAGGATAAGAAAAGCCCACTCTATGATTAGACAAATAACGCCCAGACATTATAGTAGCTCTACTAGGCATGCAAATTGCAACAGGATAATAGGCTCTGTCAAATACAACTCCTTCTTCTGCTAATTTATCTATGTTTAAAGTTTTAAACTCTGGCCTTCCATAACATCCAAAATTATCCCAACGTTGATCATCTGTCATCAAAAAAATAATATTTGGTTGTTGGGCAAAACCCACCAAATTAAATAATAAGTAAAACAACAATACAAGTTTTTTCATTTTAAAGGATTTATTAATTATCAATTGGTAAAAGTTGTACATTTATAATATTAGGTGTTTCATTATTAAAATCTGAAGTAACTTCAAGCGTAAGCGTTTGCATACCCAGCGTATTAATTTTTATTTTTCCTAAGATAGCAACTGAGCATTTCATTTCTGTTGCCATTCTTTCATTATTCCAACGTTCTTGTTCTATCAATTTATTTTCAACAGATTTTCCTGCAACACTAACACGCATGCTACCATCTGATTTCCATTTATCGTGCTCACTAACGCTACTTAATACAGCTACTTTGTAAGTTCCTGGTTTTAGAATTCTAAAATCCCAACTTAGTGCTTCTCCTTCTTTATTTAGTCCAACAGTCATTCCTCTTGCTGGCATTATCCCTTTTCCTTTTTTCATCACTGTAAATAATCTTTGATCTAAAGGTCTAAGTGCTTTGTTGGCAACAATGTCTTTATCATGAACGGTAGCTCTAAATGCATCTAAAATAACGGTACCATCTTGTTGTTGCAAAAAGGTTTGATCCATCTTTGGAGCTCCTTCAATTTTTAATGCAATCACTGAAACATACGAATCTGGTGCTGTTTTGGACACATCAATAGAAATCACATTTACACCTGCAGCCGCATTAAATTTTGTTTTATAAGAAAGTGTATTCCCACTTGCTAAAAGTGATACTTTTTCTACTTTGTTGTTGAGTCCGTATAATTTAAAAACACCCTCTTTTGGCCAATCTACCACATTCAGATAAAGTGTTGTGGTATTACCTTCCGTACTCTGTGTAATAGAACCCCAATTAAATTCATAAGGATAAGGACCTGCTTTTGTTCCGTAAATGGCTTTTCCGTTTTTCTGAAGCCAATTCCCCATTATTTTTAATCTCTCTTTCGATGCTGAAGGAATAACACCTTTACTATTTGGACCAACATTTAGCAAATAATTTCCACCATTACCTGCAATGTTTGTTAGTTTTTTAAGCATTGTTGCTGCAGATTTCCAATTATCATCACCAGCCGTAAAATGCCAATTATCGTTCATGGTTTGAGCAGATTCAAAATCTATACCAATGTTGCCCGAAGGTGTCATATTATCTCCCATTGAAAGATAATTTACATACTCTAAGGTATCATCATCTCCCAAACGACTATTAGAAATTGCGCCATAAGAATTTAACAAATCCATCATTTCTTGTTGACCTAATAATCGTTTTCTGTTTTTATTTCTGAAACCTGCAGATCCATCAAACCAAAATAATTTAGGTTGATAATTTTCGCACAATTCCTTTATCTGACCATACATAAAATCCATGTATTTTGTAATATCAGCATCTGGATTTGGGTTAAAATGAAACCCATTTCGGTTACTATAAGTAGCATCATATTCTGGATGATACCAATCTGCAATTGAATAATAAAAACCAAGTTCAATACCTGCTTCTTTACATGCTGCTGCCAATTCTCCAACAATATCTCTTTTAAAAGGAGTTGCATCCATCACATCCCATTCTGTTAGTTTCGAATCCCATTTGCAAAAACCATCATGATGTTTTGTGGTAAAAACGATGTATTTCATACCTGCATCTTTGGCAATTCGCACCCATTCTTTGGCATCAAAATCAACAGGATTAAAGTTTTTTACTGAATTCTCATATCGTTCTGTTTTATTACCCCCTTCTACCAAATAATCTTCTGATGTGGATGCTCCAAAATGAATAAACATTCCAAATCTTGCTTCTCTAAACCAGCCCATTAATTCATCATCGGAAGGTTTATTTTCATTTTGAGCAGACAACAAATTTGTTGAAAGCATCAAAATGGTTAATAAAACATATTCTATTCCTTTTCTCATTATTTATTTCTTTTATAATTGAACCAATGTTGATGATATGATAAAACCTCGTGAATCTTTTAAATTCACATAATAGGTTTTTGCTCCCTTGGGGAGTTTAGCGCATACTGTTTGTTTTCTATCGTCAACTATTGCTGTCATCTTCTGCCAATTACTTGGTTGAGGATGTTTTGCATCTGGTTCTTTTCTATAGGTTAATTCTTCATTTAGATAATATACTGTAGCTTCAGTTATTGGAACTTCAGAAGTATATTTCAAATTTATTCTCCGTCCTTTTGGTTGCTTTACAATTCGTCCAAAAGGTAATTCTGTCTTTTTTAAAATAGCATCTGCAAAAGCATAAATCTCCGGTACTTCTTCTGGTTTCCACCCAGGTGGATGACCATGTTTCATACTAGGATGAATGGTCATGTATGCATGATTTTCAGTTACCTGAAAGGATTTAGAGGTGATGTTCAAAGAAAAATGAGCATCACTATCTCCATTTACCCAAAGCGTAGGAACCGAACCCGTTTTAAATTGATTTGCTGGATCCCAAAATTTCTTCTCCTCTATAAACTTATTATTACTTCTAAATACTCCAAAATGTCCTTTTGATTCATGCAAAAATCCTGCTCCATAAACGGGTATAGCACATTTTAATCTATCATCAATTCCAGATACTAAACTACTTAAAATACCTCCCCAAGAAATTCCTGTAATTCCAATACGGGTTGCATCTACTTCTGGCATTTTAGCCAAAAGGGAATGTGCTATTAGAATATCAGAAACCGCATGATACATCCATTGTTCCGTAAGAGGTACATCAATATCATCAAATTGTCCTACACGTTGTGGACCACTATATTCATATGTAAATTTTCCTTGTCCTGTTTCATTAGGCATAAATCCTTCTAAACTCATGGCTATAGCAGCATATCCTCTATCATTCCAAATTTTTACCCACTCGTGAAATGCCCTTCCACCACCACCATGCACCAAAACCATTGCAGGAACAGGCGTATTACTTTTTGGAATTCCTAAGTATGTAAAAGCTCTTGTTGGTTTTCCTTTATAATCAAGAGTTTCAAAAAACAACGCCTTAATTTCTCCTTGATCTTTAGACGGTTCCCAATACATCTTAGGAGCTAGAAACACTTTTGAATCTAATAACTCATGTAAGTTTTTCGGATTATTTTGTGCTACTAATAAAAAACCAACAGCATAAAACAAAACAAATAATAGTTGTTTTGTACATCTCTGTCTTATATTTCCACAAAATTTTAAAACCATCCTTAATTATTATTGTATGCCCTCTGTTTGCTGATTCCATAATCGATACGGATCATTATGCTCTTTCATTTGAGCAAGCAATAAGGTTTCCATTTCTTCTAATTTATTCTTGTATTTAGGATTATTAGCTAAATTGGTTAACATCTCCTTATTTTTATGATGTTCAGGTAAATATTCATTAGGATTTTCTGCTAGGTTAAATAGTTGTGTTTCACGAATTTCGCCATTCATCATATCATATTTAATTAGCTTCCAATCATCTTTTTTAACTGCACGCATTCCTGGCTTACTACCTCCACTATACACGCCATAAACTATATCTCTTAACGATTGTTCTTTGCCTTCTAAGATGGATTTAAAACTCTTCCCTTGTACTGTTTCTGGTATTTTTATACTTGCCAAATCACATAAAGTTGGTAGTATGTCTAATAGATAAATATTGCCTTTAACACGACTATTTGGTTTGATATTGGGTCCATTGATTATAAAAGGTACTTTCCATGAATGTTCATATAAGTTTTGTTTTCCCATTAATCCATGACTACCAATTGCAATACCATGATCTGATGTATAAATGATATACGTATTGTCTAGTTCTCCCATATCTTTCAATTTACCCAAGACTTTTCCTAATTGAATATCAATGTTCTCAGAAGCGGCATATTCCCTTCCTAACTCATTTTTAATGGTTTGTTTATCTCTTCGTTTCCAAACCCCAGATACTCGTTCTTCATCTCTTAAATTTGGATGTCCATGAAAAAATGGATGTTTGTCTAAGTAATTTTTAGGCAACTCCGGTTGATGAGGATTCAAAGGTGGAGGATTATTTTTATCTGTATGATTTATTGCCCCATACTTTTTTAATAATTCAGGAGTACCATCTCGTGTATCATGTGGATGAGAAAATCCAAAATAAATAAGAAAAGGATCGTCTTCTTTTGTGTTTTCTCGATTACCTAAATAATCTAAAACTTGTTTTGAATGCCATGCACTTCCACTTTCTTCAGTTCCGCCTCTTTTTGTTGCATCTCTAACAACAGTAAATTGCTTATTTGCAGCTGAATAAGAGTTTCCTTTTTTACAAGTTCTCATGGTTTTGTAACCTGCTCTATTAAAAACGGATCCAATAGTTTGTAACTCTAAATTTTCTGGAGCATTCGGATTCTTATTACCTCTAAAAGCGGGTAAATTCCAAAGTGTACGCCCACTCATAATCATGTGTCTGGAAGGGGTACAAACTCCCCCAATCATAGCACCCATATTACGAGCATCATCGAAAACCATTCCTGAAGCGGCCAATTTTTCAATATTTGGGGTTTCTAAAATGGAATTTGGGTTGTACATTTTTAAATCTACAGCAGACTGATCATCTACCAAAACAATTAAAAAATTAGGGCGTTTTTCTATTTTTTTATTTGTTTTACTACTACAACTTAACATCAAGAATGTTAAAATTGTTAGAGTGATATATTTGATAAATTTCATTTTAGCTGTTTTTATAAAATTTTATTACTCAATCAAAGAGATTTTCATATTAATCAGATCTTTTTTTGCAAGGTTCTTTTACTTTTTATTTCAAAATTGATAGTTTTTTTACTGTTTTATGACATCATAACTTATCAACAACAAAAAAATTATATATAATTTAATTGTCAGTATTTTCAGGTGCCCAATTAGGAATTCCCTGTTTTTTTAACTGCTTATTGTAACGCTTTGCAAAAGGTTGATCTTCTGGAGCTACTTTAGGCAAACCTTCATTTACCATTAATGGTTTTACATTTTCCCACCATTTATCGAAAGATTTTTGCAATCCTGCAATTACTTCAGGGTGTTCTGCTGCTACATCATTTTTTTCAAAAGGATCTACAGAAATATCAAAAAGTTCTTTATTATTACTAAAACGCCATTGTTGTGTTCTAACAGCTGACTTTTTAAATTTAAATTGCTCTCTTTTACCATCACTCCAACGACCACAGTGTATAAATAATTCTCTATCTGACCATTCTGCATTAGGATTCTTTATAAGTGGCAACAAAGAACGACCACTTAATTTTTGCATTTTTTTTGGCAACTCAACTCCTGCAATTTCTGTAAAAGTTTGATATAAATCGATATGAGAAACCAATTTATCAATATCAACACCTGTACCTAATTTGCCTTTCCAATACCAAAAAGCAGGTACATGTGTTCCTCCTTCAAAAGGAGAGTTTTTTCCTCCTCTTAAATTGGCATTAAAGTGCTTTAATTTTTTTCCATTCAATTTACCACTTAAATGTGTAGCTCCATTATCTGTCATAAAAATAACAAGTGTATTTTCTAAGGCATTCCAAGATTCTAATTTCTGCATCATTGCACCAAAATTATCATCAATGTTTTCAATCATTCCATAACGTCCTGCTGTACCTTGATCATATCCTAAATCTAGAAAACGTTTTTTATATTTTTCTGGAGCAACTAATGGTGCATGTGGTGCATTTAAAGAAACATAAGCAAAGTAAGGCTCATCTGTTTCATTTTGTTTTTTTACCCATGCCATTGCTGCATCAAAAAACACATCTGTACAAAAACCTTTTGTTTTAACAATCGTTTTATTATGAAGCAACACATTATCAAAATACAAGTTTTCTTCATTCGCTGGAAAATCACCATATCTGGTTTGGCCAATTCCTCCACCACCATGCATCAACACTTCGTCAAACCCGCGGTTTGATGGAAGATATTCTTCTTCATCTCCCAAATGCCATTTTCCGAAAAGACCTGTTTTATAACCAGCAGATTGCAATGCTTGCGGCATTGTAAAAACATCTTGTGACATGCGTTCTCGTTGTAAAATTGTATGCGTTACACCAACTTCAAAAGGACGATTTCCGCTCATAATTGCAGACCTTGTTGGTGCACAAGTAGGACTTACTTGAAAGTCAGTAAAACGTGTCGATTTTTCATAAAAGGCATCAATATTTGGTGTTTTTAATACTTGATTTCCCATACAAGCCAAATCTCCCATTCCTTGGTCATCCGTCATCACCAAAATAATATTGGGTTTGGTATTTTTTAGCTTTTTTTCTTGAGCGTTTGTACATGAAAAAACTAAAAGTAAAAACAAAACTGACAGAATAGATTTTTTAAAATTGGAATAATTCATTGGAATAGATTTAATTTATATTTGTTATTATTTGAGTAAACGATTCTTATTTATATTAACTACTGTGTTTTCAACAATTATTTATCTTCCTCTAATAACCATTCAAGGCTGTTTAAAAGTAACTGCTGAAAATATTTATTTGTTGCGGCTCCTACACCATGACCTAAAGAAGTGTAAAAGACTTTTCCTTTTCCATATTTTCGAACCCAAGCAATTGAAGTTTTTCCTCGTTCGCTGTGTTCTGCTTCTAAAAGAACGGTTGATCCTTCTTGCACGTTTCCTAAGAAATACATTTCATCATATATTTCAAAAGAACCTATATTTTGAGTTATAGAATGGTCTTCTTTTTTTATTTGAACTGGAAATCTGTGAATTGGAGGATGACCAGCAAAATGAGCTCCTAACACTTTATCATATTCTTGACGCTGTACTTTTTCTTTAGCAAAAGCTGCTATTGCTGAATGTAATCCAAGAACTGGTTTTCCTTCACTAACTGCTTTAAGAAATCCATCCAACTCTTCTTGCTCAAGTTTTTTAGGCATTCCATTAAAGATAATCACATCATATTTATCTAATGAACGGGTGAATACACTGTAATCTTCTGTATAAGTTACATAATAATTATGACGTACTTCTAAAAAACGTCTAAGTATAGCAGCTACACTAAGGTGATCATGATAGCTACCTCCTGCAGTGTATAAAATATGTATTTTACCTTCTGGACTTCTATCTTTATAATCGTAAAATTTATTTACCTGACCTTGTAGAATAGAAGCGCTAATGATAAAAGCTAGAAATAAAAATACTTTTTTATAGTCTGTCATCTTATAATTTTTTTAATTGAATATCTTTAAATGCAATTAGAATTTCATGTCTTGCATGCACTTGTAGCGCTATTTTTCCACTCATTCCTACTTGTTGTTTTATATGAATGGCATCGTTTAAAATACCTTGTCCATTAAAGTCTGTAACTATTGTACCGTTTAAAATAGTTTTAATGTGTGTTCCTTTACAAATTATATGGAGTTCGTTCCATGAAGGCTCATCATCTGCGTAATAAAATGTGGATTTGTTATTTGCCACTTCTGGCGAAAGTCCCATTCCTGAAGTTTTAGGATATAACCAATGGTCATAACCATCGGTTTCATCATATAACAAACCTGAGCGATCTGAACGCGGTGGATGAATATCAATTTGAGGTCCATCAACATCATCATCTAAACCGTATTTACTTCTTACTTGAATACCACTATTACCTGGACTGTCTTTATGCGCTTGAATTTTTAATTTCAATTCAAAATCAGCTAATTCTTCTTCATAAAATAACCACAAAAAACCATGATCTTTATCTCCTATAGTATTGCAAACAATAGCACCATCTACCACTTTAAAATAGTCTTTTTCAAGATCTTTGGTTTCTGCATAAAGTTTCCATCCTGCTAAATTCTTAGCATTAAAAATTTGACTAAATACAGGTTTTAGTTTCTTAACTTCTACATCATCAACCATAGCTCCAATACCTTCTTTACCAAAATAAGTATCTTCAAACGAAATCATCATTTTTGAATTATAAGCTTCAACAGTATAAACATACCTATTCCATTTGCCCAAATCAGGTTGAATTTTAGCTTCTAAATTTTCATCTACCTTAAAAACAAAGTAGCTTTCTTGGTCTGTAACTCTAGGTCTTGCTCTTGCATAAAACGAAACTTCATAAAAAGCTCCTTTTTCTACTTCAAATTCTTGAAAGAGTTTATACCCTTTATTATTGGCCAATTCAGCATAATATTCTCCAGTTACAGGAGTTACACCTAAAATGCTATGATGATGTCTTTCCATTAGATCTCCTTCTGATTTCCAAACGGAATTTTCTTGCTCAAAACTGTAGTTTTTCACTAGGTTTTGTGCTCTAATACTTCCTGCTAACATCAATAGCAATAAGAAAAAACATGAAGATTTAAATTCTTTCATTTTATATTTATGAGTAATTAATGAGCAGACATTACACCTTTTTCATCTGGAACACGATTTGAAGTAGTTGTAGCATCTCCATACCAATAAACCCCTACACCATACGCCATATCACAATCATTCCAGCTCCAAACTTCCATATCTAGTTGAAGAGAGCTGCTAAAAGGCATCACGTCTAAAGATCGAGTACGAGTTTCTGTACTATATCCTTTGGTGTTTCGTTCTCCTATAATTGTTTTTCTATTTAATTTATTATACTTGTGACTGTATGGTTGCGCATGAAAAGGATGTTCGTAAAAATCAGTGCTCATACCTCCCCAAGAGTATCCATAATAATCTTCTGTACCTGTACCGAAAATAGAAGGAAAATCTTCTCCATCTACCCATATTTTTTCATCACCTTCTCCCCACCATTTTTCTACAGGATTCATAATTGTTAAAGCATCACCTACATAAACGCCACGGCCTTTAAGAGTAACATAATTCCAATCAGAAAAAGGACGTGTTGGAACAGGGTTTTGCCCTCTCCATGCCGCATTAAAATACATGCTGTTTTCATCCCATTTCCAATCTCCAGTAACTGTATTCAACTCAACATCAACAGGTTGGTTACTTAAGTTGAGTACCGATATTTTAGCAGATTTTTGATAAGGCATTACCCAACGGCAAGACATAGTTCCGTCTTCTGAAACAGTTCTATACCATCCTTGGAATGGATTTAAACCAATTCCTGAGCCAAAAAAATCGCCGATAGGACACCAAACTGTTTCTTTACCGTCAAACTCCATTTTAAGAATAATAGAACGTGTTATTAATGAATCTTGATAATTACCAAGTTTCAATGAAAGTGCACGAACTGCTGCAGTTCCTTTTGGCAATACAATAGATTTTTCCTCTTTAGAGTTTACTGTTTCTTTTAACATTACGGTTGTTCCTTCAGAGGTATTTTCTGGAGCTATAAGAGTTTCACAAACCTGTTTTATTTGGTCTTTTGCTTTATGGAAATCATCCATGGTAAAAGTCTTCACATTTGTTCCTTCAGGATATTCTCGATATGTAAATTGATAGAAAAACGGTCGTTCTGTTACTGTAATTTTACAACTTTTTGCATACGGAATTGGAAAAAACGAAACTGCCGAACGTAAAGATTTATGAGCCAGTGGAAAAGGAATCAAACCTGTTCCGTTTAATAGATTAAGCATATTTCCTTGAAGCGTTGGTTCTGTAGCTCCATCCAAATAAATCTTAATAATACTATTGGTGTTTACTTTTTTCGTAGATCTAAAAGGCATCCAAGTACGTACAATAGCTCCAACCCCTTTATGATCCATTAAAACCCATTCTTTCCGCCCATTATTTTCTTCAATTCTGATAAAATTTTCATGGGAATCATTCGTGTTATTATCCTTGTTATTGAACCATCCTACTGAATCTTTTGGACTTACAGAAGCACGATTATAACTGCTCTCTTGTTTTAAACGAAAATCTTTTTGTGGAAAACTTGCCACCATATCACGATCTATCATTTCGTGAAGAAGTGTCTCTATACTGATATTCTTTTTTGATTGGGAGTAAGAAAATGAGACCGTTGTTATTAATAAGATCAGGCTTAAGATTAATATTTTAGTTATTTTCAGATTTTTCATTGTATACTTTTTAAAATAATTTTTAATTGGCAAGACTAATTTAATTGGTTTCTTTACTTTTTACTTTGATACAATTTTAGTAATGCTTTCATCTCTAATACTTTTTCAGGATAAAGGCTATACAAATTTTTTGTTTGATACAAATCCGTTTTCAAATTGTACAGCTGTGCAAGTGGTGCATTTGCTTTTATTTTACCATCCTTAATATCACTATTAACTTCTCCTGCAAAAGTTATCGCTGCTGGTCCTCCAAAAGAATGTGTCCCTTGTTTTTTGGAACCAAAGCCACCTCCACCTTGAGCACCGATATATAACCAATTTCCTTTACGAATTGCCAAATGAGATTTTCTTTTTGGTGCTAGAAGCACTTCGTCTCTTATCTGCTTATTGGTTTCGCCAGTAATGGCTTTCAATATATTTTTACTATCCTGTCCTTGTCCTTGCTCCAATTCCTGTTCTGTAAGTGCTGCGAAAGTTGCTAACATATCTACATTACAAATCAATTGATTAGACACCTCACCTCCATCAATTTTATTAGGCCAATGCGCTATAAAAGGAATACGATGCCCACCTTCCCAAGCATCAAACTTAAAACCTAGTAAATCACCATTTAATTTGTGTCCATCTTTCCAAGCTTTTTGACCAGTAGCATTAAACATGCCGCCATTATCACTTGTAAATATGACTAAGGTATTATCTGCCTCTCCCATTTCTTCAAGCGTTTGCATAACCTCACCAACAATCCAGTCTAACTCATGAACAAAATCGCCATACAAGCCACTTTCACTAGTTCCTATAAATTGTGGTGCTGGCGTAAACGGATGGTGAATGTTTGTTGTAGCAAAATACAAAAAGAAAGGGTTGTCTTTTTGTTCTTTCATCCAACCAATAGCTTTATCTTTTAAATGGGTTCCTACTTGGTCATCAACATATAATGCATGGGCATTATCGGCTCCTCCAATATCATCCAAATTCATTTTTTCAAAAACTTCTTTTGTATTCGCTTTTTTTCCATACACAAATGGGTCGTCTTCCGTTAATCCAACCACATTATGGTTCTCTACATACACAAAAGGAGGATGACTATTTACCACTGGTACGCCGTAGTAATAATCAAAACCAAGTTCATTTGGTCCAGGGTTTAATGGTTTGTTCCAATCAACGGGCTCTTTTGTTCCAAAGCCTAAATGCCATTTGCCAACACAAGCTGTTGCATAACCTGCCTTTTTTAACACTGATGCTATAGTTTCTTTTTGGGTATCAATTACTAATTTGTCTTTAAGAAAAATAGGTTTGTTTAAATTCCCGTGTCTAATTGGGTATTCACCTGTAATTAAGGCATATCGTGATGGGGTACATACAGCTGAAGCTGAATGCGCATCCGTAAACATTCGTCCTTCTTTGGCTAATTTATCAATATTTGGCGTTTGAAGTTTTGTGGCACCATAACATCCTAAATCTCCATAGCCTAAATCATCTGCATTAATTAAAACAATATTAGGTGGTTTCTGCTTAATCTGAAAAGCAAAAGATGACTGACTCATAATTAAGATTATGCAAAGTCTAAGAACGTTTTTCATACGATATATTTATTTCCTTGTTAATTTGTTTGATTAATAACTGCTATAATTCTTTTAGGTTTTTAGGATACAAGTCTTCTAAATGTAAATATTCTCCTCACTTCTATTTTTATCTTGTATAATGATGCCTTTAGGTCAGGTTTAACTGTATTTTTTAAAAAATACAATTACCAATAATACTATTTCATTAATGTAATAATCTCTACAACAGGATTTTTTCCTGTAGTACATACCACTTTATATTTGTTATTTTTTATCAGTTTTAAATCAGGAACTATTTGAATATCTCCTTGATTATTAATACGATATTGTATTTGATCATTTACACTAAATGAATGTTGTTTTTTAGTATCATTTAGCACAAAATTTACTCCATCAGTTGTAAGTAACAACCCCGTAGTTTCTTTACGTTTTGTATGATGAATAGTAGGCGGAATCCATGTGGGTCCGTTTTCTAAATCTACTTCTAATTCACCATTCAACTCTAAGACAATTACAGGTAATGTTTGATTATAAGTTTCTTCTGGAACAGTTGCTTTTATAGTTGCATTATCTGTATTTTGTGTAAAATCCACAGCTGTATTTGTACCTAATACATACGCCTTATTTACTTTGGTTTTAATCCCGTTTATATTTATGGTCTTATTTTCATCACCAAAAAGATGTAAATAAACCTTTTTTTCTTTTGTTGTGATAGAACCCCATTTATATTCTCCTTTAAAAGGTGAGCCTTTAGTTTTATAAATAGATGCTCCATTAGCTTTTGTCCATTGTGCAATATCTTTTAAACGAACAGTTTCTTCTGGAGTAAAACAGCCATCAGGACCTGGACCAATATTTAATAAAAAGTTTGAATTTCTACAGGCACATTTAGACAACATGGATATCACTTCCTCTGAAGGTTTCCAATTTGAATCATTTTTGTCATAGCCCCAATTATGTCTTAAAGTCATTATAGATTCAAGATATCCTTCAGCGCCAGGAGATGCTAATTCACGATCTCCTAAGTTTTCATAATCGCCAAGATTATTTCCAATACGACTGCTAACAATACATTCTGGCTGGTATTTTCGAACCAAATCATAACACATTTTGTTTAAATCTGCATGTCTTTTGACTCCCATATCAAACCAAATCAAGTCAATTTGACCATAATTGGTAAGCAATTCTTCTAAATGCGTTTTTACTATTTTTTTATACTCTTCTGGCACTTCGGCAGCATTTCTTCTTACTTTTTTATAGTGATACCAATCTTTTTCATGTGAATAATAAATTCCAACACGCATGCCTTGTTTATGACATTCGTCTATATATTCTTTTAACAAATCTTTTTTATAAGCAGACGATTTTACAATATTCCAATCAGAAGCTTTTGTGTCAAACATTGCAAACCCATCATGATGCTTTGTAGTTAGCACCATATATTTCATACCTGCATCCTTTGCCATTTTTACCCATTCTGCAGGTTTATAATCTACCGGATTAAATTGTTGTGCTTTTTTTTCATACGCTTCTTTAGGAATATCAGCTAAAAGGTAAATCCACTCTGCACTTCCACCTCCCATTTCTTTTCCATAATCAATACCATTCCATTCGCCTCCAAAAGCTGAATAAACGCCCCAATGCACAAACATTCCAAACTTAGCATCTGACCACCATGCCATTCTTTCAACCTTTTCAGCCTCTGTTTCGCTCCACACTTTTTCTTGTGAGAAGCTAACTTGAATGATTAATAGATGGATCAGAAATCCTATAACTATTTTTTTCATAATTCTGTATCGATATTAATTCTAAAATTGATTTTAGTTGGGCGTTTATTTTTGTTTTCCATAAACCCAATTTCTATAAAAAACTTACTTTATCTTTTAGCAAAAGAAGCTTGTTTCCATACAAAATCAATAGCATCATTCTTTTGTACTTTACCTGGAGTACTTCTTCCATTATTAATCTGTTTGATTAATAATTGCTTCAATTCGGTTACTTTTTCAGGATGTTTTTCTGCTAAATTCTCGTGCTCTCCAACATCTGTTTTTAAATTATATAAAATGTTTTCAGGAAGATCTTTGCCCTTTTTATCTGGTCGTCCAACTGCGTTTAAACCAGTATTTGCAGCTACAATTAATTTCCAATCTCCTTTTCTGATGGCAAAAACACCTTCTTTACTGTGATGAATAGTTGCTTCTCTAGTATATCCTTCTTTTTGTAATAACAAAGGCAACATAGTATAACTATCTTCAGCTTCATTGTCTTTTAAGTTATAATCTACAATATCTGCACAAGTAGCCATAAAATCTGTGGTACAAATTGTTGCATCAGAAATAGAGTTTGCTTTAATTTTTTCAGGCCATTTTACAATAAACGGTACACGATGCCCTCCTTCTAAATAACTTCCTTTGTTTCCACTATATATATAACTTGGGTTGTGTCCTTTCGCTTTTAATACTTTATAATTAGCATTTGCGGCGCATCCATTATCACTCGTAAAAATTACAATTGTATTGTCTTCTTCACCACTTTCTTTAATCGCTTTAAATATATTTCCCATTAAATCATCAATCATTAAAACAAAATCTGCATAAGGGTTTATTTTACTTTTTCCTTTCCAAGGAGCAATAGGTAAAATAGGATTGTGTGGTGCTGGTAACGGTAAGTAGATAAAGTAAGGTTTGTCGTCTTTTGCGTTTTCTTTGATATAAGAAACTGTTTTGTCTACAAAAACAGGCAATACTTCTTCATGTTTAAAATCATTTGAAATAGGCCCCTTTATCCAATACGCGTATTTATTCGTTTTTCTCTTTTGTTCAGAAATACCATTTGGCTGCATCACTACTTTATCATTCTCTACATACACAAAAGGAGGCATGTTTAAAGATGCTGCTAATAAATACGAGTAATCGAAACCTAAATCTAAAGCTCCTTTTTTCAATGGTTTCGAATAATCTAATTGATTTATTGGATACTTGTCTTTCACACTTGAGTAATGTTCTAATTCCTGACTGCTATCTTTCAGTGTCCAATTTAACCCCATGTGCCATTTACCTATATTTGCCGTATTATAGCCATTTTGTTGTAACAAATCTGCTACGGTAAAACGTTCATCTTTTATCAACATTGGAGAAGTTCCCCATGTAACAAATTGTTTTAATGGAGTTCTCCAATTATACCTTCCCGTAATAATACCATATCTAGTTGGTGTACAAACAGAAGATGACGTATGTGCATCTGTAAACCGCATACCTTCTGCAGCTAAATTGTCTAAATGCGGCGTATTAATTTTGCCCTTTTCATTGTAAACACTTAAATCTCCAATACCTAAATCATCTGCTAATATGTAAATAATGTTTGGTTTTTTTTGTTGAGATTTTTTTTGACCACTTACTGAATAAATTAAGAATAACGAGATGACAACTAATAGTTTTTGTTTCATTTTTTAAATACATTTAAAGAGCAATGGAATAATTTTTTTGAATACTTATAACTTTTTTTTGCTCTTGAATAAGAATTTATTTTTTTGATTACAAATTTGAACTAATACATCTTAACAACCTTGCTCATAACAACTATTAACTTGCTAAAAACTATCATATTTGAATTCTTATAATCTTCAACAGGCTTTTTTACAGCATAATAAAGAAAATCTTAAAAAAAATTAAACTATTTTTTAATGATTCCCATCTTGCTTATATCAAGAGGTTCAATACCGAGTTTTAATGCTGGACTTCCTTCTTTAAACCCAAAATTTCCATTTTCTATATCGATAAACATCGGGTCCCCAAACAAACTTTTTTTCTCTTTATTTATAGCTTGCATTCTAGCTAAATGCGCATCCATCCAATTGGAATTTACAGGATTGAAATATAAATTCCCGTCCATTTCTGTTTGAGATAAATTTGGAAGATTTGTTACTTGATCCTTTTTCGGTCTTTCTGCATAGGCATTTCCTCCTGTTGGATGAGAAACAATAATATTGTGATATACTTTTGATCCTGTTACAGGAACCCATTCAAAACTGATATAACCAAACCTTGGTGCAACTCTTGGTGCTACAATTACATTGTTGATAATATCATTGACTCCTTTAGATGCAATACCTGCACTAAAAGCGTAATTATTATAAAGTACATTTCCTAAAATCAAGGTTTCATGTTGATCATCATCACATCGAATAGGTGCCGGCATTGAATGCTCTAAATTGTCGTGTAAATAATTATAGCGAACGATATTGCCTGTTCCGGCGCCAGAAACATAAATACAGTTACCATCAGACAATAATTGTACCGCATTTGTAATTTCATTATATTCTATAATATTATGACGTGAATGATTGTATTTTTCACGAACCTTCCAGTTTTCGTAGGTCTCTTTTGTGTTTTTTTTAACCTCATCAGGAATTTCATGATGTCTGACTGTTCTTCCTCCTTCACCATTTATTCTTCTATCTGGTTCTACACGATTGGTAATCAAAATTCCGGCATACCCACTATGGTGTATATAATTATTAGCAATGCGATTGTAACCACTTTGCCACGCCCATATTCCTGGAGAATGCCAGGTGATTTCACTAAAGTGATGAATGTGATTATTGATAATTTTATTATGATGGTTTACATCTTTGGTACCAGGTCCATAACCTGCTAATAAAATTCCTGCTTCACCTAAATGCGCAAATTCACAATTTTTCACTTTATTTTTTTGTGCATGCAAATCAAATCGAACACCTGAACCACCAGAATTTACAAACTTACAGTTGATGATTTCACAATCTTCTGCACCTCTAAAACGTAATGCTGCTGTAGGTCTATCAAACATATCCCAATCATGTTGCATACCCCAACCTAATTGATCTTCATTACTTGTCCATGCTCTTCGATCTGCATGAGAAAATGTAATTCCAGAAAATGAAATGCCTTTTACAGGTTTGTCTTCAGATCCTTCATAATCTATATGTCCCGCTACACGAATCAATTCACTTGTTGTTGGGGCCAAAATTCCTTTAGGAGAACCATCTTCCGCTTTATTAACTGGCCATAAATAGATTTTTCGAGTTTTGGAATTTACTACCCATTCACCTGGTTTATCCAAAGCTTCAAGCGTATTTTCAATCCAAGCAGAATTGCCATCTTTTTTATGTACCCAATGTGCTAATTCGCCCATTGCATAAGTTGAAGATACTTTGGTAGTTGCCATCATATTTTCCTCATCTACCGATTCTAATGGAAGCATATTAATCATCCAAGCACGACTTGGTCTTATATTTAGCTCAACATCAGCAAAATTTTCCCAATTTTTTATTTTTCCCTTCGGGAAGTAAACCGTTCTTTTATCACCCATTTTAGTAGGTATAAAACCTGCTGCTCTGGCACGATTTAAACGTCCTTTTTTATCATAAAGCGTGTAAAACTTATCTAAACCTTCTGGAATATCTGCTACCCAAACTTTACCCATAGCTACTTCTGGTAATTCTGAATGCGATTGTAATAATTGCCAACCATTTACAGGTTTTCCTGCACTTATTATGGGTTCTTCATTGGGATAAGCGGCAAAAGTCAAATACGCTTTTGTTGATTCTTCATCTGCAACTTTATCTAAAGAAGTGGTTATTCCATCATCAATACCTAGAACAAGTGTTTTTTTCAAATAATGACGACCTTCTCGAAGATAAATAGTCATTGGTTCTGTATTGCCTAATTGTCGTAAGTCTCTAACCTTTTCTACCGCCGCAGGAATTGTAGCCAACGGTTTAGAAACACTACCTTCTGCAGAATCATCACCTGTAATAGAAACATAAATTTCATTTTTATGCTGCTGGTTGTTACAACCAGAAACAGTAAATAAAACCACAACAAAAACAGAAACTATGCTACGAAATTTTAAGTAATTGTAAAACGTTTTCATTCTTGTTTTTATTGGGTTAAATAGTTTCCATTTGTAAGACTTATAAAAAGTCTTAAAGTTTAATTTATTTAAGCTTTAATCGTTTCCCAACTTCTTTTAAAGTTGTAATATCATCAGGAAAAACAGTTCCGTCTGGTAATGGACCAATGTTTAACAATAAGTTCGCATTCATCTTTTTTGTGTGTGCTAACATTTCCATTACTTCATCTGCTGTTTTATGCCCAACATCGTTATCTCTATCATATCCCCAAGCATAAGGCTGCATTGTGTTACAAATTTCTAAAGGCACATCAGATTCTCCTGTAAAATGACGCTCTGGCGCTTTAAAATCTTCTGTTCCTAAAACTCCTTGCTTGTAAGAAACAAGTACTTGAGGTTGAAGTGAATGTATATGATCATACAATTCTTGTATTTTTAATTCCTGTATTTTTTCGGGACTAGAACTAGGTACTGCTCTTCCATCTAACCAGATTCCTGCTATTGGTCCATATTTGGTTAGCAATTCTGTCATCTGATTTTTCATAAAATCTACATACAATTGTAAGTCATGTTCCTCTCCATATTTATACGATTCTTCTCTTGGATTGTAATCTGGTTTTGGGTTTCCTCCCCATTCTTCTCTGTTAGGTGAATGCGCATGTTTCCAATCTCGTCCATGAGAATAGTAAAAAAATAAGCCCAATCCCTTTTTTTGACATTGTGCTGCCAATTCAGCTACCAAATCACGTTTTGCAGCACTATTAGTGCTTTTAAAATCACTAAATTTTGTATCGAACAAACTAAAACCATCATGATGTCTAGTGGTAATGTTGATGTATTTCATACCGGCATCTACAGCTAAATCTGTAATTAAATCCGCATCAAAATTTTCAGCAGTAAATTTATCTGCTAATTTTGCATAGTCATCAGGTCTAACTTTTGCACGCAATTGCACCCATTCTGCAGGTTTAGAATGTATATCTCCCCAATATCCTTCTGTTAAACTAAACAATCCATAATGAATAAACATACCAAATTTAGCTTCTTTAAACCATTGCAAAGCTGCCGCTCTTGGGTTTTCGGCATAAGCATCCTCATATCCTTTTAGATAAGAAGGTACTTCTATCTCCAATTTTCCTTCTTTCTTTTCTTTTGTTTGTTCCTTACAAGCTACAATACTAATAATAGTTATAGCACAAATAAGGGTAATACTTTTATTTTTAATTCTCATATTTTATTTATATTACTATGTTTGAATAACAATTTTATTCCATTATTTTAATTGTTGATACTAATCGAATATCTTCACTAGAAGCTCCTATTTGAATTTTATAATTCCCTGAGTTTACAACATACTTTTGCTGCTTTACATTCCACCATGCCATATCATCTATTGAAAAACTCAACGTAACTTGTTTTGTTTCTCCTTTATAAACCGATACTCTATTAAAAGATTTTAACTGACGAATAGGTTGATAGACTTTAGAATCAAGATTAGAAACGTAGAGTTGTACCACATCATCTCCATCCATTACACCTGTATTTGTAATGTCTATTGTTGCAGTTACTTGTTTACCTTTTTGATTAACCTTTAAGTTTGAATATTGAAAAGAAGTATAACTTAATCCAAATCCAAATGGATAGCTTACATTATCTTTCATGTACATGTATGTACGACCTTTACTGATTTCATAATCTTCAAAATCTGGTAATTTACTTGTATCTGTATAAAATGTAAGTGGTAAATGTCCTGAAGGATTCACTTTTCCTATAATTAATTCAGCTAAAGCATTACCTCCTTCCTGACCAGGAAACCATTGATAAAGAATAGCAGGAACAATTTTACTAAGCTCAGATAATTGTAAAATAGTTCCAGCATTTAAAACAACGACCATATTTGGATAAATAGCCGCTAACTGCTTAATCTCTTTCATTTGATCTTCAGGCATAATAGAATTCATTCTATCATGTCCTTCCTTGGACATTTTCCAAGTAATACCTCCAACATATACAAGTAATTTGTCCTCTGGATTTTTAACGATAACCTTTTTTTCAAGAGGCTCAATCCATTTTAATGAGGCACGAACAAGATCTACTTTCTTATTATAATATTCTACCTTTACATCTATTTCTTTACCTGCTTTTAAAAACACAGCTTTTGACTTAGCTGTATCAGGAGCCATCTTTCCCCAATTATCAATAATAATTTTTCCATCTACCCATACTTTTGCTCCACTAAATGCTGTCATAGAGAAATAATGTAATCCTGTTTTATTAGGAGTTAATTGAGCAGTCCAACGTGTTGAAAATAATGGTTGAGGAATTTCTGGATCTATATGCGCTAAAGGTTTAGGTAAATCAAGATTCACGGTACGTTCAACTCTAACAGTCTTAGCTTTTCCATTGAGTTTTATTCCTGTAAAATACGCTGCTTTTACCCCCTTTACATCAAGTTTTCCAGGCACATTTAAATTTGCTTCAGGAATAATTAACCAATTATCACTACGCTGAACAATAACCTCATACTTATCTCCTGCTATTTCTTTCATTCCCATCAACGGAGTAATAGGAGTACCTGCTGCTGCACCACTATATGCACCAAAAGGAGCATCGTTTAAATACGGTCCTGCCAGAATAATGCTTTCGTAAATATTAGGTTTTGCAGGTAACGTATTATTTTTATTGTGTAGTAATACCGCTCCCTCACGGGCAATTTGTCTCGCTATTTTTAAATGTTTTTCAGAACCAACAACATCAGCAGAAATATTTAGATAAGGATTATCTTTCTCTGAACGTAAAAGGCCTAATTTAATACGAGTTGCTAAACTACGTATTACTGCCTGATCTAAATCTGATTCTTTTAAAATTCCTTGTTCTATCGCTTGTTTTGCCCATCCACTTTCACTATATCCAGAATATAAATCTACCCCAGAGGTAATCATCATCATTGCAGCCTCTGGACCACCTTTAGCATATTTATGTTTTTGAACTAAGTGTTTTGGAACATTTACATCTGTTACAACAGAGCCATTAAATCCCCATTCATCTCTTAAAACATCAGTAAGCAACCACTTATTTGCTGAACAAGGAATACCGTTTAAACCATTATAAGCAGTCATGATAGACTCAACATCCTCACGCTTTATTACTTCTCGATATGCAGGGAAATAATATTCTCGTAATGCTCGCTCAGAAACATTTGGACGCACAGATAAACGATTATGTTCTGTATTATTTACCACAAAATGCTTAATGGTTGCCACAGTTTTTAAATAATCTGGATGATTACCCTGCAGACCATTTACAAATTTGCATGCTAACTCTGTTGTCAAAAACGGATCTTCTCCATAGGTTTCCTCTGTTCGTCCCCAACGTGGATCACGAGCCATGTTAATCACTGGACTCCAAAGTGTTAATCCATGATATATTTTGGCTTTATCTTTTGATGAATCGGCTTGATGAAGTGCACGTGCTTCGTCACTAATAGCGTTTGCCATATCATGAATTAGTTCTGGATTCCAAGTTGATGCCATAGAAAGAGACACTGGAAACTGTGTAGCTTCCCCTCTACGTGCTACGCCATGTAAAGCTTCATTCCACCAGTGATGTCCAGGTATACCTAACCTTTCAATAGGCTTATTACCCATATCAATGAGCTTTATTTTTTCATCCAAAGTCATTTTATTGACTAATTCTGTTGCCTGTAGAGTAGCATTCTTATGTAATGCTATACGGTTCTGAGACTCTACTTTTATTCCTAATAATAGTAAAGCAAAACCAATACATCTAAAAACTACCTTATTCATTTTATTTATCTTTCACAAAAACATATCATTAATAAACAAACTAACAAAAGTTATTAAGGCAACAACCAAATTACTGTTGCTCCTTTATCACTCTCTCGTTTATCAGCTCTAACGGCTGTAACCTTAAATGTCATTTGATCAATCTTATTCAAGTCAGATGCTTTATAAACAAATTCGTTTTCCTTAATTTGAGAAGCTACCAACTCATAGGTAGCTGCATTGCCAACAGCACGATAAAGATTATATGACACAGCATCCTTACTTTTATTCCAAGAAAGTTTAATCTCATCTTCATGAGCAGTATTATCAATTTTTAACTTAGAAGGTGCAATTACAGCAATGTATTCTGGAATCTCTGTTATTACATAATTCTGTCCTACTTCAGTTTTAATAGTGATAAAATCATGATCCTTAGCAACAAATTTTACAGCTTTGCCTTTTGATGTTTTAATAGTTGCTTTGGAAACATTCGGATATCTAAATTCTAAAATTCCTCCTGATTTAGACAACACTTCAAACTTCTTAGCCTGACCTTTAGACCATTCTGCTGAAACTTCAAAATTACCACGGGCCAACAGACCGCTATAACTACCCTCAGACCAATCTTTTGGTAAAGCTGTTAAAGGAGAAATTACATAATCTTGACACTGCAATAGCATTTCAGCTACCCCAGCTGTTGCACCATAATTTGCATCGGCTTGAAATAATTGACCTCCTCTGTGATCATTAAACAAATTATGCATATAGTTTTCACTTAATAATTCTTTGTAATAAGAATATGCTTCTTCACCATCGTGAACTCTTGCCCACATCGCTATTCTTTCAGCACGTGCCCATCCAATATTGGTTTTATGATCACGTTTTATCAAACTAACTTCAGCTGCATCTAACCAAGCTGGTGTTTTATCGGTGATTAATATTCCAGGATACAAACCTAATAACATAGAAGCATGTCTATGGTTAACATCAATAACCTTATTAATTTTAGGATCACCAAAATCATCAAAATATCCCTCTTGACGGAACTCTTTAATTTGTCCAGATTTACCCACCTGAATAGGATCTAATAAAGGAAGTTGTGTTTCAAATGTAGACAACCTAGAATCTGATCTTCCCAAGATTTCTGCACCTTTAATTACATTATGATGGTTCTCATAAAACATTTGTTGGTCAAACGTAGTACCAATTGTGTTTCTTAACTTTTGTTCTGGACTAGAAGAAGGTTTGGCTAATAAAACACCATCAGTTTTTGTTACGAATCTAGACACAAAATTTGCCTGATCATATATTACTGGATATACCTTTTCCTCTAATACATCATTATCACGCGTATAATCATAATAATCCCAAAACAATAACCCAATCCAAGAACCTGTACCAAATCCTGCTATTTTAGATTTACCAGGAACATCATAAGGGCTACTCCAAAATGGACCAGACCAACCATTGTCTCCATTCGCATCTAGCTGAGATTTATTAAACTGCTTAACATATTCTGTGGCATATAAACGTTGACGCGGTTCAAATGCCTTAAAATAATCTGTATAAGACTCAAACAATTCAGATAAGTTTGTAGAAAAAACAGGGGCATACGCCATTTGTACATTTGTATCGTGTAAGTACTTAGAAGACCAAGGTGGTCTTTGATAAACATTCCATATTCCTTGTAAATTAGGCGGAAGTGAACCTTTTCTAGAAGAACAAATCAACATATAACGTCCATATTGAAAAGCAAGTTCTTCAAGATATTTACTTGAGTCTTTGTTCGGATATAGATCTACCAATTTGTTGGTAGGCATGTTTGGTTCAATGCCTCCAAGATCAAAATTTACTCTGTTATAAAGTGCTGTATAATCTGTCTGATGATTTTTTAACAATTCTTCGTATGATTTATCAGCTGCATCTTCCAGATACTTTGTAACCTTGTTATGAGGAGCAGAAAATCCTGCAAGTTTTTGTCCTGCATCTTCAGTCAAAAACACTTTTGAGTCCAACTTATAATTGGTCCCTATCGCAATCAATATTACTGCATTGTCTGCATCTGAAACATCAATAGTACCATTTTTATTGGTTTTTAACTTCCCTCCTTCAGGAATCACTTTAAACTGTCCCTCGTACATAATTTTGTAATATTCCATCATACCAGAAAGGGTAATAATATCTCCCTTTGCAGATACAGAGCCAGATTTACCTTCTCCTAGAAATGGAATGGTAGGACGTAATGTAAATGATAATTTTCCTTTTTTAGAGGCACTCAAACGGATTGCCATCACCTTATCAGGATAACTAGTAAAATACTCTCTTGTGTACTTTACACCATCATTCTCATATTCTACAAATGAAAGTCCTTTGTTTAGGTTTAATTCCTGTTTGTAGTCTTTTATTTTATTATGATTGAAATCAATAAACACTTCAGCAAAGTTATTCAACCCTCTACGTTTTAGACCACGATCTTTTTCACCATTAGCAAATAAACTATTTTCCGTAATTTGTATACGTTCTTTTGAAGTACCTCCAAAAACGTTCACTCCCATATAACCATTTCCCATTGGGATAGAACGATTGACCCAACCTTTATCATTATCTGGAGTAGGCTCATTATACCAAAGTCTTAGCGTTTTATTCTGCTGAGCAAACCCAAAAACAGTAGCACTAAAAATCATTACCATTAACAATTTTTTTGAAAAAAACATTGTATTATTTTTTATCTTCATCTTTTAATTATTTTATTTTTAAATAAACATTTACTATGTAAAAATGTAAAAAACTGAGTTTTTAACATCTTAAATTATTTTTTCTATCTTACAAGTACACTAAAACTTTGAGCATATTAGCCCCTTGAATTTCAAGTTTTTTTTTATAAATTAAAGGTTTACCAAAATTTCTTCACCTTTAAAGTTCACCTTTTCTTCTTTATCTGTCCCAACCAATTCAATTATAAAACTCATTGGCTTCTGTTCAAAATTGATGTAATTTCCTTTACCCTTTTTTAATCTTACTTCCTTATTCGTTTCAGAATATGTAATGATGATTTCAGCGTATTCTCCTTTTTCGTAATCGTAGGATTCATTATCATCCATATACAACACATATTCTGCATCTTTTCCAGGGTATACCTTAATGCGTGTAAGCTCTTTTGTTGGCTGCGTAGTATATTGAACTTTTGGTCCGATAGGCAAAATAGAACCTGCTTTTACAAACATAGGGACTTCGTCTAATGGTGTATTCACTTCAATTTCTCTATGACCAGCTACCTTTTCATCTGTCCAAAAATTAAACCAATCGCCTTCTGGCAAATACACGGATTTAGAGCGTTGTTTATATTCGGTTACAAAAGACACCATAATAGATTCTCCAAAGAAAAGCTGATCTTTAATTCCCCAAGTGTTTTTGTCATTAGGATAATAATAAGCCATTGGGCTCATTAACAATTGACCATCGTTGGTAACTTTCCATGCTTCAGAATAAATATATGGCATGAGCTGGTAACGCACATCAATAAATTTACGAGCTATATCTTCAAACTCTTGTCCATATCTCCAAATCTCAGTTTCCGATTTATACCCATGAATTCTAAAAACGGGACTAAAAGCTCCGAACTGAAACCAACGTGTTAGCAATTCCTTATATTCCGGATTTGTGTATTGATTATCAAACAGCGGATTAAGCCCTTTCTTATCTCTAAAAAAACCACCAATATCGTGCGTCCAATACGGTATTCCAGCCATAGTAAAATTTAATCCTGCAGCAATTTGTTCTCCTAACTGTCTCCAAGTAGCTTCCACATCTCCAGACCACGAAGCAGCGCCATAACGCTGCTGACCAGCATAAGCCGATCGTGTTAAATTAAACACACGTTCATTCGGAAATTCTTTTCGTCGCCCTTCATAGACAGCTCTTGTTACCTCCAATGAATAAGGGTTTTGAACTGTTTCGTAATGTCCCACAGCTGTATTGATATCAAAATTTTTAACGCCTTCTGGCTCTGATCCATCTAACCAAATAGAATTGACTCCAATTTGAAACATCGAATCACTTAAAACTTCATAAAATCTTTCTCTGTTTTTAGGGTCATAAATATCTAAATAAGTGCTTTCTTTTAGTTTAGTAAAACCATACTTTTTCTCTAATTCATTATTCTTTATGGATGGCCATACAGACACCATTAGTTTTAAGTGTAATGCTTTCAACTCATCTACCATTGCTTTTGGATTGGGATATTTAGCTCTGTCCCATTCAGGTCCTTTTGTTTTTTTAGGCCAATAAAACCAATCTTGCACAATGTTATCAAAAGGAATCTTTCTATCTCTCATCTCATTGGCATTCTGCAAAAGCTCTGCTTGATCGTGATAGCGTTCGCGACATTGCCAAAAACCATAGGCACTCTTTGGAAACATATTGGCTTTACCTGTTAAGTTTTGGTATTGATGAATAACTTCCTGAGGATTTTCACCATGAACCAAATAATAATCAATCACATTTCCTTTTGTACTACTAAACACGGTTTTATTAAAATCTGGTTTGTTATAAAGCAATCGTCCGGCAATGGAAGCACCTTTATTTAAAAATTTAACGTTATATGTTTTACCTGCTTCAAGATGTTTTTTAGCTGAATATCTCCTTGGTACCCATACGCTATGGTAATCGATAATGGTATCATTATCTAAAGAAAGCATAATTTCACCTCTTGGACGTCCTTCATAATCACTTATGGCTAAAAAGGTGTATTCTCCTGATTGAGTTGGCGTAAAAGAAGCTTCTCTAATATCTTTTTTTGTTTGATCTGCTTTAAGGTAAGTCGCCACATCTTCTTTTTCCTCAACGTCTGTTTGTTCACCTTCACTCTTTTTCTTTACAACATCACCTTCAGTGGTAAAAAATATTTCGTCTTGTGGCAGATTGAAATCCGTTAGACTATAATTATGCCAGTAAATACCATAACCTTTGGTAGAAACTACAAAAGGAATTGCGATTTCTTGATTGAACTGCTGTAAACGAATTGGTACATTTTTCCAATTCATAATTCCACTTTGGAATTGACCAAGACCGTAAAGTGCCTCATCACCAGCAATAAAAGCCTGCGAAACCGTGTTCTCATTTAAAGTATCAGGTTTGATGTAACTTAATTCGTTTGTTTCAGTTACTAAGTTTTCTCCACCTAAATTTGAGTATTCAAGAGTCCCATCACTTTTAAATTTCACTTCTAATTTATCCGTACTTATGGAAACGTAATTTTTAGTTTCTTTTAATTTCCAATCCACATTTTGTGGTTCTAAAACAGTCACATAATCAGGAAGATCAGATACTTTTTGTCCCAACAACTGTTTTTGAACATGAATGATAGCATGATCGATAATTTCAATTTGAATACGCGTACTATCTTGATGAATAGTTACTGAGTTTGTGTTTTTATCAACTTTGTATTTGAAATTGCTGGTGCATCCTGCAAGACCTATGAGCAAGACCAATAAACAATTTAATAAGGGTGATTTAAGATTCTTCATACTAATCGATTTATTACTATTATTCAACTATTTCTCTTATTTTAATATCACTATAGATGGCTTCAGAGAATTCTGCTTGCAAACATATAAACCCAGAAGAAAGAGTTAAACCACCATAAGTGGCATTCACAATCTCGTTTACTAAAACACCGTTTAAATAGTATTTTGCTTTATCTCCTCTTACTTCAATCAACACCTTGTTCCATTCATCTTGTTCTTTATCTACCCATTTTTTAGCCCTACTATACGTTTTTTGTTTGTGTTTAATAATAGTTTCATCCTTTAAAACATCACTATGACATCCTTTGAGGCACCATAAATCACCAAAATCGCCCTGTTGAATTTGATATTCTAAACTTGGAGGCCAAGCATAACAACCACTCTGGCTATGGAATAATATGCCAGCATCTTTAATCAAATTTAAACGAGGCTTGAACCGACGATCGCCCCATTTAAAATCAAATTTTAAATCGTATGAGCTGTAGACTTTTTTTGTAACTGCAACGGCATAGGTAGATGAGTCGGTTTCCCATTTATACATTGTTTTTAATGTTTTACCGTCATATTCAAACATTTTATCACCATCTTCTGGTGTTGCATTTCCTTCTACTACAAAATCATAATTGGGCCCTGCTTCTGTATTTTCAAACAAGTCTACCCACGTATTTGGTTTTGATTCACGAATATTATCTAATTTGCGGATTCGCATATTTCGGTAAGCAACAGAACCATGATCTCCTTGAAATTTAAGTGGTGCCAAAGCTTCTTCAGCTCCTTCGGTACCTTCACGCGTAGCTCCAGTAACTTCTTTATTTTCATGAATAACTACCCCATTAAGTATCACTCGCTCAAAAAGTGCATTTTTTATTTTTTTTCCTTCAGCATCAAATCTTGGCGCTCTAAAAATAACATTATAACTCTGCCATACACCAGGTTTTTTACTGGCATTCACTCTTGGAGCTATTCCTTCATAACCTCTTACATTTTTAGGTTTTGTTTTGTCCCATCGCTGATAAATTCCTCCACAATCTAGAAATTGAGGATCTTTTACTCCCCAACTGTCTAACACTTGTATTTCATAACGACTTTGAAAATAGATGCCCGAATTGGAACCTTTAGGAACCATAAACTCAACATAAAACTCAATATCGCCAAATGATTCTTTTGAGATTAAATTATCGGTTTTCCCCGTTAATCCATTCACAATACACCCTTCTCCTACCACGGTTTTAAATTGCGTGCTGTCAGCTACATTTAGCATTACTTCTTTTGCATGAAACCAGTCTCCACTAGGCTGAACAAAATCAGCAAGCGTTTTTAATTTTATTTGTGCTGAAACAAAACTGGCAAAACATAGTAGAATTAGAGTCAATAAAATGGTCGAATGTTTTTTCATAAAAATATAAATACTTTTTAAATCCTAACGGAGCTTTTTATTTCCAAGATATTTTAGCTTGTCTTGTTTCTGTATTTACCCAAACACTGGCATGTTCAAACTCACGAGTAAACGCCCAACCTTCTGGTGTAATTCTTTTATATGCTCCTTTTGGTGCTCCAAGAGGTTTTTGTAATTCCGGATAGTTTACCAAAGGACCTGTTCTTAATTTCCAGCCCCAACTATACATAAAATACGAATAAGGTTCTGCTCCAATTAAATAGCAAGCCAAAGCAAACTCTAATTTTTCTTGAGATAGTTCTGGCATATTAGGCTTAATATTACCTCTTCCTGCTCCATCCACACCAAGACGAAAAACCGATATTTTTCCTTCTTTAGCATTTTTAAGCATATCTCCCCACTCACTTAACAAGCTTTCTTTAGTATATCTAGCTTTTGAATAGTTTTCAAACATTACAGCATCACAAACAGGATACACATAACCTGCATCTTTATTATTGGCATTGTTACCCAATAGTATTTTATCAGCGCCCATTTTCTCTTTAAGCGCTGCCATCATTTCTCCCATTGCAATTTCAATTTCGGGTTTATCTTTCTTACGAAACTTACTATTTCCATGCATTTGATCAATAAAAACTCCATCGCAATTAGATTCTCTAACTCCTTTGGCAACTGTTTCTACCCACCATTCACGGAATTCAGGATTTAATAAATCATAACAATAAGCTCCAAAATGTTCTGCTAACTTTCCTGTTTTTTTATTAGTAATTAAAAATTTCTTTAACTCTGGGTGTTTCTCAACACCTTTCTTGGTGAAATTTTTGGTATAAGAAGTATACGTCCAAGCATAAGCTGCATTAAAATAAAACAATACTTTAATATTGGGGTTCGCCTTTTTAAAGGCTTTTGCCTCCTTCTTTGCACCTAATTCTGCAGCACCTAATTGTTTTTTTCCGTGCGATTTTTCGATGCAAATAAAATCGGTTCTTGGAGCAATAAATGCAACTTCTTTGGGAGTTAATAAGCGATTCTTATCCTGAAACATAAAATACTGTGGAGTAGTTTTCCAACTAAACTTCGGATAAAAATCTTTGGGCACAAATGTACTTCCATCACTATTCTTGTAGGTTGTTTGTGAAACTACATTGTTAAATCCTGTGAACATCACACAGAATAATAAGGCTACTAAAACTTTAGTTTTCATCATTTTTAATTTCTTTTAAAATCTAACTTATTTACTCGAATTTCTCGATATTCTACTTTCATCACTGAACCATTATGAATTTGAAAACCAATGCATCCCTTTTGAGATGCGTTCGGATCCTTATCAAAAAAATCTATAATTTTCACTCCATTTATCCAATACTCTATACGATTTCTACGTGCTCGAATCGTTATGCGATTCCAATCTTTTGGCTTGTACATTTGATTCATAATTTTTTCATCTGCAAAAACCCTAAGAGAAAGGCGCGCATACCAATCGCCTAAAGAACCTCTAAAATCTTTTTTTCCTGGTTTGTGAGATGCAATATCATACTCATAACCAGAAGCAGCTTCATAGGAATTATTTCCTCTTTTTTGCTTAAACAAAAACGTATTCACTCTAAAATAAATACCTGTATTTCTTTGATTATCGCCTGTTAACTTTACTTCACAGGTAAATTCAAAATCATTAAATTGTTCTTTGGTATAAATCCACTCAGGTTTATCAAGTTTCTCATTTTTAGTATTCCCAACAATCATTCCATTTTGTAAAGACCAACTATTTGAAGAGTTTTTCCACATATTTAATGAACCTCCATCAAGTAAATCAATCACTTTTTCCCCCTTAACTTCTGGTTCTATTGCTTCATTTATGTGTTGAGAACATATTGTTTGCGGCAACATCCAACAGAAAAAGAAAACAAAAAACATTTTATGTTTTGTTGAGAATTTCATTTTTTTACCAGTTTATTTCGATTGTTTGCCCCGCATTAAGGGCAATTTCTTTTTGATTTTCTTTATATTTTAAGGTTGTTTTTCCTCCTATTTTTGAATATATGCTTGTTTTTATCAATTGCCCATCACTCCAAACCATTGATATTTCAAAACCTCCACGAGCACAGATTCCTTTTACAGAACCTTCAGTCCAAACATCTGGTAAAGCTGGTAGCAAGTGTATTTGATTTTTATTTGATTGCATCAACATCTCAAGAACCCCAGCTGCTCCACCAAAATTTCCATCAATTTGAAAAGGTGGATGTGCATCTAATAAGTTTGGATAGGTTCCTCCTCCTTTACTATAATTCGTGTACAAGCCTGAAGGTTCTACATAATTTAATAATGTTCGATACATTTTATAGGCGTGATTACCATCTTTTAGTCTTGCCCACAAATTAATTCTCCAACCTTTTGACCATCCTGTTGATTTATCACCTTTAATTTCGAGTGATTTTTTACTTGCTTCTGCTAATTCTGGTGTTAATTCAGTGGTTATATGATTTCCTGGATGTAAACCAAACAAATGTGATTGATGACGATGCTGGGGTTTAGCATCTTCCCAATCGTGATACCATTCTTGAAGATTTCCTTTTTTCCCTATTTGATAAGGATGCATTTTCTTAAGAGCTTCTTGCAACTCATTTCTAAACGCTGCATCTACATTTAATACTTTAGAAGCTTCTATGAGTAGGATAAAACTTTCTCTTATCATAGCCAAATCTGCTGTTCCTCCATACAAAGTAGCGCCTTTAAAACCTTCATTAGTTACATACGTATTCTCTGGTGAGGTAGATGGTGAGGTTACTAACATTCCTTTACTATCTTCTACCATCCAATTCAAACAAAATTCAGCAGAACCTTTCATTAAAGGGTAGGCTTTATTTTTAAGAAAATCTTTGTTTTGGGTAAATTGATAATGCTCCCAAAGGTGTGTTACCAACCAAGGCCCACTCATATTCCAGTTTGCCCATTGTGTTCTTCCTTTTCCAAAATCTCCTACAGGATTAGTCATTGCCCATATATCAGAATTATGACAAGAAGCCCAACCTTTATCAACTCCATAAAAAGTTTTTGCAGTTACTTTACCTGTTTCAGAAAGGTTTTCGATAAACGTTAATAATGGCATATGTAATTCTGATAGATTGGCAGTTTCTGCTAACCAATAATTTTCCTCTACATTAATATTCATGGTGTAATTACTACACCAAGGTGGTTGTACATACGAGTTCCAAATTCCTTGAAGATTTGCAGGAACATTCTTTGTTCTAGAACTTGAAATCAATAAATAACGACCGAATTGAAAATACAATACTTCTAAATTTTTATCTTCTGAACCATCATAATATCTTTTCAAACGTTCATCTGTTGGTATGTTTGGAGCATTGGTCTTGCCTAAATTCAATTCCACACGATCAAAAAAGTTTTGGTAATCAGAAAGATGATTTTCTTTTATTTTATCATAACCTTTTTTATAAGCTAAAGACAGTTGTTTTTTTGCCATTGCTTTATTATTCAAACCTTCTTTTGCTGGGTCTTTATCAAATCCATTAAAACTAGTTGCAATAGATAGATAAAGTTTAGCTTCTGTGGCACCATTTACCGTTAATGTACTATCTGTATAAGTTAACTTACCTCCTTTATTTTCTATTTTCAAATACGATGAAAATCGAGTCCCACGATCCTTATTGAAACGCACAGAGTCTTTGACATTCTTCTGAATTGTATGAGCTACATAGTAAGGTGCATATCCATCTACTTTTAAAGTTTTACTTTTAGTGGATGTCTTATATTTTAGTAAACTGTTCATTTTTACCGTAAAATTAAGAGCCTCTTTTTTATCCGCCGACAATTTTATAACCATTATTTGATCTGGATGTGATGTAATATATTCGCGTGAAAATTTTACACCATCTACCTGATAATTTACTTTAGAAACAGCTTTACTTATATCTAATTCTCGGTAATAATTTTTGACTTCACCTTGATGTTTAAAATCGATAAATAAAGTTCCTAATGGAGCATAGGACTCAGAATATTTTCCTTGTACATTTCGGTTTAATTCATCTGCCAACTTATAATCTTCATTCGCTAAGGCTTCTCTAACTTTTGGAATATATTTATAAGCTTCAGGGTTCATATTTGGATTCACAGGCTCTCCTGACCATAAAGTAACATCATTCAAATAAATTTTATCTGATGTTACTCCTCCAAAAACAGAAGCTCCTAGTTTTCCATTTCCTAGAACAAAGCATTCTTCAAAATAGGTTGCAGGTTTATCAAACCACAATTTTGTTGTGGACTGCGCTACATGTATTTGTATACCTGTAAAAAATAATACACAAAAAGTAAAAAAATGTTTTTGGTTCTTCATCTTAATATCCTTTAACTGCTTTACGTACCTTTTTCATAATCTCAATACTTTCTGGATTAAAAATTGGATGATCTTTAGTTACATCTGGTGTCATTGCCAAATTGATGGTAATAGGCATATTTGCCTGATCTGCTTTCTTAAAAATCTCAATATATTTCTCTGCTGAAAATTTAGGTTTTTGCGTAAACTTTCCGTTTTTTACTCTGCTAGACCATCCATCCATATAAAACCAACTTGCTGGATATTGGCCTTCTAATTGTCCTCCTTCTTCGAATAAAAAATCAGGTTGAATTTCAGGTACTCTTCCTGATCCATCAGAAACTACTAAATCACTAAAAGGAGTTAAGTTGGCAAATAGATTTTGGCTAAATCCAACTGGAGCATTGGGATTTCCTGCTTTTATGGCTTTCGCCAGTTTTTCCCAAGGAGGATCTAATTGATATACTTTCCAACCACCATCATCAATATAACCTCCTGTGGTTGCTAAATCTTCTCCATATCGTAAGCTTACTTCACGAAAATGATCTTCTAAAAACTGAAAATATCCTGATGGATCTGGAGTTTTACCTTTCCCATAGGTATTTCCATACAAATCTTCCATTCCGCTATTAGGATTGTAATACAACATTAAACGAATATTGTGTTTTCCTAACCCATCAATCAATTCTCTGATTAAATCACGTTCACAAGTAAAACCAGGCTTCAAACTGTCTATTGTTTTGCTTGGTCCTGGCCAATGTTGAGTTCCGTGGGCACAAGTAAACGCAACCCAAGAAGCACCAATTTCTACTACTTTTTCTACAAAAGCATCTACATCAAATTCATTTACCAATTTTTGATATTGCTTCCCTAATTTAGGTCCTCCATTATATGGACTTGAACCTGATGAGAAATGCACAAACAAACCATATTTTCCATCAACCATCCATTGAACATCTGCTTTCATAGCCTTTGCTCTGGCTTTGATTGCTGTATGAGCTTTTGGACGCACCAGTTCTATGGACCAAAAAGCAAAAGGATTTGGTTTTTTATTTGTATTGGCTTTTATTTCTTTATTTACTTCCGCTTTTTTTTCATCGCCAAAAGTGACCAAACGAAAACTGATTTTATTAATTCCTTTTTTGAGGTTTAAATTTTGTTTTAAATAATGTCTTTGAACAATAGGTCTTGTTTCCCAATTTTTGATATTGGCTTTTTCAGTAATTGTAGTATTCCCTGAAGTAACTTCAAAGGTTGATTTTGAAAGGATATCATTACTACCCGTATACAAAAGCGCTATGCTATACTCAGCTTCATAAGGTGCTTCAACTTCCCAAGTCATTACATCATCTTTGGTAAAAAAACCACGGATAAATGCATTGTTCACAACTTCTGGTGATGGTCTTTCAAGGTGATTCAAATTCCCAGTCAATTCAGCTCTAAACCCCATGATGGTTGTAATATCATCTGCTCTAAGCTCCCAAGTTTTTGGCGCCCAAAAAGGATGTGTAGCGTTTTCTTGAGAATAAGTTACTACTGTAAGTAAAGATAAAAAAATCATTAAAGGAATAATTCTATTTTTCATTTCGATATACATTTACAACTATTAATATCATTTAACTATTTACTTCCAATCTTCTATTTTTAAATAATACCCTGCTGTTGGATCTTCATCATGACAAGCCAAAAACAGGTATTCTGGGTTTCCATCTTTCCATAAAATATTTGGTCGTTCACTTCTAGCTAATTCGTGATTAAAATAATGACTGTTTGTATTGTATCCTATTTCTGGTCTGTCCCAATGGATTCCGTCTTTAGATTGATAGATTAAACCTGGTCGTTTTCCTCCTAATTCTTTCTTACCCAACGTTTTTGGATTTCCTTCCAACGCACTTTTTACATCCATACGATCTTCAACAATTAGATAATACATCTCATTGTAATAAAAAGCATAAGGATCTTCTATATCTAATCCTTTATCCGCATAAGAAATTAATGGGTTTTCTTTATAATTTTCATAAGGCCCTTCTAAATGATCACCAATCGCTAATGAAATTTCCCTAAAATCTTTGTGATTATCCGTAACTGACTTGTAATAAATTCGATATTTTCCATTTTCATCAACCAAAAAAGTAGGGTTGGAAGCGTGAATAATATTTGCTCCATCCATTTTACCTGATGCTTTTATAATTGGATTGTGAGGACTTTCTACCCAAGGTTCCTCTAAAGATTTTGTGGTTGCAATACCTATTTGTTGTGCTAATCTTGGTGTTGTTCTTTCTTTTACCAAATACACCATTACATAGGTGTCACCAACTTTAGATACTTGCGGATTGTGATAGGTTGAAGCTTTACTTGAAAATGTGGTATCCACAAATTGATAAGGACCTTCTGGTGTATCTGCCGTAAAATGAACAATTTTACTATCTTTTATCCAACGTCCTTTATTTGGAATGGTAGACATAAAAACGTGTAATTTCCCGTTTTCATCATAAATAGGAGACATCCCCCAGTTCCACCAACCTTCTTCTGCTGGGAGAATAAATTTTCCAGGAACAAGTGATTTACTAAAAGAAGATTCTTTAATAGTTAAATCTGGCTTGCACGAAAATAGCATCAATAATGCAACTGAACATATTACTATTTCTAAAAAAGGTCTTATTTGTTTACTATTCATATTTATTTTAATAGGTATTCATAAAATTGATTACTATAAATTCTTTTGAAAAATCTTCACCCTTTTTAAGGGAATAAATTTGCTTTCATTACCGCTATTCTTTAGGAATATGTTATTAAACCTTCTTATCCTATAGTGCTTCAACTTCTGTAAAATAGGCTCCTCCTATTTTACCCTTGCTCGTATAGAGATAGGTAATAAGTTCCGTTTTCCCTGCTGGGATTTCCAACTCAAAAACAACCTCTTTGCTGCCTGGCTCTACAACCATTTCCTGATCTTTTCCAGCTATCTGAATTTTTGCTCGTACAGCCTTAATTACTTTATCTGCTTCTTCTGGGAATTGACGAAGTGTAAATCGATATAAACCTGCTTTTTTGACGTTTACCATCCAGGGTCCAGTGACCGATGGAAGTCTTTTGATTGAACCAAAATTCCAAGGTGGATTTCCACTATCCAAGTACCAATCTTGTGAACATAATAATGTAGGATTATCTTTAGAGTTTCCGAGATCAATAGAAACAGGAGTCATACGTGGTGAAACAGATTTCCAAAACGGTGTGTAAAGTGTTCGCAACGCTGCTACCTTTTCTGAATTAGCGGAAGAAATATCTTTTTTTTGACCAGGGTCATTTTGAATGTCGTAGAGTTCTGTTCCGTTAATTAATCGCCAGTTATCTTTTATTACACATGTAAATTCCCACTCTTTTGGTGGACCTTTAAAAAATGGTCCTCCCTGAAATTGTACTACAAGATGGTCTCGTTTTTTTGCATTTTGAGAATTTTCCAAAACAGGTTTAAAAGATATTCCATCAGGATTGTGCGAATCTGAAATTGGTATTCCACATAAATCAGCGAGCGTTGGCAATACATCAATATGAGCTGCAAGTGCATCTACATCTCTTCCTCCTAGCAAACCTCCATCAGGCCAACGAATGAAAAAAGGTACACGATGACCACCTTCATAAATCGAAGATTTTTTACCTCTCATACCTGCATTATATCCCTTTAATGGCTCTGAATTCAGTCCTTTAAAACTTCCCCCTTTTGCTGTACCATTATCAGACATAAAGATTAAGATGGTGTTATCAGCTATTCCTAAATCTTCAAGTTTATTTCTCAGAATCCCCAAGTTGTAGTCAAAATTGGCAATCATACCATAAAATTCAGGACCCGATTTCCATTTCGCTTTGTTTCTGTAAGGGTCGCTCCATTCCTTACCTACAATATAAGGTCCATGTGGTGCATTGGTAGCTAAATAGAGTAGAAATGGCTCCTCCTTATTTTTCTCCACAAAATCGATAGCCTCATCAAACCACACATCGGTGCAATAGCCTTCAAATTTTTCATTTTTACCATTTCGTTCATAGGTATCATCAAAATAGTCATTACCCCAGTAGTCTGCAGCTTGACCAACTCCTCCAGATTTATGCCAAATTACATCTTGAAACCCTCTGTCTTGTGGTCTATGTGGGGCGTTATCTCCTAAATGCCATTTCCCAACCATTCCGGTAGTATACCCGTTTTCTGAAAATACATTTGCCATTGTTTTTTCATCGGTATGAAGTAAGGTACGTCCGCTACTGGTACGATATGCTCCTGTTCTACCAGGATAACGTCCAGTCATAAGCGCCGCTCTTGATGGTGTACAAAATGGACTTACATGAAAGTTGGTAAGTCTTACCGACTCACTATGTAACTTATCTAAATTAGGTGTTTTTAAAACTGAATTTCCAAGACATGCCAAATCTCCGTAACCTTGATCATCGGTCATAATCAGAATTACATTAGGTTTTTTAGCCTTTAGTTCAGTAACTTCCTTTTTTTCTTGAACGTCCTTTTTTTCTTTAACTGAATAGCATGCTCCAAGTGCTATTAACATTAAAATCACGATACCTTTATGAAGTTTCATTTGATTTATTTATTTATTTAATCTCAGATTATGTTACTAAGTTTTATTTTCCTTTTTTCACAGCTGGTGTCCATTCAAACCAATTTAAATTAAACAAACTCCCATCATCACCTTCTGAACATACATAAATTGTTTGCGCTCCTCTAACTCTATTTAATGTTGTTGAAATCGTTTTATAACTGTTCCAGCTTCCTGTTGAAGGAATGGGAATTGTTCCTATAATTGTTCCTGTTGGACTATTAATACGAACTATTATTTTCGCTCCTTCATTTGGTGATGAAACATTAACACGAAAAGAAAATGGTGCAGCACTTTTGCCGAATTCGATTTCAGTATAACTCAACCAAGAACTCTTTGAAAGCTGAATTATACTTTCACTATTTTTATCCGTTTTATTTTTTTCAACTTTTACATCACCAGATTGTTCAGTAAAATATTCTGCTTCATAACGAATACTTTCACCCATTTTAGAGAGAACTTGTTTTCCTTTAGGATTGTTTTTTATCTGAATTCTCTTTTTACGTTTTGCATAGGTTGGCACCGTTATCTCTACATTTTTATCTAATGTGTAGACTATTGGTTCTATTGTACCATCTTTTCTAAATGTGATTTTATCAAAACAAACGGATCTTTTATAACGGTTACCATTATTCACATCTCCACGATGATAAAAAAGATACCATTGCTTATCAAACTCAATTACAGAAGTATGATTTGGTGACTCAGGAGAATTAGGAGCAAGCTCACCTTTAAGTTTTGCATACTTTGGTAAAGGAGAATCTGCCATCCAATATTTAGTTACGGGGCCAACCCTTGCACTGAAATAATATTTTCCATTACGTTTAAAAACATGAACTGCTTCATTTACAGTTTCTTTACTTAAACGAACCCAAGGCCCATCTAATTCAACCATATTATCTTTTAATTTGGCACCCATAATATGTGAGCCTTTCTCTCCGATATCAACCCAGTGATCATTGCCATAAATATATGCTTGACCATCTGTATCAACAAACACCGTTGGATCAAAAATAGTAGCAATCTCATTGGAAACAGCTGATTCCCAAGGACCTGTTGGAGATTTACTTTTAGCGACACCAACATGTGTTATATCACTAGGAAAATACCAATAATACCAACCATTTTTATAAGCCGCATCAGGTGCATTCATATTTGATTGTGCATATTCAAATCCTTTATCTAATTGAGGATCTAAAGACACGCCATGATTTGTCCAATTTTTTAAATCTGATGATTCTAGAATTACATAATCCTTCATGGATTCATAATTAGTTGCGTCTGGTTGATCGTGAGAACAATAGAGATATACTTTTCCATTAAACACCTCTGCCGAAGGATCGCATACATATAGAAAATTAGAATCGCTTTCTTTAAGAATAGGGTTTTGTTGGGCAAAACTTAACTGCCCGAAAATGAAAATTACAAATATTAAATTTTTAATCATGTTGTCTTAAATTTTATTTTTATTCTTCTAATAAAACCAACTCTAGACCTTTAAACTTGTATCTATGTTTTGTTTTTTTACTTGTTTTTACCTTTGGATATACCTTAATCTGATACACACCTTTGCTTAGGTTTATACTTCCTTCTTGCAGTTTTTTTGTTATTGCACCAATAGTTCCTTTGGCATTTAACTCTAAAGTTTCTTTTGGTGTTATTAGATTATAAGTAAAATCATGATCTCCACTATCTTCACTAATTATTTTAAAAACACCTGATTGTTTTACATTTACTGTCCAAATTAAACCTTGTTTTACGTTTTCTCCCCAACGATGCGTGATCTCTTTTTCATAATCATAACTGATACGTCTTATAGCAAATTCACATTTTGAAACTGGTAATTTTATGGAACCATTTTCTTCTTGTTGTATTGTTTCATCAATTACCTTCGCTTTTTCATCTTCTATTTCTAAAACAACTACAGTTACTCTTGGCTCTTTTAAATTTTTGGGAACATTAACTATTAATTGCTCTTTATCTTGTGTAAAATTTAAAGTCTGTTTTGAGGCATCTGATAAAACATAAGCTTTGTTTACTTTGGATAAAATACCTGTTAAGGAAACCTTATTTTTCTCAATGTCTTTTACATGCAAATAAACTTTACCAGGTTTACTTGTAATTGCAAAGGGTGGAAATTTTAAAGGACTTGGATCTGCACCATAAATAGCTTCACCATTTATTTCTAACCATTCGCCAATGGCGCGTAAACTATTTGCTTGAGATTGCGGTATTGTACCATCTGGTCTTGGAGCAACATTTAATAAATAAACACCTCCGTTTCCTACAATTCTACATAAACTGTAAATAAAATCTGGGTAATCTTTGGTACGATCTAATTCTGCTCCGTAAGAAGTATATCCCCAACCACCTTTAGTAACAGACTCATGTGTTTGCCAAGGCACTTTTAAATCTGGTAGCCAAGTTGCTGTACTTACACTTGGTGTTTTACCATTATCTATAGAAACATCAAAATGACCAAAACCGTTACCAAGTCTTGAATTTACCAATGCTCCTGGTTGATTTTCTTTTACAATATCCATCATCAACTGACATTTTTCATCATCCATTTGAATTGGAGTATCAAACCAAACCATAAAAATATCTTTATAATTCTGAGTCAACTCTTTTACTTGAGGAGCTACTTTGTTATAAAAATAATCATCATAATCTTTTTGCGGTTTTAGCACTCCTTCAAAATCCCAATCATTACCTACACCACCTTTCTCATGCCAATCTTGACTTTGAGAATAATAAAAGCCTAGGTTCATTTCTCTTTGAGCACATGCGTCTGCCAATTCTTTGTATATATCTCTACCAAAACCTGCAAAATCTACCAAGTTGTAAGGATGTTTTGATTTATACATCGCAAATCCATCGTGATGTTTTGCTGTTAAAACCATAAATTTCATCCCAGCCTTTTCAGCTATATCTATCCAATCATTTGCATTAAAGTTTACGGGTTTAAATTTAGCAGCAGCTTCTCTTTCATAATCTTTTACAGGAATTTTTCCTACTTTCATAATCCATTCTGCACTTTTTTTCTCACCATTCCACATTCCTTCAAGCTGGGCATAAGGTCCCCAATGAATAAACATTCCGATTTTATCCTGATAAAGTTTCTTCATATTCTTTCTAATTTCAGGAGTAAAAGCGGTAACTTTTGTTTTTCCAAAATCAACATCACCGGAGGTTTCTGTAATGTAATCAACAGTTACGGTTTCCGTTTTTTTGATGTTTTTACAACTAAATTGAAAGAAGCAAATAACTAAGAGTATTGTTAATCGATGTAATGTTAATTTTTTCATCCTTTTAAATTTATTAAAATTTCGTTGGTAATTTCAATCGCATTAAATGTGGTTTTACAACCCAACTTAAACCAACTTTCATAGAGATATTTATTTGATTATAACTAATGCACAGACATAGCGCCTTCGGGATCAGGTAGTCGATTTGACGTAGTTGAAGCATCGCCATACCAATAAACTCCAACACCATAAGCCATCTCACAATCTGTTCCACTCCAAACTTCCATAACTAACTGAAGAGAACTTCCAAACGGAATTACATCTAAAGAACGCGTACGGGTTTCTGTACTATAACCTTCTGTGCTATTATCTTCTAATTTTATTTTTCTATTTAACTTATCATAGACATTAACACGTGGTTGTGCATGAAAAGGATGTTCATAAAAATCATTGTATCCCCATGAGTATCCATAATAATCTTCTGTTCCTGTACCAAAAATAGAAGGAAAATCTTCTCCATCAACCCATATCTTTTCATCTCCTTCTCCCCACCAATCGTCTACCGGATTCATAACGGTTAGTGCATCACCAACATAAACACCACGGCCTTTAAGCGTAACATAGTTCCAGTCTGAATGTGGACGAGTTGCCACTGGGTATTGTCCTCGCCAAGCAGCATTAAAATACATGCTACTATTATTCCACTTCCAATTACCAACCACCGTATTTAACTGAATATCAATTGGTTTATCACCAAGGTTCAGCAGTGTTATTTTAGCAGTTTTTTGGTAGGGCATTACCCATCTACATGACATTATTCCGTCTTCGGAAACTGTACGAGACCATCCTTGAAAAGGGTGTAAACCAATCCCTGTTCCAAAAAAATCACCAACAGGACACCAAACTGTTTGTTTTCCATCAAACTCCATTTTAAGAATCGTTGAACGTGTTACTGTTGAGTCTGCATAACTACCTAATTTAAGTGTAAGCGTACGAACTGCCTGAGTTCCTGCAGGTAGTTCAATTGATTTTTCTTCTTTTGCACCTAGAATTTCATTTAATTTCACGGTTTTACCTTTAGTTGTATTTTTTGGGGCAAGTAAATTTTCACAAACTTGTTTAATTTGACCTTCTGATTTTTGATAATCTTCTATTGTAAAGGTTTTTACCTTTGTAGATTTAGAGTATTCCCTATAGGTAAGTTGATAAAAAAACGGACGTTCTGTAACCGTAACCTTACAACTTTTTGCATAAGGAATTGGAAAAAAAGATACAGCCGAACGTAAAGATTGATGTGCCAAAGGATAAGGAAAAAAATCTGTCCCGTCTAAAAACCCCAACATATTTCCTTCAAGCACGGGTTCTGTTGAACCATCTAAATAAAACTTTATGATACTATTGGTTGTGCTTCTTTTTAGTGATCTATGAGGCATCCAGGTTCGTACAATTGCTCCAGCTCCCTGATGATCCATCAACACCCATTCCTTTTTACCCTCTTTTTCTTCTACCCGAATAAAATTGGTATCCTTAGCTCTTGGATTCATATCATGATTGGTAAACCAACCTACAGTATCATTGGGACTTGTTGAAGCACGATTATAACTACTTTCCTGTTTTAAACGGAAATCCTTCTTTGGAAAGTGTGCCACAGCATCTCTATCAATCATTTCATTTAAAAGTGATTCAATACTTACCTCTGTTTCTTTTGTAGAACATGAATTTAAAATTGTTAATGCCATTACTAACAAACTCATTATTAGACTTTGTGACTTTTTATTTTTCATAATTTCTCTATATAAACGTAATATGCAGGATACACTTTTCCTTCCTTATCTATCAATTGTGCCTCCATATCATATTTACCAGCAGGTATTTTTCCTGTAAATTTAACTTCTGATTGACCAGGTGTAATCTTTTGTTCTTTTTCGATGTTGGCAACGTACAAATACGCTTTTTCAAAATCTGATTTTGTACTTCCAGACATTGTTTTTTGTAATTCTATTCTTTTTTCTTGCCCTGGAAAAGTTGCATTTATTGCATGTTCACTTTCTCTAGGAAACCTACGTAAGTAAATGGCATATTCTCCATCTTCTGCAAATTCTATTTTCCATCTACCTGTAGCTTGTACCGCTTTTGAGGCTCCATCTTGATGCCAAGCTCCATTGTGTTTGCCTGTAAACATATCGTGCGCAGAAATTCTACTTGGATTTTCTTTTGATGAACCCACTTTTATATATCCATATCTTTCATTTGGGTTTTCTGCCATAATGGATTGCCACCATTTTCCGTAACCTTCTGCCAAACGATTTGCTACTTCTGGATGTTGCTTGATGATGTTTTTGGTTTGACTACGATCTGTTTTTATATGGTATAATTCCTTTCCATTTATCAAACGCCAATCATTATCCATAACAGCATACGTTCTGTACTTAATTAAATTTTGTAGTCTTTGTGTATCTACATACAAAACTCTATTTTCCCAATTTGAATTGTTATTATAAAGTAATGGTTTTAGACTTTTACCATCTATAGGTTTTACTGGATTAAAATCAAAATCGAATAAATCTACAAAAGTTGGTAGCAAATCATAATGTGCTACTAATTCATCAATATCTTTCCCTCCAGTTACTTTTCCATTTGGCCATCTCACAAACAAAGGCACTCTGTGCCCTCCTTCATAAACACTTCCTTTTCCGCCTCTTAAACCTGCATCAAATATTCTTTGTCCACCTGCACTTCCATTATCTGTAGTAAAAATAACAATGGTATTTTCTTTTAACCCGAGTGTTTCTAGTTTCTCTTCTAACAATTTAAAGTTATCATCAACGTTGGTGATCATCCCATAAAAACGTTTATAAATCTCTTTAACTTCTTTTACGTTTTTATACATATCTAAATATTCTTTGGGCACATTCCAAGGTTTATGAGGTGCATTTGTAGAAATGTAGCAGAAAAAAGGATGGTCTTTGTTTTCTTCAATAAAATTTAATGCCTCTGAGAAAAATACATCTGTACAATATCCATTGTATTTTTGTAATTGTCCGTTGTGCCAGTATGTATCATCAAAACCATCATTCCACCAAAAATCTGGACCTTGCGTAATGCCTCCACCACCAATTCTTACCACTTCATGAAATCCTCTATCTTCCGGACGAAAAGGATAATTATCTCCTAAATGCCATTTACCGAACATTCCATTGGTATACCCATTTTGTGCAAAAACCTGAGGAAGCGTTACTTCATCTTCAAAAAGTATTGATCGTCCTGTAATGGTATGAAAAGTATTAACCCTGTTGGTATGTCTACCGGTCATTAAGGCTCCTCTACTAGGCGCACAAGTAGAAGAAACGTGGTAATTTGTAAATCTTACTGATTCTTGATAAAAGCTATCTATATTAGGTGTTTTGATAAAAGGATTTCCCATACAACCTAAATCTCCGGTTCCCTGATCATCTGTTATTACAATAATTACATTGGGTTTTCCTTTTCTAGGTGTTGCTGTTTGAGCAAAAACTGAACACAGAAAAGCAAAATGTAATACCAAACAAAACCAAAATCTATTTTTCATTTCTTTTCTATTCTTTTTAGAGAAAAATTGACTCATAGAATTTTCTTTATGTAAAGGAAACAGACATACATTTCTAAAAACAAAGGTGTCTTTAAAAACAAAATGGATGTTGAATCACATTAATTTTTAAAGATCGTTTTAGATAAAAATCATAAAATGAGCTAAACAAAAATACAACTTAACAACGCCAAACAACAGACTCAAATCTGCCTTTATGTTGCTGAATTCTCCCATTTATTTAAAAAAGTTGTGTTAATAGCAGCCGTTAGCCTATATAAGGATAGAAAATATTGAAAAACTAAAAGAACAATCTAACGCGCTCTTTTAAATCATTTTTTGAATGAGTTATAGATCACCAAATAAAACAATATCTTTATTAGTTCATCTGATATTCTTCTTGATAAGAATTTTTATGATTAACTTAGTGTCTATGTAGTTTAGTAGTGATGGTAACTTTTTTAAAAAAAAGTAGGTTTATAAAAGCAGCCATTTTTTCTTGATCTTTTAGTTCCTTAACCGTCTTGATTGTTACTCCGTAGAAGTCTCACACAAGATTGGAGTAATAGAATAAGACTCTTACAAAGTGACAAACTGAAAGTGGCAAACTGTACGAAAAAGCAATAAATTATAAATAGTTATACTATTCAATAATTACTTTCTTACTTTTAATCGTATTTCCTATTATAATCTTCAACAAATAAATGCCTGAAGATATATTACCAACGTTCAATGTAAGATCTTGTTTAGAATCCTTATAACTTTTTTGAATTAAGCGTTTACCATCGATTGAATATAATTCGAGAATAGCATTTGAATTTAACTTGTCAGAAATTGACACATTTAACTCCTTTTTATTAATCGGATTTGGATAAACGAACACATGTTCACTAGAAAAATAATCTGATGTACTTAAAGCATCTGTTGTTGATGTTAAGTTTAAACCAACTTTACGGAAAGCACCATTACTATCTGTTACTTTAAAAGCAACATTTTGGTATTCAAAATTTGTAGTTGCATTGCCAGAAATTAAACCATCTGTAGAAAGTGATAATCCATCAGGTAGCGGAGCACTAGAAATCAATTCCCAAGTATAATTACTTGTACCACCTTGTGCTATTAACTGAAAACTAAATGGTTCATTTACAACTACTTTCGGAATGGTTTTGGTTGTTATGGAAAGGTCACTATCTGGAACATACTTAAATGTTTCTGACATATAAGCAAGTTCTTTTATGAGGTCATGCCCCATTTTAATGGCAGTTTCCAATTGTGTTTGTGTCCAATTTCCTTTTCTTGTTGGCAAATTATCTGGAATGGCTAATTCCGTTCCCATGGAAGATGCAATCATCATTGCTGCATTCATATAAATTAGAGGATCTGAAATATGTAGCCCATCATCAGCCGCAATGAAATTAGAAAAAGTTTCATTCAATCTTCCCATACCTACTGTAAGCGGAATGGTTTTCCAACCTCTAAAATGATAGTTAAACCACAAAGCTGCGCAACCTTCATCATTTAATGCATTTGTTGTTGATGTAACTCCACTTGCACTGTCAAAACCTTTAATCCAATCAAAAACAAGAGGAACAATATTTGCTTGATTTGAGTTGATGATATCTTGCGCAAAAGCATCTGGATCACTCCCACCAACATAAATAAACACACCCAAATCTGCATTATTTGCAAAAGTAGATGCTCTAAGAGTTGTATCATCAACGGTCCAATCTCTGGTGTCAAAATTCTGATTTCCTAATTTTTGTTCACTCGCTGTATAGGTATTATTAATAAGTGTATTCAATCTATCTCCTGTAAAATTATGCGTGCTACTGCCTTTGTAAAAATATTTTACAATACTGTTAAAAGGTGCACTTGTTACATCAAGATTACGATAAACCACAGCTCCATCATTTTGATAACTTGTAGTATAATGTTCAGCTGTTTTATGCGTATCTACAGCAGTTGTGGCATAATTAGCAAGTTGCGTAATTGTGGCGTTTGAAAAGGTGTATTGAGATGCTGGGTTTATATTGGTATGTTCGTAAGTAGGAACGTAATTGGCATCTGCCGCATCTAAACCCGTAATTTTTCTATAAATAGCACTGGCACTAATCATTGCTTGTTTTGCTCTAGCCTCTCCAACTCTTCTTCCTTGCAAACCTGCTTCATCTATAGCAAAAGCTGCAGGAATTACTTCTATTCCGTTTCCATTTGCTGCGCGATAGGTAAAATCACCCAATTGATTCATATCACTAACATAAGAAGAATAATTCATCATTAACATAGGCGTTCCTCCAGCTTCTAAAATTGGTTGTGAAAACTGCTTGCATGCTTCATAGATAATTTCTGGATATGTATATGCTTGTTCAGAATCAAAGAATATTACATATTTATAACCTCCATTAATTATTGTAGACTTGATACTTGCAAACTGTGGATCATAGTAAATATCTGCCAACGAATTGGCGTAACCAAGACTATTAAAATCAACATTTACATCAGCATAATCATCCGTTAAGACTAAAAGTCCTTGTACATATTCTGCAATGTATTCTAGTGTGGCATCAGAAGTACTCATTTGACTTAACTGATCATACCAAGTTTCTACACCTGTTGAAGGGAAAACACCGTTTTGTGAATCTCGTTGTGCAGCATGAATTAATAGAATATCTTTATTTTCTTCTTGTGAGAAAAAAGAGAAACTTACAAACAGCAGAATAATGAATACAAATGATTTCATATTTATTTTTTAGGTAATACTGATAATTTAATGGATAAAACATCAATAGTAACGTCATTCCCTTAACCATCTTGTTTGTCACTCCGAAGGAGTCTCACGCAAAGTTAAACAGTATTAGAGAGACTCTTACAGAGAAACAAACTGTATGGGAGGGTTGTATTTTATGCTTTCCTCTAAATCAATGTTAAAGCCAAACGAATGTTTTTAATAAAGTATATTTTAGATAACTATTGTCTTACGAATAAGGATTCGTATTTTTCATAACCATTATATTTTACACCTTCGTTTTTCCAATGATGTAATTGTTCATCATAGAGTGCTCTCATATTTTTAAGTTGATTACTATAATCAGATTGGTTGGCAAGGTTTTTCATTTCATAAGGATCATTTTTTATATCAAATAATTCTTCTGTTGGTAAAATTCCTTTTTCTTCATCTTTGTAATACCAATACACATATTTATATTGATCGTCCATAACTGTTAAACAATGTGTTGCTTTCGGTCCCCAAACTTGAACAATTGGTAAAGAGTTTCGCACTTGTTTGCTAGGATTTTCCACAACTTCTTTTAAACTTTTACCATCATAAATCGTTGGAATATTAACACCTGCATAATCAAGAATTGTTGCAGTAATATCTACATTACCTGATAAAGATGTTGTTTGTATTGATTTATTTTTTTGTCTTGGGTCTACAATAATTAGCGGAGTTCTTGCGCCTTCTTCGTAAGGCAGTACTTTAGAACCCAAACCATGTGAACCATTAAAATAACCGTTATCAGAAGAAAAAATAATGATGGTATTTTCTTCTAACCCTGATTTTTTCAATTCTTCTAACACCATTCCTATAGAATAATCTACCCCATAAATAAGTTGGTTGTATTTGCGTAAGGCTGCTTGATAGGTTTCATCTTTATCATAGCCCCATGTTTCAAATCTTGGATATTGTCTACCCATTTTAGATTGTTTTGCAAGATGTTCTCCTGCTTTTCTACCGTAATTAGGTAGTTTTCTAAAAACAGTATTTTTATAGACAGAATCAAAAACTGGGTCTGGATCTGATGGCTTATGTGGTGCTTTAAAATAAACACTCATACAAAATGGTTTACCTTCTTTGGCAGATTCTCTTATAAAATCGATACTAGCTGCTCCGTAAGCACGCGTACTATGAGGGTATTCTGCTGCATATTTAACCATAGATTTATTTTCTTTGGTTTTGTAAGATGTTTGATGTGGGCTTCCTCCATAAAAATCAAAATCTTTTTTGGCAACTTCTCCTTCTTTTTTCCAACCTCCATTGGTATCAGAAATGGAAAAACCAAACTTACCAGCAAAACCAACTTTATAGCCTGCTTCTCTAAGTAATACAGGGTAAGAGGTAGACCATTGTTTTGTTCCTAAAGAACCATGGTCAAAATTACAACCTGTTTTGTATTCAAATTGCCCCGTCATTACATTGGCTCTACTTGCCATACAAATTGCTGTGGTATTGTAATGTCTTTTAAAGATAACTCCATTATTTGCCAAAATATCTAGATTAGGTGTTTTTACATCTGGGTTTCCAAAATCTTTTTGAGTATCATAAGATTGATCATCTGTAAAAAAGAAAATGATATTTGGCTTTTTTTCTTGTTGCTTTTGAGCGTTACAAGATTGTAGACTTAAAAATCCAAATGAAAGGATTATATATAAAATACTTTTATATTTCATTTTATTTCTTCTTTTTTTTTGTTTCGTATGCTTTAAATTGAGCATTAATAATATCTGTTGATGGGCAATCTATAGGTGTTATATCAATTGCCTCTGCAATCTTTTTTGCAACTTGAATTCCTTGTAAACGTGAACCTGCTGCTTTATAATGAACGTCTCCTGCTTTTACACCATGCTCCTTTAAAATAGGTGTTGAAAATGTAAATAAATCATTTACAATAACTTCTGGATATTGTTTCATTACCTTTAATGCCACTTTATTATATTTTATAGAATCACCTGCAAATCTGCCATCTGCACCTTCTGGTACTGGAGTTGTGGTAGCAAATAGTAATTTTGCTTTAGGGTAATTGGTTTTTAGATACTTAATAATTTTATGCAAATTCTCTTCATAAATTTTCAAAGTTGAAACTTGTGTTCCGTTTTTCTTATCTAATTTTTTATTTGCTAAATATTTTAAATCGTGTAAACCAACGTTAAAATGAATTGCATCCCATTCAAAATCCCAACCTCCTTTTAAATTAGGTTGAAACATTCTTTTTCTCAACCCTTCCATTCTAGTAATAAATTCGCTACTAGATTGCCCATTTGTATGCAAACGATACACACAAGCTTTGTCCTTTAAAGACGCTCTAACGTATTCTGTATATCCTATAGAAACAGAATCTCCATAAATAAATACTTTTGGTAAATTTGTAACAGGCGCTATATATCTAAATTGGTAACGTGTTCTAGTAAATTTACCTAAACTTTCCCAAGCATTTTTACATACATCACAAGTATTATTTACGGCCTGACTTAAAAGCTTGTTGGGCGCACATGCTGCTAAACCAAATAATCCCATTAATTTGATAGCATTTCTTCTTTTCATATTTTATTAGTTTTTAAATCGGTTCTACCACTAATTTAGTGGAAAGAATAAAAACATAACTTCCTTATAGAGTTTGTTACTCAGTTTCGAATGTTGAGCAAACCTTGCTTGAGACTCCTACGGTGTGACAAACAAGGTGGCAAAGGATTGGAACAAAACTTTGCCACCTTTGCCACTTTGCTATTTTGCTACTTTACTACTTTACACATAAACATTAGAAATCAAAACACCCTAATTTAGGTAATTGATCTTCTGTTAATGCTGAGTTAAGATCAAAATTAGTACAATCACTAACAAGACTTGTGTCCCAACCTGATAAATCTTGGCTAAAAACTGTAGCACCACTAAACATAGTAGCCATACTTGAAGCAGAAGAAACATTCCAACCCGAAATATCTTGATTAAATGATGTTGCCTGAAGAAAACATGAAACAAAACCAACAACATTAGAAACATCCCAACCAGTTATATCACCATTAAAAGCAGCTGCCTGTCTAAACATTTGCCCAAAACCAGTAGCACTAGAAACATCCCAATTGCTTATATCACCATTAAAACCAGATGATCTTCTAAACATTTGTCCAAATTCAGTAACATTAGAAACATCCCAGTTATTTAGATCTTGATTAAAAGCACCACTATTAAAAAACATTCGAAACATAGTGGTAACTGATGAAACATCCCAAGTGCTAATATCACCATTAAAAGCAAAACAATTTCTAAAAGTTGAATGCATAGAGGTAACTTGAGAAACATTCCAGCCAGTTAAATCACCATTAAAAGTACGTGCGTTATAAAACATTAGCGTCATATTGGTTGTGCTTCCAATTAAAGGATTATCTGTTGCCGTAAACGCTACTAAATTAGTACATCCTTGAAACACTCCTTGTTGACTTCCAAAATACATATAACCCCATTTTTTTACATCCACAAATTTAGTTGCACTAACTCCATTTTGACCAAAGTTAAATCCTTTTATCAACCCTTTGATGGTCATGGTTTTTAAGCCAGCATCTGCAAACGTATGCATTGCATCTGGGTCATCAAAAGAGGTTACTGCTACATCATCTGCTGGATCACCAGTATTCTCCCAATTTACAGTAAAATTATAATCTGAATCATCACCAGCATATAAAGGCAATTGAATCATATCTCCTGCTTCAACGTTCCATTCAATTATAAATTCAGAATTCGTAGTATCAACAATAATATCAATAAAAAAGGTACCTTCTTTAGATTTATCCTCAAGAAATGCCACATAATTTACCGTAATTCGGTCGTATCTAGTAGGGTCAAAAGCACCAATATCATTTATTGTAATAACACCTGTACTACTTATCTCAATGGCATTGTTTACAGATTGGTCTATAAGTTCGAAAGTAAAACCATCTGCACTTGCTTCTTCTATTGTTGGGTCTACTAGGGTTTCTTCTGCAAGTAAATCAAAAACTCCTTCATCTAGTGTATTGGTAGCAACTCTTCTTATTACACCTATATGATCTCCTTGAGTAGCTGTTCCTGTTTGTGAGTAAGTTGCATCACTATCAAGAATTATTAAATTGGTTTTGGGTATTTCTAGCTCGCAAGCCATTGTAATGACTAAGCAAAAAAGCGAAAATATTATTTTTTTAAGCATTTCTTTATATATTTAGTTAGTAAATAAATTTCTTTTTAATGTTTTATAATCTAAATGTTAGACCTAGTGAATATACAGGTTGAACTGCAAAAACTGACGATATGTTCTTTGGGTCGTTAGCTATATATCGCACAGTATTTGTACCCGTTAAATTGGTAAT
>NZ_JBPOGL010000015.1:0-88302 GCF_051251875.1 Polaribacter sp.
AGATAAACTTCTCGTCCCTTTTAATGTTTACAAAAATAGAGACACAAAAAAAGCTCCTTATTTCTAAGAAGCTTTGTGTTTTGGGTGGAAGACGGGACTCCTTTCGGCTCCGCTCAAGATAAACTTCTCGTCCCTTTTAATGTTTACAAAAATAGAGACACAAAAAAAGCTCCTTATTTCTAAGAAGCTTTGTGTTTTGGGTGGAAGACGGGACTCGAACCCGCGACACTCGGTACCACAAACCGATACTCTAACCAACTGAGCTACAACCACCATATAATTGCGGCTGCAAATATAAATATTTTTTATATTCAAATGAAAGAAAATATTAAATTAATTTACTAAAACTTTCTACAGCCACGTAACGCTCTGTGTTAAAACCTTCTGCATATTCTACACCAATCAATCTTCCTAAATCTTTTGCTCTATAATTAATACTATCTGTAAAATTCTTACTTGTAATAGGCGTTTCTGGCTCATTACTTGTTGGATCATAGAACTGAGAAGCATAAGAAAGTACAGATTTTGATTTAATTTCCATAAAACCGGTTACATTCACAACAAAATCTGGCTCAATATTTTTCCATTGTATATAATGATAAACTTGTTTAGGTCTCCATTTTTCTTGTTGCTCTCCTCCTACTTCTGTTTCAATTTTTAACAAACCACTTAAAAAACAAGCATCAGAAACTAAGTTACTGCCTTTTGGATGATCTATATGTCTGTCATCAATAGCATTGCATAATACTATTTCTGGTTGGTATTTACGTATCATCTTTATAACTTCTAATTGATGCTTTTTATCATTCTTAAAAAAACCATCTGCAAACCGTAAATTCTCTCGCACAGAGACGCCTAATATTTTTGCTGCATTGGCAGCTTCTATATCTCGCAAATCTGCAGAACCTCGAGTTCCTAATTCGCCACGAGTTAAATCTACAATGCCTACTTTCTTCCCTAAAGAAACTTCTTTGGCAATTGTTGCTCCACAACCCAATTCTACATCATCTGGATGTGCACCAAAAGCTAAAATATCTAATTTCATATATGATTTACTCAAATTTAATTTACTACTGAATTATTAATTGACTACAAATTTCTGCATATTAAGTTCAATAAGACCTCTTTTTTTTCAAAAATTATCATTTAATAGCTTCATATCTAAAACATAATTCACCAAAAATAACCAAATTAATAGAATAATTTAAAAAGACATTATTTCTATTACGTTTTCGTGCCTCATATTTAATAAAAATCATTCCTCTTTTTTATCAAAATCATAAAAATTAAACAAGGATTAGAAGTATGATATTAATCATAATATAAACTTAGTAATGGTTATAATTTTGCTTGTATAAAAGATAAAGAATTCACTTTTATTTTAGTAATAACAAGAATACAAACGCCATTAAATTGGCTATTTAAATAAATAATTTTTTAAAGAAACTATTATGAACAAACAAACAATTATTCCTACAAAATCAGATTTAGGAATTTACGGAATCGAAAACGCAACTGTTAACTGGAATTTATCTCCTGAAGAACTTCAAAAAATTACTATTGAAAAAGGAATGGGTAAAGAAACCAAAAATGGAACTTTAGCTATTAACACTGGTAAATTTACAGGTAGATCTCCACAAGATAGATTTATTGTAAAAGATGATTACACTGCAGATAAAGTTTGGTGGGGAAAAACTAACAAACCTGTATCTCAAGAAAACTTTGATAAATTAAAAGCGAACATTGTAGACTATTTATCTAATAAAGAATTATATGCAAGAGATGGTTTTGTTTGTGCAGATCCTACTTACAGAACAGATATTAGAACAATTACAGAATACCCTTGGTCTAATTCATTTGTATTTAATATGTTCTTAAGACCTTCTGAAGAAGAATTAGCTACTTTTGATGAAGAATGGTTAATTTTATGTGCACCAGGTTATGTTTGTGATGACCCAAAAGCATACGGAATTCGTCAAGGTAATTTCTCTATCATTAACTTTACAGATAAAATAGCTTTAGTTGGTGGTTCTGCTTATACAGGAGAAATGAAAAAAGGTATTTTCTCTGCTTTAAACTTAGTGTTACCAATAGAAAGAGATGTATTACCAATGCACTGTTCTGCAAATGTTGGTGAAGATGGAGATACTGCAATTTTCTTTGGATTATCTGGTACAGGTAAAACTACATTATCTGCTGACCCAAAAAGAAAATTAATTGGTGATGATGAACATGGTTGGACAGCAGAAAACAACATATTTAACTTTGAAGGTGGATGTTACGCTAAAGTAATTGATTTATCTGAAGAAAAAGAACCAGACATTTTTAGAGCAATTAAGCCAGGTGCTTTATTAGAAAACGTTGTTTTTGATGAAAAAGGAGATGTAGATTATATGGATAGCACAATTACACAAAACACACGTGTAAGTTACCCAATTTATCATATAGATAACATTGCTACACCATCTTATGCAAGCAACCCAAAAAATATTTTCTTTTTAACAGCAGATGCTTTTGGTGTATTGCCTCCGGTTTCTAAATTAACACCAGGTCAAGCTGCATACCACTTTATCTCTGGTTATACTGCAAAAGTAGCAGGAACAGAAGCTGGTATTACAGAGCCTGTACCATCTTTCTCTGCTTGTTTTGGTGAACCTTTTATGCCATTACACCCTACAAAATATGCTGAAATGTTAAGTAAAAAAATGACAGAAGCAGGTGTAAATGTTTGGTTAATTAACACAGGTTGGTCTGGAGGTCCTTACGGAACTGGTTCTCGTATTAAATTAAAATATACAAGAGCAATGATTACTGAAATCTTAAACGGAAGTTTAGATAATATCGAATTTGAACAACACCCAATTTTCGGATTATTTATGCCAAAATATTGTCCTAATGTACCAACAGAAATGTTAAACCCAATGAATACTTGGTTAAACAAAAGTGCATACATTAGTAAAGCAATTCACTTAGCACATTTCTTCCACTTAAACTTTGAGAAATTTGCGAACGAAGCATCAGAACAAATTATTGAAGGTGGACCATTAATTGATGAACACCACACTTTAGATCACATGTAGTAGTATAGTTTCTTTATTTATGGCTAGGTTTTCTTGTTAACAAGAAAACCTAGCTTTTTTTTATAAGGCTTACATAAAACAACTTTTTATGTTGCTGCTATTATTAATTTTGATAGAAATATTTTTACATGGTAATCTACTCTGTTAATTAATCTTATTGATAATTTACCATTAAAAAAAATGCACAAAAAAAACAGCACTTCTAATTTTTATTTATCTAAATTTTAGAATTAAATAAAAACTAAATGTACTGTTTTAAAGCTGTAAGCTTAAAATACAAAAACCTATTTCAAACTTGCCAAACTATTTTTTATAGTTTCTATTTTTGATAAAGTATCTGATTCTTTTTTACGTTCTAAGGTAATAACTTGTTCTGGCGCATTGGCAACAAAACGCTCGTTAGATAACTTTTTTGTAATACCGAATAAAAAGCCTTGAGCTCTTTTTAACTCTCCTTCTAATTTCACTATTTCTGCTTCAACATCAATATCTTCTTCTGAAATTGGCACAAAATATTCATTAGATTTTACTCTAAAAGATGCGCCTTCTACTTTTTCTGATATTTCAACAATATCAGAAACATTACATAGTTTTTGAATTATTGGATTATAATAAATAGATCTTTCTGTTTTGTTAATCTCAAATAACTCTATAGTATCTTTAAAAGCAATATTTTTATCTTTTCTGATAGTTCTAATTCCTGAAACTATTTCTTGCATTCTTGAAAAAGTTGCTAATTGTGTAATTGAATCAATCCCTTCTATATTAAATTTAACCACTGGATATTTTGCTATAATTAAAGCTTCTTCTGGCGTTCTATCTGCAATATATTGCCAGATTTCTTCAGTTAAAAACGGCATAAATGGATGCAATACTTTTAAATTATTTTCTAAAACTACAATAATTGCATCAAAGGTTTTTTTGTCTATTGGTTGTTGGTATGCAGGTTTTACAATTTCTAATAACCAGGAAGAAAAATCGTCCATTATTAATTTATAAATTGCCATTAAAGCATCTGACAAACGATATTTAGAAAAATGATCTTCTATTTCTGCTAACGTTTTTTGAAATTTTGCTTCATACCAAACCAAACCAATTTTTGCAGTTTCTGGTTGTTCTAAAGTAGCATCAACTTCCCAACCCTTTATCAAACGGAAAGCATTCCATATTTTATTCGCAAATCCTTTTCCTTGCTTACATAAATCTTCATCAAACATTAAATCGTTACCAGCAGCAGAACTTAATAAAAGTCCAACTCTTACCCCATCTGCACCATAATCATCAATTAATTTTAATGCATCTGGTGAGTTTCCTAAAGATTTAGACATTTTACGTCTTTGTTTATCTCTAACTAATCCTGTTAAATAAACGTTTTGGAAAGGTTTTTCGTCTTTATATTCATAACCTGCAACAATCATTCTTGCCACCCAGAAAAATAAAATATCTGGTCCGGTAACTAAATCGTTTGTTGGATAATAATATTTAATTTCTTCGTTTTCTGGATTTCTAATTCCATCAAAAACAGACATTGGCCACAACCAAGAAGAAAACCAAGTATCTAGTGCATCTTCATCTTGACGAAGGTCTTCAATTTTAAAAGACTTCTCAACTGCGCCCGAAGAGACAGCTAATTCGTACGCTTTTTCTCTTGTCTCAGCAACTACAAAATCTTCTTTTCCGTCTCCATAGAAAAACGCAGGAATTTGTTGTCCCCACCAAAGTTGACGAGAAATATTCCAATCACGCACATTTTCCATCCAATGACGGTAGGTATTTTCGAATTTCTTTGGATATAAATTAATTTCGGTATTATCACCTAAAACTGCTTTTATAGCAGGTTTTGCCAACTCTTCCATCTTTAAAAACCATTGATCTGACAATCTAGGTTCTATAACGGCTTTTGTTCTTTCTGATGTACCAACTTTATTTGTATGAACCTCCGTTTTTACTAAAATATCTTTATCTTCTAGCTCTTTTGCAATTTCTTTACGAACTACAAATCTATCTTTTCCTTGATAATGCAATCCAAAAGAATTTAAAGAAGCGTCATCATTAAAAATATCAATAACTTCTAATTGATGTTTATCACCTAAATTCTTATCATTTTCATCGTGTGCAGGTGTTACTTTTAAACAACCTGTACCAAATTCTAAATCTACATATTCATCCTCAATAATAGGTATTACTCTTCCACAAAGTGGCACAATTGCTTTCTTTCCTTTTAAGTGTGTAAAACGCTCATCATTTGGGTTGATACAAATTGCAGTATCACCAAAAATAGTTTCTGGTCTTGTGGTTGCAATGGTTAACGTATCTTCTGAACCTTCAATTTTATACTCTAAATAGTATAAGTTTCCTTGTCTTTCTTCATGAATTACTTCTTCATCAGACAAAGTAGTTTTTGCCTCCGGATCCCAATTTACCATTCTGTAACCTCTGTAAATCAACCCTTTGTTATATAAATCAACAAAAACTTTAATTACAGATTCAGACATTTCCGGATCCATGGTAAACGCTGTTCTTTCCCAATCGCAAGAAGCACCTAACTTCTTTAATTGTTCTAAAATAATGCCTCCATATTCATCTTTCCAATCAAAAGCATGTTGCAAAAATTCTTCACGAGTTAAATCGCTTTTACTAATTCCTTGCTCTTTTAACTTGGCTACAACTTTTGCTTCTGTGGCAATAGATGCATGATCTGTACCCGGAACCCAACACGCATTTTTACCCAATAAACGCGCACGTCTAATAAGTACATCTTGAATGGTATTGTTTAACATGTGCCCCATGTGTAAAACTCCCGTTACATTTGGTGGCGGAATTACAATTGTATAAGGCTCTCTTTCATCTGGTGTTGAATGAAAATAGTTATTTTTCATCCAATATTGGTACCACTTATCTTCTACTTCGTTTGCTTTATATTTTGATGGAATCATTCTACTTTGGTATTGTTTTTGTAATATGGTTGACAAAAGTACAATTATCTAGTAGTTTGTAAAAATTAGATATTGTTTTTATTGATAAAAATTATTGTAAATTTGTAATATGAAAAAAGGACTGTTTTTAGGTTTGTGTTGTTTATGTACAACATTTTTTTATGCACAAGAGTTTCAGTTTATAAACGAAACCATAAATTATGGTAAAATTGATAAAAATACTGATGGTTTAAAAGTTTTTGAATTTACCAATATTGGTAAGGCTCCATTAATTATTAAAGACATAAAAACGTCTTGTGATTGTGCAATACCAGAAAAACCAGAAAGACCAATTATGCCTGGAGAAAAAGCAACTATTACCGTTTCTTATGACACCAGTAAATCTGGTGGTTTTTCTAAAGCAATTACAATTTTTTCTAATGCCAAAGAAGCTAGAAAAGTACTTAAAATTAAAGGATATATTAAAAATTAAAAAAATTATGAAAACTATTTTTACATTATTATGTATTGGGTTGATAAGTGTATCAGCATCTGCACAAGAGTTTAAATTTGAATCGGAAACTATAGATTATGGTAAAGTTGCCAAAGCTTCTAACGGAGAAAGGACCTTTATTTTTACCAATGTTGGAGACCAACCTTTAATTATAGAAAATATTACATCTAGTTGTGGTTGTACAGTTCCTAAAAAACCAGAACAACCAATTATGCCGGGAAAAAAAGGAGAAATAAAAGTATCTTATGATACCAAAAGACCAGGTGGTTTTTCTAAAGCAATTACCATTTTCTCAAATGCTAAAACGCCAAGAAAAGTTATAAAAATCAGAGGATTTATAACCAATGAAAACGTATTAGAAAAGCCTAAAAGTTTGCTTTCTGATAGTTAAAATATAGATTTTTTTTAATCAATAATCCTTGAGGCAACTCAGGGATTTTTTTTACTAAATTCTTTTGTGCAATCGAAATTGAAATTTCATTTTAACTCCATTTCTTCTAATTACTAATTTAATTTTCTTATTATCTCTTTCTTGAAATCTAGAAACAATATCATTTATAGAAAATTCATGAGCAGGTCTATGATTAATTTTTACAATCTCATCATCTTTTAACAAACCCGCTTTATCTGCCGGAGAATTTTTAATTACAGACTGTATTTTATAGGAAGGCTTAAATTGAAATGCATACTTGGTAACAAAAGAAATTGAATTTCTATCATCTAATTCTTGATGGTATTCTGTAATTTTTTTTTGTGAAACTTCTTCTTTTACCAGTTGATTACCACTATAAACTACTTCTAAACCACTCATATTATAATTAAAACCAGAAGTAAAAGAACCATTCTTTTTTAAAGTAATTTTTTTATGAGAATAGTTTATCCAAATGATAAACCTTTTTAATATTTCTCCTCCAATACTTCCATTTCTTGCTTTAAACTTTCTAGCGTTATGTGTAGATACTGAATCTAAAAAAGAAACCGTAGGATTATCAATTTCATATTTACCCAATATAATTTTAGGAATTCTACTTCTATTTCCAAAAATAGTTCCGCTTAAACCTTCACCCAAAATATCATTAAAAAAAAGGATAGGAGTTTTAATATCTTTTTTAGAATTTTCAAATAACCACATGGCATCGCTACCGCCTAAATCTACTAGCATTTTTACATCTGTAGTTGTATTACCAATAGTATCTAGTTGTACTTTTACGTTAATAAAAGGTTTTTTTCTAAAAAATTGAACAGGAAAAGTTTCGCATTTTTTGCAAGAACCATAAGTAAATGTCTTGGGGTTATAGAAATCTATTTTTTTTGTTTTATAATTAATCTTAACAACAAAATTCTTTAATAAATTATACCCAATTATACCATGTATGGTAGTGCCCATTTTACTAGACAAATCAAAAAAATCTTTTAGAATAACATATATGGTTTCATTTTTACTTTCTATATTTTTAATTGAAAGTCTATTGTTTTTAGAAATTAAAGCTGCTACTGGTTCTCCATCACCTAAACCACGAAGCATTATTTTTTTAGTATCTAAAAGTGCAATGCTATCATTTTTTGTTAAATTAAAAAGAATGGTTTTATTTACACCAGAATCTAAAATAAAAGATAATTTTTTTCCATTAATTTCTAAGGGAATTACTACTAAATTGTTAATCACCTGAAAACTAACCTGATGCCTATTTCTATTAGCTTCAGAAAACTGAAACCCAGATTGCGTGTATGCTTTCAAAGAAAACCAAATACATATAAAACCAAAAAGTAAATTCCTTGTCTTCAAAAATAATGTAATTTTTATATCTTTTTTTTGAAGATACAAATCTTAATTTATATACAGTTTTTTTTATGAAATAATTAATACTTAAAGATTTAACAATTACAACCAACAACTGAAATTTATTTTGCAAATTTGCATTGCGAACCTAAATCTTTAAATAATATGCCAAAAATATCTAAAAAAGGAATTTTAATGCCGTCATCTCCCATCAGAAAATTAGTACCTTTTGCGGAAGATGCTAAAAAAAGAGGTGTAAACGTTTATCATTTAAACATTGGCCAGCCAGACATTAAAACCCCACAAGTTGCACTTGATGCGGTAAAAAACAATACCATTACAACTTTAGCCTATGCCCGTTCTGAAGGTTCTGAAGAATACAGAACTAAATTGGCTAATTATTATAAGAAAAACAACATTATTGTTTCTGCATCAGATATAATTGCTACAACTGGTGGTTCTGAAGCGTTAATTTTTTCCATTGGAAGTATTACAGATCCGGGTGATGAAATTATTATACCAGAACCTTTTTATGCTAATTACAACGGTTTTTCTATTTCTTCTGGCGTAACTGTTGTACCCGTAATTTCTTCTATTGATACAAATTTTGCACTTCCAAAAATTGAAGAATTCGAAAAATTAATCACTAATAAAACGAAAGCAATTTTAATTTGTAATCCTGGAAATCCTACAGGTTATTTATACTCTAAAGAGGAAATTGAAAAATTAAAGCAAATTGTTTTAAAACACGATATTTACTTAATTGCTGATGAAGTTTATAGAGAATTTACTTATGATGGTTTAGAACATACTTCCATTTTATCTATAGATGGTTTAGAACAAAATGCTATTGTTATAGATTCGGTTTCTAAACGTTACAGCATGTGTGGCGCAAGAATTGGTTGTGTGGTTTCTAAAAACAAACAATTTATACAAACTGCTATTAAGTTTGCTCAAGCACGTTTAAGTCCGCCAACGTATGCTTTAATTGCCAGTGAAGCAGCCTTAGAAACTCCACAAAGTTATTTTGATGATGTTAAAGAAGAATATGTAGCTAGAAGAAATACTTTAATAACAGAATTGCAAAAAATAGACGGTGTAAAAGTAGCCAATCCTAAAGGTGCCTTTTATTGCGTTGCAGAATTGCCTGTAAAAGATTCTGATGTTTTTGCACAATGGTTGTTAGAAGAATTTAATGTGGATAATGAAACGGTTATGGTAGCACCTGCAAGCGGATTTTATTCCACCGAAGGTGAAGGAAAAAACCAGATAAGAATGGCCTATGTTTTAAATAAAGAAGACCTAATAAAATCTGTTTTTCTTTTAGGTGAAGCATTAAAAGTTTACAAGGATTAGATTACAGTTATAAGTTTTACAAGTGTTCAAATACCTTGTAAATCTTATAGGCAAATCATTTTTAATGGGTGATTTCTATAGCATATTTCTAGTACCTTAAATATGTACAATAGCATATAAATCTAATAAATACCCTTCAGTTTTTTAAACTCTGAAGGGTTTGAAAAGTTTCATTAAGTGTTAAAAATAAATTAAAACACTTGCTTTTAAAGACTGTTACCAAATATTGGCTTAAATAATACTGCCAAAATACTTTTTAGAAAAGCTATTCTTTAAAAAGTTGAAGCTATTGTATAGTATAAAAAAGTAAACTTAGTTAAAAGCAACAAAAACAATACTTGTGAATTTTAAAGAAAATATATCCCTAAAAAATTATAATACCTTTGGGATTTCTGTACATGCCAAACGTTTTATTACTGTTGATTCTGTATATCAATTACAACAACTTTTAAAAGTTGAAAAAGACATTTTTTTAATTTCTGGCGGTAGTAATATGTTGCTTACAAAAGATATTGAAAAATTGGTTGTTCATTTAGATATAAAGGGAATCTCTATTGATAATGAAGATGAAAACACCGTATATCTAACCGTAAATGCTGGTGAAAATTGGCATGAATTTGTGCTTTGGTGTGTTGCTGAAAACTATGGAGGAATTGAAAACCTATCCTTAATTCCGGGTAATGTGGGTACTTGCCCAATTCAGAATATTGGTGCTTATGGTGTTGAAGTAAAAGATACCATAACAAAAGTAGAAGCCATAGAAATAGCAAGAGGTAAATTAGTTCAATTTTCTAATGAAAATTGCAATTTTGGTTATCGCAACTCTATCTTTAAGAATGAGGTAAAAGGGAAATATATTATTACTTCTGTGAGTTTTAAATTGACAAAAAGAAATCATATTTTAAACTCGTCTTATGGCGCTATTAATACTGAATTAACGTCTAAAAATATTACAAAACCAACATTAAAAGATATTTCTGACGCTGTAATTGCCATTCGAAAATCGAAACTTCCAGATCCTAAAGAAATAGGAAATAGTGGTAGTTTTTTTAAAAACCCAGTGATTGCTACAACTCAATTTTTAGAACTACAAAAAGATTATACCAACATACCAAGTTATAAAATTTCTGAAACTGAAGTCAAAATACCTGCAGGTTGGTTAATAGAACAAGCTGGCTTTAAAGGAAAACGTTATGGAAATTATGGCATACATGAAAAACAAGCGTTAGTACTTGTTAATTATGGCAATGCAACTGGAAAAGAGATTTATTTGCTTGCAAAAAAAATACAACAAAATATTCTAGACAAATTTGGAATTTCTTTAGAAATAGAAGTAAATATTATTCAATAAAAAAACCGAGCTTTTTGCTCGGTTTTTAAAGTTTTTAAAGTTTTTAAAAAGTATAATTACTTTCTGCTATAATTAGGAGACTCTTTGGTAATAACAACATCATGAGGATGACTTTCATTTATTCCGCTTGCGGTAATTCTTACAAAGCGTCCTGTTTCTTTAAGAGTTTCAACATCTTTTGCGCCACAATATCCCATTCCAGCACGCAAACCTCCAATAAATTGGTGAATACTTTCAGAAAGTTCTCCTTTATAAGGAACACGACCTACAATACCTTCTGGGACTAATTTTTTAATATCATCTTCTATATCTTGAAAGTATCTGTCTTTAGAACCTTGTTTCATAGCTTCTACAGATCCCATACCTCTATAAGATTTGAATTTTCTTCCTTCGTAAATAATAGTTTCTCCCGGAGATTCTTTTGTTCCTGCCAATAAAGAACCTAACATAACAGAATCTGCTCCGGCAGCAAGTGCTTTAGGAATATCTCCTGTATAACGAATTCCACCATCTGCAATAACAGGCACGCCACTACCTTTAATAGCTGCGGCAACTTCTAAAACTGCAGAAAATTGAGGAAAACCAACTCCTGCAACAATTCTTGTAGTACAAATAGAGCCTGGTCCAATACCTACTTTTACAGCATCTGCACCTGCTTCAACTAAATATTTTGCTGCTGCTGCTGTTGCAATATTACCTACCACAACATCTAATTCTGGAAACTTTGCTTTTACTGCTTTTAAAACCATTACCACACCTTTTGTATGACCATGGGCTGTATCTATAATTACAGCATCTACACCAGCATTTACTAAAGCTTCTGCTCTATCTACAGCATCTGCAGTAACACCTAAGGCTGCTGCAACTCTTAATCTACCATAAGAATCTTTGTTCGCAATTGGCTTTTGAGTTACTTTGGTAATATCTCTAAAAGTGATTAATCCTTTTAAAATATAATTTTTATCAACAATTAAAAGTTTTTCAATTTTATAATTCTGAAGAATTTTTTCTGCATCTCTTAAAGAAGTTCCAACGGCAGCAGTGACCAAATTTTCGCTAGTCATTACATCTACTATTGGTTTTTTACCATCATGTTCAAAACGCAAGTCTCTATTGGTAACAATTCCCTTTAAGATTCCATTTTCATCAACAATAGGAATTCCTCCAATACCATGCTCTTTCATTAATGCTTTCGCATCAAAAACAAGTGCCGTTAAAGGCAAGGTAACCGGATCTAAAATCATTCCACTCTCAGCACGTTTTACTTTTCTAACTTCTTTAGCTTGCTGCTCAATAGTCATGTTTTTATGTAAAACACCAATACCGCCTTCTCTGGCAATGGCAATTGCTAAAGAAGATTCTGTTACAGTATCCATTGCTGCTGAAGCAATTGGTACGTTGATTGTAATGTTTCTAGTAAATTTTGTTTTAATACTAACTTCTCTAGGAAGTACTTCGGAAAAGGCTGGGACTAAAAGTACGTCGTCATAAGTTAATCCTTCTCCTAAAATTTTGTTGTTGTGTGCTGTCATGTTGCAATTAAGGTATAATTGCGTGCAAATTTACAAATAATATATGAATTTTATACTATCAAGAACTTAGTATCTATAATGATAACAATTATTTCATATTGAATATTATTTTTATTTATTCTAAATAAGATTTGTTTAATTCTATTTGAATTGTATATTTGCGACCTAAAAATAAACTATTTTAAATTAATCTAAATAAGCTTAACAAAATGAAATTAGACTTTACAAAACTATCTTTACTTTTATTAGTAAGTATTATAATTACTTCTTGCTCTAATAATGAAAATGATTTACCTACGGATGTTGTAACAAAAGCAGATTTTATAGAAAACTATGCAACAATAGCATCTACAAACTACGCTGACACTTACAATACAGCTGTAGCAATGCAATCAAAAATTAATGCTTTTATTGCAGCACCCACAGAAGCTACTTTAGCAGAAGCTAGAACATCTTGGTTATATGCTAGAGATTTTTATGGACAAACAGAAGCTTATAGAGAAGCTAACGGACCAATTGATAACGAAGATTTATTAGCTACCGAAGGACAAATTAATGCATGGCCTTTAGATGAAGGTTATATTGATTATGTTTTTAACACTACTGGAGGCATTGTACAAAATGGATTAGTGGGTGATACTACATTTGATTTAACTGAAGCTAATATTATAGCAAAAAATGAAGATGGTAAAGATGATAATATATCTACAGGTTGGCATGCAATTGAATTTTTACTTTGGGGACAAGATTCAAATTATAATGATGTAACACTTACTGATGATTATTCTACTTCTGGAAATAGATCTTATACAGATTATACAACAGCAGACTTTGCTGATAGAAGAGCAACTTATTTACAAATAGTTACAGATTTATTAATAAACGACTTAAATGACCTAAATACTACATGGGCAGTTGGGGGTTCTTACAGAACAACTTTTGAAGCATTAGATGAAGATGCAGCACTAACAAACATACTAAATGGTATTGGTTTTATTTCTAATGGAGAAGTTGCTTTAGAAAGGTTAGATCCAGCAATTGATGAAGGTCAAGAAAACGAACACTCTTGTTTTTCTGACAATACTAACCAAGATATGTGGGCAAATGTAAATGGTATTAATAATATTATTATTGGAAGTTATACAACAGAAAGCGGTGAAATTGTTTCGGGTGTTTCTTTAATAGATTTAACAACGCAACTTAATACAACCATTGGAAGTGCCTTAGATACAAAGGCCTCAGAAACCATATTTAAATTAAATACTTTATTAGGTTTAGGCAAAAACTTTGATGAAATTATTAGTGAAGAAACATTAGGTTCTAATGGTCCTGCGGGTCAATTATCATCTGCTCTAAAAGCTCAAGGTACTGCAATTTCTGATGCAGCCAATACTTTAGGTATTAACATTACTATTAACTAAATTTAGTTAAAACATATTATTTTAATAATAAAACTGAAGGCATTATATGTCTTTCAGTTTTATTTATTATTAAAAACAATGAATAAATGAAATATTTGTATTTTGGAATTTTAATATTATTATGTTTTTCTTGTAATTCTAATGAATTTTCAGAAGAAGAATATATAAAAATAAACTACGAGTTAGACGAAGAAAACTTAGTCTCTGATTTATCAATTGAAGCTTTTACAGCAGATAAAGCATTTGGGAGAGGAATTCCTATTTTATCAGATTTAGAACTTGCTTTTTTTGGTGTTGGCAACGCAATGTTTGATCAAAGTTGGGTTTCTGCTCCTGCGTCTACCACTTCTAGAGATGGTTTAGGACCTCTATTTAATGCAAGAGCTTGTAGTGCTTGTCATTTAAGAGATGGTAGAGGAAAACCTTTATTAGAAAATGGTGCTAGTTCAGAAGGTTTTTTAATTCGTTTAAGTTCTGGTAATAATCCTATAACTGGCCCCATCGGTATAGCTAATTATGGAGGACAATTACAAGACGATTCTAATTTAGGGATTGCAAACGAAGGAACAATTAATGTTAGTTTCGAAACTATTACAGAAAAGTACCCTGATGGAGAAACTTATGAGTTAAGAAAACCAACTTATACAATTGTAGATTTAAATTATGGTAATTTAAGTAATGCTAAACAATCTGCACGTATAGGTCCACAAGTAATTGGTTTAGGTTTTATAGATGCTTTAAGTGAAGCCAGTATTTTAGCAAACGAAGATATTAATGATATTGACGGAGACGGAATTTCGGGTAAAGCCAATTATGTATGGAATGTAAAAGAAAATAAATCTACCATTGGTAAATTTGGATGGAAAGCAAACCAACCAACATTAGAACAACAAGTTGCCGGTGCTTTTAATGGAGATATGGGATTAACTACTTCTATTTTTCCCGATGAAAACTGTCCGCAAGGTGTAGATTGTAGTAAATTAAATAACGGAAATAATGAAGGTGAAAATGTAGAAGTAACCGATACTCAAATGAGTAGAATTATGGTGTACCAAGCTGCTATTTCTGTTCCCATCAGAAGAAATTATAAAACCGTTGATGTATTAGAAGGTAAAGTTTTATTTAATGAATTAGAATGTGCAAAATGTCATATAAATAATTTTACAACAGGCAATGAATATTCTTTATTAACTCAATTAGAAAATATAACCATAAGACCTTATTCAGATTTTTTATTACACGATATGGGAGATGCTTTAGCAGATAATAGAGCAGATTTTTTGGCGAACGGAAATGAATGGAGAACACAACCACTTTGGGGTTTAGGTCTAATAGAAGAAGTTAACGATCATACTTTTTTATTACATGATGGTAGAGCCAGAAATATTGAAGAAGCTATTTTATGGCATGGAGGTGAAGCAGAAAATGCCAAAAATAACTTTAAAAATTTACCTAAAAAAAATCGAGAGCAAGTACTTAAATTTTTAAACTCTTTATAATCATGAAAAAACATTTTTTCTTTTTCTTTTCTGTAATAATATTGCTTTTTTCTTGTAGTAAAGAAAACTCAAATTCATCATCTGCAATAGATCTTTTTCACGAAGAATATTACAACGTTAATATATTACCTTCTTTAAATAATTTTAAGGTAGAAATAGAGAAACAAATAACACTTACAGAAGATTTTCAAACAAATACAACACAAGAAAACTTTATTTTATTAAAAGAACAATGGATAAATTCTGCAAGTTCTTTTTCTAGAACAAGAGTCTATAATGTTGTTGATATAAAGTCTTTGTATTTTGATATTATTATTTATAATTTTCCTGCCAACTCAACATTAATAGAAACTAATATTGCTAACAAAACAACTTATGACACCGATTATATTAGTAATAGCAGCACTGTTTCTAAAGGGTTAGCTGGTATTGAATATTTGTTGTATGAACCCACAAAAGACAACCTAACTCTTTTACAAGAAGATTCTTATAGAGTAGATTATTTGTTATCTATTTCTAAAGAAACATTAAGACAAATTAATTTATTAATCGATTTTTGGGAACAAGGCTATAAAACAACATTTATGAATTATAAAAGCTTGTCTTGTATAGAAAATGCTCGTTGTTTGGCTTTTAATCAATTAATAAATATTTTAGACATTATTAGAGTCACTAAAATTGGTAAGCCTGCCGGGTTAGAAAGTTCTGCAAATATAAATTTAGAAATTTTAGAAGCATACAGAAGTAAAAGTTCTTTAAAATTGATAAAGAGCTCTTTAGAAGAAATACAAAACGCATATACTTTAAGTAGTGTTAATTTTTCCAATATTATTGATGAAATATCTAATTCCCCTGAAATATCTACGGAAATAGAAAATAGTTTTATTAGTGTTTTTAATAATATTGATGCAATTGATAGTAACTTGTATACAGCAATTTCTAATGGAGATGAAAGTGTAGAAACTTTATACAATTCTTTATTTATTCTATTACAATATTTTTCTGTAGATGCTGCAAGTACATTATCTGTAAACATTTTACCAACAGATAACGATGGAGATTAATAGTAAGCATCCATCAAAATAAATAGTATAAACCCCATGGTATTTCAACAAAAAAAAATCAACCTATAATTTAATTCTAGGTTGATTTTTTATATATATAAAGAATATAATTATGGAAATTTTATAAGATGCTATATAAAAAAGTTAGTACTAATAATAGGTAATATCATAAGTGGTTTTTTCGTACAATTTGCCATTTAAAAATACTTCTCTTAGAATAATATTTCCTTTTTCATCATATTTATTCATGTATTCCATAGATTCTTTAACCTCTTTATCTTTATTAAAATTAATTCTTTTTGTTAAATTTCCATCTTTATCATATGCTGTTTTTGATGAATAAATTATAGAATTGTTACGAAAAGATGCTGTTTTTAGAGTGAAACCATTTTTATCAAAATAAAATTTAAGATAATGGTTATTAGGTTTATTAAATTCGTTAAATCTTTGAATAACTACTTCATTCTTTTTATAATTATATGTAAATATTTCTATTTTTTTATTATTTATTTTATGATTAGGGTGAAGATAAATTGATTTTAATGGATTATTATTTTTATCGAATTTTGTTATTTTAGAGAAGTATAAAGTATCGTTTTCAAATTGATTCAATTCAATTATGTTTTTATTTGAATCATATTTATATTCACTTTTCATCAGTCTTTCTCCTATTTTTGTTAAAGAACTTTTTAATAGTTTATTCTCATAATTAAAAACAGTTTCTTCTTTAAAATTAGGGTGATTAATAGTTTCTTTTATAATTTTATTTTTTTTATCGTAATAAATAACTTGGTTTTCTTTGTTTAAGTTTTCATATTCTGAATAACGCAAAATATTTATATTCATTTTTTTTACTTTCCCTAACAAATCTTGAGTAGAATCCATTTCTATTCCCTTTAACTTAATCGAATTACAAGAAAAAAAGAATAATACTATAAGAAAGTAAATTATTTTCATTTTAAAATATTTAAGATTAATTATCATAAATATAAACTTTAAAACTTAAATTCTAAAGTCACATAATAGTTTCTTGGTGATGAAGGTATAATTCCTGGTCCGGGATATCCTGTTGCTCTACGTGTAAAATAACTATTATCTAAAAGATTGTTTACACCCGTTTCTATCTTCATAAACTTGTATTTATAAGAAGCAGAAAAATCTAAAATATCATAGGCAGGTATTTCTCCTGTAACTCCGCTAATACTTCCGCCTGTTGCATTTGTAGCATCAGAAAACTGACGCGATAAATAAGAATATTGAATACTTGCTAAAAAATCTTTGTACCCAAAACGTGCACCAGTTTTAATGTTAACGTTTGGTATAAATTCTACCTCATTCCCTTCTACTCCATTAATATCAGATTTTGTGTATTCTGATGTTATAAAAGAAGAATTGACAAAGTAGTTGAATACATAATCAGAATTGTTTGTAAAAAGTTTTTTCAGGTTAAAATCTACCAAACTTTCAATTCCTAAAATTCTTGCGTCACCAATATTATCTCTTTCTGCTTTACCATCGGCTCTTGTGTAAATATTGATTCTATCGTTATAAAACAAACCAAAAACATTGGCATCATAAGAAAAGAAATTTTTATAATTACCACGGAAACCTGCATCAATAGTAAAACCTTTTTCATCGGAAATATCTGGAGAAATTTCAAAAGCAGGGTTTGCAGTACTAATATCAGAAAAGGTTACAGAACGGTAATTCTGAGAAATATTACCGTAAAACTCTGTTGTTTTATTCAACTTATAACTAGAACCTAAACCTAATAAAACAAAGGTTCTTTCATTAGTTTCTTCTTCATCTCTTAGATTTTCATTAATTACATTTCCGGCAGCATCGGTTACAATATCTTTTATAATTTCATCTCTTTTTGTATTGATGTATTCCAATCTAAAACCAGGTGTAATTGAAAACTTCTGGTTTACATAGATAATGTTTTCTCCAAATAAAGATACATTTAGATTTGGAAATTTACTTTCCGATTGTCTTGGATAGTCTGGATATTCCTCTAAATACATATTAAAATCTGCATCTGAACCATCAGAACCCGGACCTTGCATATTGGTATTGTTAGCTTTGTAAAACTTGGTACCTATTAAAAAGGTAGATTTTTTATCGAACAACCTATAATTACTTACCAAACGCGACTCAAAACCATAGTTTTTAAAAGTTCCTTTAATCAAATCTCTTTCCTCTCCAGAATCTACCTGACTGACTCTGTTTGTTCTAAAACCCAATGCATCTCTAGAAGCATCTAAACCAAAGAAACTGAAAGAAAAATTGGTGTCATCAGAAAAAGCATGCTCCCATTTTAAATTGTACAAAAACCATTCTACCTGAAACCAATTACGCTCTCTATTGCTCTGTAAAGGGTCTTCATTAAACATTTGATCTGTTAAACCTCCTGCTTGTTGTGCTAAATATTTTAACCCTGTAAGCTCTGCAGATAATTTACTTTTATCATTAATTTGATATCCTAAATGTGCAAATACATTGGTAGATTCAAACGCTGAATTGGGTCTAAAACCATCTCCTTTTTTATAATTGATATATGTGTAATAGCTAAATTTACCGTGTGTATCGCTTACACTGGTAAAGTTGGTATACAAACCATTACTCCCCAAAGTATTTCTAAATACTATTTCCTGATTTTCTGTTGGTTTCTTGGTTACAAAATTCACCAAACCTCCAAATTGCGTTCCGTATTGCAAAGAAGCTGCACCACGAATAACTTGTATTTCTTCTAATCCTTCGGATGCTGGCGTATAATAACTTTCTGGATATCCTAAAACATCTGCGCTAATATCATATCCATTCTGGCGCGTATTAAAATTTGCCGTTCTATTAGGATCTAAACCTCTACCACCAATATTTAATTGCAAACCTGCATCATCATTCTGATAAATATTTAAACCTGCAACTTGGTTAAAAATCTGACGTGCATTGTTTGTTGATAATGCTGCCGCAGATTGATTTACCAAAACAACTTCTGTTTTTTTACCTGCAAAAATTGAGGTTCCTTCTACATCTTTTAATCTTTTTAGTTCAAAAACTTTACGTTTTCTTGCTTTAATTTCAATTTCTGATAATTCTTCTGAAAAGGATTCTAATACAATTTTTGCATCCTTATAATCATCAGCAATTAAAACCAATCTTTTTACTTTAAAAGTATTTGCATAAAAAACCAGAGAAATTGTTTTTGTATTTATAGAAAATGAAAACCTTCCTAAAGCATCAGTTTGGGCCAATAATCCGCCAGATTCATTATAAACTTCTACATTTTTTACTGTTTTATTTTCATCAGAAACTACGGTTCCTGATACCTTATATTGACTGTAAACTACAGTTTGCATTAAGGTAAGAATGATAAAAACGATTCTAAATTTCATATACTTAAAGTCCTTTAATTTTTATTTTTGATGAAAACGGAACAATCCAATCTTTGTGTTTAAAACTTTCTTTCTGTTGATATAAATCTACCTTTGGGTTTATATATCTTGTACTTAATCGTCCGTTTAATGCTACGTAACTTTCTGCAAAAATAGCAATATTTTTATGCCCCTGACTTTTAAAATGATTGCCTAAATAATGCACATATTCTAATATAAAATCGGGTTGAAAACTCATTTGTTTTTCTTGAAAACTGGTTAAAAAATCTTTATTATCAACCATAAAAGAATTGCCCGTTTTAGTGTCTACAATTCTAAAATTAGTCATTCCTGCTTTTTCCATTAACATAACGCGCCAAGAAAATCGATAGCCCTCTTCTGTCCAAAATAATTCTCCTGGATATAATACATATCTAAAAGGTAAAAGCAATTGAATGATTAAAAAAAAACTTAAAAACGGAATTAGCATTTTTCTTTTGATCTTTGAAAATGTATAGTTTTGTTCGATAATTAAAGGAATTCTCGATACTATTTTTTCTTTTTCTACATCACTTGAACTGACATTTAAGATATATTTCTTTATAAAATCTATTATTTTCAGATGAAAACCAGCATCAAAAAATATTAATGTAGAAATAATCATCACAAAAGGAAACATACCAATTGGAAACAAAATCCGTGTAAAAACATGGAAAAAGACAACTAAAACAAAAGCAAATACTCGGGTTCTTTTGTATAATAGTAAAAACGGAATGGTTAAATCGTACAACATGCCAGACCAACTCATGGCAAAATGAAACCACTCTTGTTGCATAAAATTGTTCCCAATGAAAGGAAGATCATATTTTGATGGCAACCATATTTTTAAAGGCATTGCTCTAAACAACCAATCAGAATTTAATTTTGCCAAACCTGCATAAAAATAAACAACGCCTAAAAGGAGTTTAATGATGTCTATAGTCCATTTTGGAATGTTTAAATACTTCTTTTTATTTTGTAAATTATCAACAGAAAAAATGGCATTTGCGGGTAAAAAAATAAGCACAAAACTAATAATAGTTATAAAGTAATAATGGTTTAAATAGGTGGTTTTATCCATAAATTCTATATAGGTAAACGATAGAAAAAATGTAATAATTGCCATTCTGTATTTATAACCAAAAGCTACAAAAAGGGCGGATAAACCACAAATAATAAATAGTATATAGGTATAATTTCCAATAGGTTTTATCCAACTGAAACCATAATAAGAAAAATGAAATTTTGGTTCTAAGTACAGTTTCTCTATCCAACCATTAACCCAAAAACGCAAGATACTTACAAACATCATGAAACCAAAAAACAAACGAAAAACAGCTAATGGAGCTGCATTTGTTTGTTCTTTAAAATTGTACTTTAAAAATTTCATCAAAATAAAAAAACCTGAAAACTTATTTATTTGTAAATTTTCAGGGTTTATTTTAGTTTATTATAGCTGTATTAATCTCCATCTGCATCTACATAATCTACACTAATATTAAAAGCTTGCAACATATCTACTTTTAATAAAATTACTACTTTTTGCAATTCGTCATACGCCTTTGTCATGGCAACATCATTGGTATTTATTTGCTCGTAAAAGTTTGCATTTAAAGTATTTATTTGCGTTTTAGCAACTGTATTTTGATTGATAATATTTGTAGAAATATCTGCTCTGTCTAATTCAATTAAATAATTACTAAAAGAAATACCTTTGGTAGCTGAATTATAATGTTTCCCTTCAAATAAATTCTCTACTGCACTTAAAGCCTCTAATGCCAGTTCTTTAGAATACACTTTACTATAAAACCCTTCTACTTTTTCTGGTAGCGGAGTTGCCGAAAAATTTCCAACAGGAGTTCCTATTTTATTTGCTCTCAGTCCTTTTTCATAATAATAAATGTAATCGTTTACTAGCTTATTTACAACACTAGTTACTGTATTTTGAGTGCTTGCAACAAAACTATTTCTTTGAGCTTTAAAATCTGAAACCACACTTGTTGTAAGCGTATTCATTTGATTTAAAACATCGGTAATATATTTTTTGTAATTTTCTTTATTGGTATCTGTAGTATATTTAGCCAATATAGTTGTATCAGAATCTGCAACACCATACAATAGATAATCTAAAGCAGGAAAACCTTGCGCATCATGATTGTTAGCACTATCTAAATCGTAGGTTCCGTTAGAAATATTTGTTTCTACATCTGTTACCGTTAAAGGATAAATGTTCATATAAAAAGAATACTGCAACTCTTCTGCCTTGCCAATATTAAACATTTCTATTTGTTGCCAAGTAGTATATGCTTGTAACCAAGAAGCTCTAAATGTTTCTAAATTAGTTTGATTAGGATTGCTTGTAAACGTTTCTCCATCAGATTTTAATGTTGCCAATTTAGTGCTAAAATCATCATAAGCAGGAATAATAATATTGTCTGCAATATTAACAAGCATTGCATTTCTATCAAAACTATCTTTGACGGTTGGTTCCGCTTCGTCAGATGATGAGCAGCTATAAACTACACCAATTAAAACTACAAGGAGTAAAATTTTTCTAAACATGTTATTTCTATTTATTCTAAATAAAGATACAAAAATAGGAAAAAGCAATTGTAAATGATTGCTTTTTCCTATTTAATTACCTCAAATTCAATTATAATGAAGCTTGCTCAAATGTGAAGCTAAATTTATCTGCAATAGCATTTGAAACCTCGTCTATAGTTGCATCTGTAAGATCCCAAAAACCATTACCTGCTTGTAATTTTGTCATAAGTCCTTCTACTTCAGTTTTAGATAAATAAGGTTCAATAGAATTTGGTTTTCTAGTAAATTGTAAACTATAAACAAATCCAAGTCCTTCAGATAATGCATGAAAAGCAGACGCTTTATCTATTGCTAATTGAGCTTTACCACTTTGCAAATAATGAATTCCTCTTACTGCAATTACAATAGAAATCTTTTCTTTTAATATTGTTATTTGTTCATCTCTAGTTGTGTAATCTTTTTCTGAAATAGCAGCTCTACCTAATTTAAAGGCATTGTAAATCTCCGAACCAATACTAGAAAAATTTGTATTTTCTTGTACTTTACCCACATATTCATTTAAAAACTTATCTGCTTCGTATGTTGGAGAAGCAATATCGTCTTCGTTACCATATAAATAACCAAAAGCTTCATCCCATTTATGCTCCATAGAAGTATAATTTTCACCACTTAATAATACATCTGCATCATTATCTGCTTTCAGTGTTCCTGCATCTAAAACCGCAGTGCTTAAATAATTATTTAAAATTTGATCTACCATTAAACCACCAATTAAACTTTTAGCAATTAATTGGTTGTATTCAATACCTTTTTCATTTACATATCTTACAGAACCACCACCAGCTTGTTGAATTTGACCTGCAACACCTGCTGCAGCATTTGTATTCCAGTTAGGAAAAACATCATTTACCTGTGCAGCAATCCATGTATCAAATTGGTTTTTTATAGCATTCGCATCTGTAGTATTTGCAGCATAAAAATCTGTTGATGCAGCCGTTTTACTTCTTAAACTTTTTGAAGAAGCATTTAAATCAGCATCAGAAAAATCAGCATCTCCTTCAGAGTGTGCAAATTTTGCGTTTAAAGTAGCAACTGTTTCTGTTGTAGTGGTAAGTGCACTTGTAAACTCACCTCCCATTTTAATTCTAGTAGTTTGTCCGTTAAAATCTACTGTAGAAGATCCGTTTCTTTCAAAACTATAGGTAGCAGGTGCTACTGTTGGATTGTCGTTATCGTTATTATTACATGAAATTAATGTAGCTACAATTGCTAACGATAGAATAACTTTTTTCATCTTTATTTAGATTAAATATAAATAGTTTGTTAATTTTCGTGCAAATATAAAACTCCAATTGAGTTACACAAAATTTATTTAGATTTAATTTAAATAAAAGAAAACAAAAACAACCAACTAACAGATAATCAATGAAATAATATTACAAAGATTTAAAATAAGCAATAACAGATTTTCTAATATCCGTAGAAATCTCTGTTTCTTTCGGTTTTATTACGTTAAGTACTTCTTTATTCTTTGTTGATAAAAAAGGAATATCAAACCCTTTTAATAAATAGTCAGAAAAAGCAACTGTATACACTTTGTTACTATTTAATTCTTTGTTTTTAATCATCCACTTCTCACCTATTTTTTCCGCATTAAAGCGTTGTAAGTACGCTCCAGTTCCTGCTGCTAAGACTCCGTAGTCTAAAACCCTTTTTAACAACCTTCCTTTCAATTTTACTTTTAGAATTGCCCCACCATAAGGCAACACTCTAAAAATATCTACTGCTGTAATATTTCCTTCCAACACATCATCTATTCTTATAGAACCACCATTTACTAAAGCACAATCTACTTCATTATTATTGGCAAAAGACATTGACTTTGTAATGACTTGTCCTAAATTTGTTTGGGTACTTCTAATGGGCGCGTCTCTACCATCTAATGCTGTTGACGCTTTAAAAATAACTTCATCTGGGTTCTGAATAATTTCTTTAATTTTTGATGTCAAAATAGATTGCCATTTATAAACAATTTCCCCAATATTTTTATCAGAATTAATAGTCCTATTAATTTCTTTTAATTCAGACTTTACTACTGTTTTTTTTGTTTTTTTATCATAAGAAATCCTATGAACATAAACCGTTTTTGCGTTTGCGTCTGCTTTAGATATAATAACATTACCTACTTTATCATAAGAATTTGCATGCTCGTGACCTCCCATAATTAAAGGGATATTTGGCAACAATTTTGCAATTCTTTTATCATTTGTTATTTTAACATGTGTTAACCCAAAAACAACATCTACAGCATCTTTTATAGCTGCATAAGAAGCTCTTGCTTTTACAAACATATTGCCATATTCTACAAATTCTTTTGGGTTAGACGGTATACAAACACTTATAAAACCTACTTTTATTTTTGTGCCATCAGCATCAGAAAATTCTTTGATAAAAGTTTCTCCAACAGCGTGCTTTTCTCCATTTCTTTCTTTATAAAAAGGAATTGCAGCTTCTTTTGTTTTTAGTTTTACGTTGGCAGAAATCCAAGGAAAATTACTTTCATTTAATCTCTTTTGAAGATCTTCTTTAGAAACATCAAATTCATGATTACCAAACGCCACCAAATCAAAATTCATAGCATTCATTACTTCTATCATTTGTTTTCCACGCACTCTTTCTCCTTCAACTTTTACGGTACCTAATAAAGACGGATTTAAAAAATCTCCTGCCATAAAAAGCATCGTATTTGGGTTTTCTTGCAGTAATTCTTTGTGTACGGTTTCTACTCTTGCCATTCCACCAAATTCTCCACCCTGAATTGGTGCAATTTCATACACATCATTTAGTTGTAAAAAAGTAAAGTCTATTTTCTGATCATCTTTTTGACAAGAAGCAAAAAATAAGATTGATAAAAAGTATAGAAGTGATTTTGTGTATTTCATTTTTATTCAATTATAATGTTTGGTCGCAAATAACCTTTCTACCGCGTTTATAGTGACAATTTTCAATTTGATAAAAACTCATGCTTATAATATTTTTTAACTTTACAACTTTAGACTAAATAAATACTTCTAAAGCCTTATTATAAGCACTTTCAAAACTCATTGGTTTTATATTTGTATCTGCTTTTTGTGCCGTAAAATAACTCAATAATTTTTCTGTTGGCATATTCCCTGTTAATTCGTCTTTTGCCATTGGGCAACCTCCATATCCTTTAATGGCTCCATCAAAACGATTACAACCGGCTTTATAAGCGGCATCTACTTTTTCATGCCATTTATCTGGCGTTGTGTGCAAATGTGCACCAAACTCAATTTCTGTGTATTGTGGAATTAAATTTGAAAATAAATACGATATCACCTCTGGTGTAGAACTACCAACTGTATCCGAAAGAGATAAAATTTTTACACCCATTTTAGATAATTTTTCTGTCCACTCGCCAACTATTTCTACATTCCAGGGATCTCCATACGGGTTTCCAAATCCCATAGATAAATAAGCAACAACTTCTTTGTTTGTTTTATCTGCAATATTTAAAATTGCGTCTAAAGTTTCTATAGATTCTTGTATTGTTTTATGCGTATTACGCATTTGAAAGTTTTCTGAAATAGAAAAAGGATACCCTAAATAATCTATTTCTTCAAATTTTGAGGCATCTTCTGCACCTCTAATATTCGCAATAATTGCCAACAATTTACTTTGAGTTCTAGACAAATCTAATTTTGATAAAACGTCTGCGGTATCTCTCATTTGCGGAATTGCTTTTGGAGAAACAAAGCTTCCAAAATCTAAGGTATCAAACCCTACTTTTAGTAAAGCATTAATATACAATGCCTTTTTTTCTGTGGATATAAAATGAGATTTTATTCCTTGCATGGCATCCCTAGGACATTCTATTATTTTTACTTTTTTCATCAGAATCAAAGATATAGAAACTTAATTACTTGTTAAATAATAATGCAACTTCTTATCTTTTTTATTCTTAGATATGCACTGTTATTAAATATAATATTTAGCTCTTTGTGAAGTATCAAAAAAAAAATATAACTGTATTCTATTGTTTTGTTATCTTCAAAATAAACGAATGCCAATTGAAACATTTAAGATACTAAAATTTAAATTTTATATAATAGATAAGGGAAATTATACCCCTATAATTACCCGTTAAACTTACCTCACTAATTTTAATAATAAATTAGGATTAGGACAATTTTTCTTATAAAATGCTATATTTTCTTTGGATGAAACTCCAGGATAATCGCCAAAATTATCTTGTAAATCTCTAATGATTTGAAAGTGTAAATGTGGCGCATAATCTCCGTTTACTGATGAATCTCCTAAAAAACCAATGCTATTTCCTTTTAAAAATGTATCTCCAATTTTTATACTTTCTATGGATTTTAATGATAAATGACCGTATAAGGTATAAAATATTTCTTTTTTAATTTGATGTTTTAATAGTATTGTTGGACCATAATCTCCAAAATTATTATTATTTTTAAAACTATGTACTTCTCCATCTAAAACAGCCAAAACTTTGGTTTTTTCACAACACCATAAATCAATCCCTAAATGAATATTTCTTTTTTCATTTTCTGATATATTTTTAAAATAATCACTTCTATCATAAATATTTCTTTTTTCTAAATATCCTCCAAAAGCAATTTTTGCTTTATGTTTATTTAAAAAAGAATTTATATATATTTCCCATGCTGCAGAAGATGAAATATCAAAACTTTGCAAATCTTTATTCTTTGATGAAATTAGTATCGGAAAATAACTTTCTAAAGAATTAGTTGCATCAATTACGTGTAAAGGTTCTTTTGATATTTCATTTAAAAACTGATTAAATTCTTCACTATACATAATTTCTATAATAACAAAAAAAACTCTCGAAAAGCATCGAGAGTTTTATAAGTAACTACTTAAATTTTAAGCGTTTTCTTTTTTAATTAAATTTAATGCAGAACCCTCATTATACCATTCAATTTGTCCTTGATTGTAGGTATGATTTGCTATCACTATATCTTTAGAACCGTCTTTATGCACAACTTCTATGGTTAATGGTTTGTTTGGTGCAAAGGCATTTAAATCAACAAAGTTAAACGTATCATCTTCCTGAATTAAATCGTAATCTGCTTCATTGGCAAATGTTAACCCTAACATTCCTTGTTTCTTTAAGTTGGTTTCATGAATACGAGCAAAAGATTTTACCAAAACAGCCGCAACACCTAAATGTCTTGGTTCCATTGCAGCATGCTCTCTAGAAGAACCTTCTCCATAATTATGATCTCCTACAACAATAGATTTTACTCCTGCAGCTTTGTAAGCTCTTGCTGTATCTGGCACACCACCAAAATCTCCTGTTAATTGATTTTTAACAAAATTAGTTTTCTTTCCAAAGGCATTTACAGCTCCAATTAAACAATTGTTAGAAATATTATCTAAATGACCTCTAAAACGCAACCATGGGCCTGCCATAGAAATATGGTCTGTTGTACATTTACCAAATGCTTTTATTAATAGTTTAACGCCTGTTAAATTATTCCCTAAAGGTGTAAAAGGTTCTAAAAGTTGTAATCTTTCAGAATCTTCTTTTACGGCAATTTGTACGTGACTTCCATCTTTTTCTGGCGCTAAATATCCATTATCATCTACTGCAAAACCTTTTGGAGGCAATTCCCAACCTGTAGGTTCATCTAACATTACTTCTTCTCCGTTTTCGTTAATTAACGAATCTTTCATCGGATTAAAGTCTAAACGCCCAGCAATTGCAATGGCAGCTGTTAACTCTGGCGAAGCTACAAAAGCATGCGTGTTTGGATTACCATCTGCACGTTTTGCAAAGTTTCTATTAAAAGAGTGAACAATACTATTTTTCGGTGCATTTTTAGGATCGTCATAACGCGCCCATTGCCCAATACAAGGTCCGCAAGCATTGGTAAAAATTTTAGCATCTAATTTTTCAAAAATTTGAATAATCCCATCACGAGCAGCTGTAAAACGTACTTGCTCAGAACCAGGATTGATTCCTAATTCAGATTTCATTTTTATTCCTTTGTCGATGGCTTGTTGCGCTATTGATGAAGCTCTAGATAAATCTTCGTAAGAAGAATTGGTACAAGAACCAATTAAACCCCATTCTACTTTTAATGGCCAATCATTAGCATTCGCTGCTTTTGTCATGTCAGCACCTACTTTTGTTGATAAATCTGGTGTAAAAGGTCCGTTTAATAGTGGTCCTAATTCTGATAAATTGATTTCAATTACTTGATCAAAATATTGTTCTGGATTTGCGTACACTTCTGCATCACCGGTTAAATATTCTTTTACTTTATTGGCTGCATCTGCCACATCACTTCTATCTGTAGCACGTAAATAACGTTCCATAGAATCATCATAACCAAAAGTAGACGTGGTTGCTCCTATTTCTGCTCCCATATTACAAATAGTTCCTTTTCCTGTACAAGACATAGAAGTAGCACCTTCCCCAAAATATTCTACAATAGCGCCTGTTCCTCCTTTGGCAGAAACAATACCTGCTACTTTTAAAATAACATCTTTTGGCGCTGTCCAACCAGATAATTTACCAGTTAACTTCACTCCTATTAATTTAGGAAACTTTAATTCCCAAGCCATACCTGCCATTACATCAACTGCATCTGCACCACCTACACCAATAGCAACCATTCCTAAACCACCAGCATTAACGGTATGAGAATCTGTACCAATCATCATTCCTCCAGGAAATGCATAATTTTCTAAAACTACTTGGTGAATAATACCTGCGCCGGGTTTCCAAAATCCTAATCCGTATTTGTTAGACACCGATTCTAGAAAGTTAAAAACTTCATTGCTAGTATTTAGAGCAGATTGTAAATCCATACTTGCCCCGTTTTTAGCCTGTATTAAATGATCGCAATGCGTTGTTGTAGGAACAGCCACTTTGCTTTTACCTGCTTGCATAAATTGTAGTAATGCCATTTGCGCGGTTGCATCTTGTAATGCAATTCTGTCTGGTGCAAAATCTACATAATCTTTACCTCTTACAAACGCTTTGTTAGCTGTTTTGTCCCACAAGTGGGAATACAAGATTTTTTCTGATAAAGTTAAAGGTTTTCCTGTTATTTTACGAGCAGCATCCACACGTTCTACAACGGTTGAATATACTTTTTTAATCATATTAATATCAAATGCCATAAGATTTTATATAATTTAATTGTTAATAATTTATAAGTACACTAAGGTACAAAAATATATACTAGTTTTATAATTGAATTTTATTTAGAAAAAATTTAATATTGATAGTGAAATAGAAAGTTTTGATAAAACCTTATTCTTTATAAATATCAAATGTTTTTATAATAGTATCTACTTTGGGTTAGGGATTGAAATGGAAATCCTTTTTGAGAAGTATGAACAAAAAGATTGTAATAAAAAGCCCGACCATACCTTTTTTTGGTATGGGAACCTCCGTATAAAAAAATGAAATATGAGCAAAAAAAAAGTCTGAGTATACAACTCAGACTTTTTAAAAATAATTTATAATATTAGACTATCTCACTAATTGTTTTTGAGATGGCTTAAATTTAGTTAAAACAATACCATCTACAGCTGCTTCATATTCTGCCATAGTAGGTGTTCTTCCTAAAACAGTAGATAATACGACAACCGGAGTAGAAGATAATAATGATTCTCCTTTTTTCTCTCCATCATCTTTTACAACTCTTCCTTGGAATAATCGTGTTGATGTTGCCATTACAGTATCTCCTGGTTCTGCTTTTTCTTGGTTCCCCATACATAAGTTACAACCTGGACGCTCTAAGTATAACATATTTTCATACTTTGTACGTGCTAATCCTTTAGGTGCGCTATCGTCAAATTCGAAACCTGAATATTTTACTAAAACATCCCAATCTCCTTCTGCTTTTAATTCATCTACAATATTATACGTTGGAGGCGCAACCACTAAAGGTGCTTTAAATTCTACTTTACCATGTTGCGCTTCAATGTTTTTTAACATTTGAGCTAATATTTTCATATCTCCTTTGTGCACCATACAAGATCCTACAAATCCTAAGTCTACTTTTTTAGTTCCTCCGTAGTAAGACAATGGTCTGATGTTATCATGTGTATAACGTTTAGAAACATCTTCATTATTTACATCTGGATCTGCAATCATAGGTTCAGCAATTTCATCTAAATCAATAATTACTTCTGCATGATACTTTGCGTTGGCATCTGGTCTTAAAGATGGTTTAATTCCTGTTTTAAGCTCTACAATTCTAGTTTCTGCTTTTTCTACTAAACCTTTAAGAACTTGCTTAGTGTTGTCCATTCCTTTATCAATCATGATTTGGATACGACCTTTTGCAATCTCTAAAGATTCTATTAAGGTGTCATCTTCAGAAATACAGATAGATGCTTTTGCTTTCATCTCTGCAGTCCAATCTGTAAATGTAAACGCTTCATCTGAAGTAAGTGTTCCAATATGAACTTCTATAATTCTTCCTTGGAAAACGTTTTCTCCACCAAATTGTTTTAACATTTGAGATTGTGTAGCGTGTACTACATCACGGAAATCCATATAAGATTTCATTTGCCCTTTAAAAGTAACTTTTACTGATTCTGGAATTGGCATTGAAGCCTCTCCTGTAGCTAATGCTAAGGCAACGGTTCCTGAATCTGCACCAAAAGCAACACCTTTAGACATACGAGTGTGAGAATCTCCACCAATAATAATATCCCAATCACCAACTGTAAGGTCATTTAATACTTTATGAATAACATCTGTCATTGGAAAGTATTTCCCTTTAGGATCACGACCTGTAATTAAACCAAAATCGTTCATAAAGCTCATTAACCTAGGTATGTTTGCTTTCGATTTATCATCCCAAACAGAAGCAGTATGACAACCAGATTGGTAAGCCCCATCAACAATTGGAGAAATAACTGTAGCAGCCATATTTTCTAATTCTTGAGAAGTCATTAACCCTGTAGTATCTTGAGAACCTACAATATTAACTTCTACACGTACATCTGAACCTGCGTGTAATGTTTTTCCTGGCGTTGTTCCAACAGCATTTTTATTGAATATTTTTTCTACAGCTGTCAATCCTTGTCCTTCAACAGAAACTTCCTTTGATGGCGCATATACTGGCACTACATCAATTCCTAAAACTTTAGAAGCAAATGTTTGTAATTTTTTACCGAAAACAACAGCATAAGAACCTCCTGCTTTCATAAACTCCATTTTCTGTGGTGTAAATGCTGCAGAAATATCTTTTAATTCTGTATCTCCGTTATATAATTTTTTCTCTTTTGTGTTAATGGTAAGAACTGTACCTGTTGCTACAGAATACTCTTCTTTTAAAACAGGTTCTCCATCTGCATCACGAATTGTGTTTCCTTCAGCATCTTTTTGTTGTACCCAGTTTTTAAGATCTAAACCAATACCACCAGTTACCCCAACAGTTGTTAAGAAAATTGGCGAAATACCATTTGTACCAGCAATTACCGGTGCAATATTAATAAATGGTACATACGGACTCGATTTAACTCCTGTCCACAACGCCACGTTATTTACACCAGACATTCTAGAAGAACCAACTCCCATGGTTCCTTTTTCTGCAATTAACATCACTCTTTTATCAGGATGTTGTGCTTGTACGGCTTTTAATTCTGCTTGTTGTTCTTTATTGTGCTCAAATAAACACTGACCGTGTAATTCTCTGTCTGAACGTGAGTGTGCATCACCTCCTGGAGATAATAAATCTGTTGAAATATCACCAACTCCGGCAATAAAAGTAACCACTTCTATTTTTTCATCTATTTCTGGAAGTTTTGTAAAAAACTCTGCCTTTGCATAACTTTCTATAATATCTTTAGCAATAGCACTTCCGTTTTTATACGCTTCTTCTAAACGCGCTGTATCTGCTTCATAAAGAAACACTTGTGTTTTTAAAACATCCGAAGCTTGTTTTGCAATAGCAGTATCTGCTCCTAATGCTAAATCTAATAAAGCTTTTACAGAAGGCCCACCTTTCATGTGAGATAATTGTTCAAAGGCAAAAGCAGGAGAAATCTCTGCAACTACAGATTCTCCTAAAATAATTTCCTTCAAAAAGGTTGCTTTCACGCCAGCAGCACTTGTAGTACCAGGCAACACATTATAGATAAAAAAGTTCAAAGAATCTTCTCTATACTCATTGTCCAAATCTTTAATTTGCTCAATGATTGTACTAAGTAATTCAGCACCATCAATTGGCTGCGGATGAAGTCCTTGCTCTTTTCGTTCTTCTATCTGCTTAAGGTAATCTTTATAAATACTCATGAAAGAAATCTTTAGTTACCGCAGGCCTTTTGATTATAATAGATTCAAAAGACATACCGTAAAATTGTTTGTAAATTATAGTTTGACAAACTTACATTTTTTTACATGAATATTAAAGTATAAATAATAGATTGCACGTATTTATGAATAAATAAAAGTTATTTTAAAAAACGTTACATTTTAATCAATAAAAGAGAAGTTTTTTTATGTTTTTACTAAAAAATTGTAAAAATATTATAAAAAAGCAGACTAGTAAGCCGAATTCTGTTTCCCATATTGGGACTCTTATCATTTATCTAGTTCTAAAATTACTCTTAGAATCTATCTGCCTACCCTTTAGAATCGAGCGAGAAGCTCTCAATCTCTAATTTACATGGCATTGCACCGCATAGAGTTTACCTGGTTTCACTACAGCCGAACTGTACTTGCTTTCTGTTGCACTTGTCCTCAACTTACGTTGGACGGATGTTATCCGCTATGCTACTCTTTGGTGTCCGGACTTTCCTTCACACCGAAATGTGACGATAAGATAAGTCTGCTTTTTTTCTATAATATTGTTTCATGTAACTTTATTCATAAAAAAACCCACTCATAAATGAGTGGGAAAAATTGCTATGAAAAAGAAAAAGTGTTGCTGATTTCTCAACAACGATACAAATATATAACCTTTTTTAATATAAACAATATTAATTTTAATATTATTTTAATATTAACAAAAGTTTAAGAAAACATATCTTTTACTTTTTCAAAAAATGATTTGTCTGACGTATTTGGACTTGGCGTAAAATTTTCATTATCAGCCATTTTCTCAAAAAAATGTCTTTGCTCTTTATTTAATTCTTTTGGTGTCCAAACATTAATATGGATTAAGAAATCTCCTGTTCCATAACGTTCTATACTTGGCAACCCTTTTCCTTTTAGTCTTAAAATTTTACCAGATTGTGTACCAGCCTCAATTTTAATCTTTACTTTACCGGTAACAGTTTCCACTTCTTTGCTTGCTCCTAAAACTGCTTCAGAAAAATTCACATACAAATCATAATGAATATTTGTTCCTTCTCTTTTTAAAGATTCATGAGGAACTTCTTCAATTAACACTAATAAATCTCCTGCAATAGAATTCTTACCTGGAGCTTCATTACCCTTTCCTCCTACTTTTAATTGAACTCCTTCTGTTACTCCGGCTGGAATGTTAATTGGTACTGTTTCTTCTTTTACAATTAAACCTTGTGCATCTGAGCCGTTCGGTTTACTACTTATAATTTCTCCTGCACCACCACAAGTACTACACGTAGTAGCTGTTTGCATTCTACCTAAAATAGTATTGGTAACTCGCATTTGCTGACCAGAACCACTACAAGTGGTACAAGTTTTATAAGAAACTCCGTCTGCTTGTACTTTTCTTCGAACTTTTACTTTCTTTTCTACACCTTTGGCAATCTCTTCTAAGGTAAGTTTTACACGAATTCGCATATTACTTCCTTTAACTCTTGCTTGACGTTGGCCTCCGCCACCACCAAAACCACCAAATCCGCCGCCGAAACCGCCGCCACCGCCGCCAAAAATGTCTCCAAACTGACTAAAAATGTCGTCCATATTCATTCCGCCGCCGCCGAAACCACCGCCGCCTTGTGGGCCTTCAAAACCTGCATGACCATATTGATCATAACGCGCTTTTTTATTTTCGTCGCTTAAAATTTCGTAAGCTTCTGCAGCTTTTTTAAAGTTCTCTTCGGCAGTTTTATCATCTGGGTTTTTATCTGGATGATATTTAATTGCCATTTTTCTATATCCCTTCTTAATTTCTGCTTGAGTAGCAGATTTTGATATACCTAATACTTCGTAAAAGTCTTGTTTTGCCATTTTTATTCAATTATCAATTAACAGTAATCAATGATCAATGGTAATTGTGTATTGTTAATTGTAATTTATTTACTGTCCGATTACCACTTTTGGATAACGAATAATTTTATCTCCTAACTTATAGCCATTTTCCACACAATCAATTATTTTTCCTTTTAAATCTTTTGATGGAGCAGGTATTTGTGTAATTGCCTCGTGAATTTCAGCATCAAAAACATCACCTTGTTTGGTTTCTACTTTCGATAATCCTTTTAATTCTAAGGTGTTATAGAATTTTTGATAAATTAACAACACACCTTTTCTTAGTTCTTCTGCTTCTTTGTCTTCTTCTATATGTGTCAGCGCACGTTCAAAATCATCAATAATTGGCAGTAAAGATGTCATTAATTCTTGGCCTGCTGTTTTAAATAATTCTATTCGTTCTCTAGAAGTTCTTTTTTTATAGTTTTCAAACTCAGCAAACAAACGTAAAAACTTATCTTTTTCAGCTTGAATTAACTCTTCTGCTGTAGGTTCTTCTTTTACAATTTCAGCCTCAACTTCTTGATTTTCTTCAACTTGAACAGTATCTTGTTTGTTTTTTATTTCTTCTTCTGTGATGTTATCTTTTTTACTCATTTCTTTCGTAATCGTTAAATTGTCTGTGATTAATTTGCAAAAATGTTGCCAACAAAAAAATAGTGTCAGATTGACACTATTTTTTAGTTTTTTAAATTTCAACATGGCTCCAATTTTCTCCAGATTTAATTCTATGTATCTGCATATCGGAAACTCCAAACCTTTTGGCAATCATGGTTATTCTTGTTCTGTTATTTCTAAGTTGCCTTTTTATTATTTTCACTTTTCCGGCTGTAAGCTTGTAATTGGTTTTTTTATTTTTTTTAGATTCAATAAATACAGGGTTTTTAAACTGATGCAATTCTTTTTCTCTTTTAGTTGCCCACTTTAAATTTTCCAATCGATTATCTGTTTTATTATAATTTAAGTGTAAAACAAAAACTTGCTCGTCATTTTCTTTTTCTAAAAAATGTTCTGCCATCAATTTATGAATATACCTACCCGTAGTTTTGCCATTTTCTTTTTGTTTTAAAGAAAGCGCTGCATATCCATTTATAAAACTTTCTTTTTTTAAAAACTCTTTGTCTTTGTTTTTACAATTGATAACCCTTCCATAATTTGAAATTTTGAATTTTTCTTTTTCTGCAATTTTTTCATCAAACTGAATTTTTTTCCATTCTTCGTTCCATAAATTCCGTATCATAATATAAAAGTTTTTTTAAATTAATAAAAAACTTTTTCTTATTCTGCAATTCTTTCAATTTTTGCTCCAATAGATTTTAAACGTGCTTCAATATTTTCATAACCTCGGTCTATTTGTTCAATATTATTAATAATACTAGTCCCTTTTGCAGACAATGCGGCAATTAATAAAGAGATTCCTGCTCTAATATCTGGTGATGTCATTTTAGTAGCTTTTAATGTACTCTCAAAATTCATACCAATTACCGTTGCCCTATGCGGATCACACAAAATTACTTTTGCTCCCATGTCTATTAATTTATCAACAAAAAACAAACGACTTTCAAACATTTTTTGATGTATTAATACAGTTCCTTTTGCTTGTGTTGCTAGTACTAAAATAATACTTAATAAATCTGGCGTAAACCCTGGCCAAGGAGCATCTGCCACTGTTAAAACAGAACCATCTATAAAGTTTTGAATTTCATAAGATTCTTGTGCTGGAATGTAAATATCATCCTCTTTTTTTTCTAATTGAATACCTAATTTTCTAAAAACATTGGGTATTTGACCTAAATTTTCCCAACTTACATTTTTAATGGTTAATTCAGATTTTGTCATTACTGCAACACCAATCCAAGAACCAATTTCAATCATATCTGGTAAAACTGTGTGCTCACAACCTCCAAGAACAGTTACACCTTCTATAATTAATAAGTTTGAACCTACTCCACTTATTTTTGCGCCCATAGAATTCAACATTTTACATAACTGTTGAATGTAAGGTTCACAAGCTGCATTGTAAATTTTTGTGGTTCCGGTTGCTAAAACAGACGCCATTAAGATATTAGCAGTACCGGTAACAGAGGCTTCATCTAGCAACATATCTGTACCAAATAATTCATCTGCTTCTACCCCATAAAAGCGTTCTTCTTTATTATATCTAAATTTTGCTCCTAGTCTAATAAAACCTTCAAAATGCGTATCTAAACGTCTTCTACCAATTTTGTCTCCTCCTGGTCTTGGAATATATCCTTTTCCAAAACGCGCCAAAAGTGGTCCAACAATCATAATAGAACCTCTTAAAGAACTTCCATCTCTTTTAAAATCTTCAGATTCTAAATATGGTAAATTAACTTCATCGGCTGTAAATGCATAGCTATTTCTGCTTAGTTTTTCAACTTTAACACCTAATTCTCCAAGGATAAAAATAAGTTTATTTACATCTATAATATCCGGAACATTGTTTACTACAACTCTTTCTGAAGTAAGTAATACTGCACAAAGTATTTGTAAAACTTCATTTTTTGCACCTTGTGGTGTAATTGTTCCGTTTAATTTATGACCGCCTTCAATTTTAAATGATGCCATGTACTAATATCTTTTTCTATTTTTATTTTGATTGTTGTGTTGCGTTTTCTTGTAAGACGTTTTAGAATTAGCCTGTCCTTGACCTTGTGTACGAGGTTTTTTAAGTAAGTTTTTACTTTCGGTTAACGCTTCTTCGGTATTTCTTAAATCTAATTTTCCGTCAGATAAATCATATAAATGTTTAAAAATAACCGCATCATCTACCGTATCTTTATTCCAATTTAAATAACACTTTTTCATGTGATTTGCAATGGTAAACACCAAGGCTTCTTTCTTTTCTCCTTCTTCCCAATCTAAGGCAACATCTATCATTGTTTGAATATTGTTACCATAATAACGATATCTTGAAGCTGATTTAGGATACGGCAATCCTTCTGGTTTTTCTCGTAATTCTTCTTTTGATGGCTGCGGATAAGGAGACTCTACATCTAATTTAAAATCTGCCATAATGAATAATTGATCCCATAATTTGTGCTTAAAATCTGGAACATCACGTAAATGTGGTTGTAAGTTTCCCATGACATCTACAATTGCTTTTGCCATTTTATCACGCTCTTCTTTTGTATCCAAAGCCAAACAATGGTCTACTAATTTTTGAATATGTCTGCCGTATTCTGGTATAATCATTAACGGTCTTTCTGAATTGTATTCTAAATCGAATGTCATTTATTTATTTTTGAAGTATTCTAAATATTTTTATTGATTAAAAAATAAATCAACCTAAAAATATAGTTTATAATAAGTGTACACTAGTACTATGTTTTATGTGTTAAAATAAAAGCTTCTTAGTTTTAAGATAGTACTATAGTTATTTAACGTTGCAAAATAACGATTTATTTTTAGTTTTATTGAAGATTTTTTTTAAGTTTCCCATTTTCATGGGAAAGACAATTTATTTGAAAATTAAAAACCTAGTTTTAAATAGCTTTTTCTCATCCAATCACTTTTAATTTTGCAAATTGAAGTAATAATTTCTTTTTACCAACGGTTCCAAATTTAATTTCTGCTTTTTTATTGGGTCCACTTCCTTCTATGGCAAGCACCTCTCCTGTACCAAATCTATTGTGTTCTACAATATTACCAACAACCATATTGCCGTCAAATAAATTAGTATTTGACTTTGCTTGTGATACTTTTTTTAAATTTTTAGGAATCACTACTTCTTTCTTTTTTACCATATCGCGTTCCATTTTTTTACGCTGAATTGGTTTTTGAAATCGAATTCCTTTTGGTGCATCATCAAAAATACTTTTATCAACAAAATTGTTGATTGCCGGATTTGTACTTTTTGGGGTAATATAATTTAAATATTGATCATCTATTTCTTCTAAAAATCTACTAGGTTCTGCATCTACCAATTTTCCCCATCTGTAACGTGTTTGTGCGTAACTTAAATAAGCCACTTTTTCTGCTCTTGTTAAGGCTACATAAAACAATCTGCGTTCTTCTTCTAACTCACTTCTAGTGTTCATACTCATGGCAGATGGAAATAAATTTTCTTCTAAACCAACAATATAAACATACAAGTATTCTAACCCTTTAGATTGATGAATAGTCATTAAAGAAACACTTGGTTTGTCATCATCTTTTTTAGCATCAAAATCTGTAGCTAAGGCAACATCTTCTAAAAAAGTGGTTAAAGAAGTGTCTTCTCCTTGTTCTATTTTATCGGTTATAAAGTCTTTAATTCCGTTTAATAATTCTTGAACGTTTTCTACTTTACTAACAGCTTCCGGAGTACCGTCTTTCTCTAAATCTTTAATTAATTGGGTCTTTTTTACAACCGTTTCTGCAATTTCAAACGCATTTTTAGTTTCAGATTCTATTTGCAAACTTTGCATCATATTCATAAAATTCCGAAGCTTATTTTTTGTTCCAGAATTTATTTTTAAATCTATTTTATCTATATATTTTATAATATCAAAAATTGATTTTTTATAATGATTTGCAGCTATAGTTAGCTTATCTATGGTTGTAGCTCCAATTCCACGTGCAGGATAATTGATAATTCTTTTTAATGCTTCTTCATCATTTGGGTTAATTAAAATTCTTAAATAAGATAAAAGGTCTTTTATTTCTTTTCGTTGATAAAAAGACATTCCACCATAAATTTTATAATCTATCCCTTTTTTACGCAAGGCATCTTCTATGGCTCTAGATTGCGAATTTGTTCTATACAAAACGCAAAAATCATCTGGACTTAATTGATGATTCATTTGATTTTCCCAAATAGATTGTGCTACAAAACGCCCTTCTTCTCCATCGGAAATTGTACGCATTACATTTATAGCATCTCCAGCGTCATTAGATGTCCAAACTTCTTTGTCTAACTTTGTTTTATTTCTTTCAATTACAGAATTTGCCGCATTTACAATATTACTGGTAGATCTATAATTTTGCTCTAGTTTAAAGGTTTTTACATCTGGATAATCTTTTTGGAAATTTAAAATATTCTGAATATTTGCTCCCCTAAAACTATAGATACTTTGAGAATCATCTCCCACCACGCAAATGTTGCCAAATTTATCTGCCAAGGCTCTAACAATGATATATTGCGAGTGATTTGTATCTTGATACTCATCTACCATAATATATCTAAATCTGTCTTGGTATTTTGCCAACGTTTCTGGAAAACGTGCTAACAACTCATTGGTTCTTAACAACAAATCATCAAAATCCATTGCACCAGCCTTAAAGCACCTATCTACATACGCTCTATAAATATTACCAACTTCTGGCCTACTTGCATGTAAATCTGCTTCTTGTAAATCTGGGTTATTAAAATAAGCTTTAACCGTAATTAAACTGTTTTTAAAGGAAGAAATTCTCCCTAAAATCTGTTTAGCTTTGTACTGTTCTTTATTTAAATTCTTTTCTTTAATAATGGCAGATATTAACCTTACGGAATCTTGCGAATCATAAATTGTAAAATTGGTTGGAAAACCTAATTTATCTGCTTCTGAGCGTAAAATTCTTGCAAAAACCGAGTGAAATGTTCCCATCCACAGATTTTTAGCTTCACTATTACCTACAACTCCAGCAATTCTTGCCTTCATTTCTTTGGCTGCTTTGTTGGTAAATGTGAGCGATAAAATATTAAATGAATCTACACCTTGCTGCATTAAATGCGCAATTCTGTAAGTTAATACACGTGTTTTACCAGAACCTGCACCTGCAATAATTATCATAGGCCCATCTTTTTGTAAGACGGCTTGTTTTTGTGCTTCGTTTAAAGAATCTAAGTACGTATTCAATAGTTTATTTTGAAAGAGTTTGAAAGTGTGAATTTAGCCAAACTATTCGTTTCTATAAAAGAAGATCTTTGTTTTTTATTCACAAGTTTTTAGCAAAAATATCTACTTAAAACCCGATAAAATAAAATATAGGCTCTAAGACCTATAATTTAAAATATCTGCTATAAAGCAGATATTTTTGACTTTTTAAAGAATAAACTATATCTTAGCTAAAAATTACATTGGTAATGACAAGTATTTTAACAGGCGACATTATAGATTCAAGAAAAAATGACGACCATTTTTGGGTAAAAACCTTAAAAGATACGCTGGCTACTTTTGGTGATTCTCCAAAAATTTGGCAAATGTATAGAGGTGATAGTTTTCAATTAGAAATAGAAAATTGTGAACTTGCATTTTTTGCCGCTTTAAAATTAAAGTCTCAGCTAAAATCTACAGAAAACATTGATGTTAGAATTGGTATAGGAATCGGTAAAAAAGAATTTAATGTTGATGAAATTACAGCCTCTAACGGAGAAGCTTTTATAAATTCTGGCCTTGCTTTTGATACTTATTTAAAAAAACAAACCATTGCCATAAAAACACCTTGGCAAGAAATAGATGAAGCATTAAATATTGCTTTTGATTTGGCTTTATTAACAATGGATTCTTGGACAAGAAATTCTGCCGAAGTATTTAAACTTTCTTTAATTTTAGAAAATAGTACTCAAAAAGAGATTGCTAGTATTTTAGGAATTACACAAAGTAGTGTTAGCGAAAGACAAAAAAGAGCTGGTTTTGAACCTATTATGAAGTTAGAAAAACACTTTAGAAAATTAATTCAACAAAAAACTACCGAATAGAATGTTCTTATTTTTAAAATTTTTGTTAGCACATATTTTAGGCGATTTTGTTTTTCAACCAGAAAATTGGGTTAAAGACAAAGAAGAAAAGAAAGTAAAATCTGTAAAATTATATTTTCATATTGGTATTCATGCCCTTTTTTTATTGCTTTTGTTACAATTTAATTTAAAAGAATATTGGTTAGGATTTCTACTAATTATTAGTTCTCATTATTTCATTGATGTATTAAAATTATTTCTTCAAAAAAAGAAAACAAAACGAATTTGGTTTTTTATAGATCAAATCTTACACATTGCAATACTCTTATTAATTACCTTATTATATACAAACTTTAGTGTTTCCTTAACTACTTTTTTTACAGAAAAAGTACTATTAATGGCCGTTTCTTTATTAGCAGTAACCTCTGTTTCTTCCATTATTATTAAAATGATCATTACACAATGGAATCCTGAAAATAAAAAAGATGATGATGATTCTTTAGCCAAAGCCGGACGCTATATTGGCATTTTAGAACGTTTGTTTGTGTTTATATTTGTAATTACAAATCATTGGGAAGCTATTGGTTTTTTATTAGCAGCAAAATCTGTTTTTAGGTTTGGAGATTTAACATCTTCTAAAGACCGAAAATTAACAGAATATATTTTAATAGGAACATTATTAAGTTTTGGGTTTGCGGTACTTTTAGGAGTTCTATATTTGTACACTTTAAAATTTATCTAATTTATGGAAGATACAGTATTAGCAAGTATTGGGTATGTTTTACCCGCTGCCGTTACAGGTTTTGTAGCATATTATATGTTTAACGGCTTCATAAAACAGCAAAATTCTGATAAAAAAATAGCTATTTTATCAGAAAGAAGAAAAGATTCTCTACCTATAAAACTACAAGCGTATGAACGCATGTTACTTTTTTGTGAAAGAATAAACCCTGTAAAAATGTTGCTTAGAATAAAACCTCTTTCTGAAAATAAAGAAGACTATCTACAGCTTTTAATAGCCAATATAGAACAAGAGTTTGAACATAATTTGGTGCAACAAATTTATATTTCTAACACCTCTTGGACGGCAATAGTAGCGTCTAAATCTGCAGTAATAAACAAACTAAAGAAAACGGCAGAAACATCAAACTCTGCAAATAATTTACGCGAAAATGTGCTTATAGAGTACACAAAAACAACACCTCCTACAGAAACAGCTATTTCATTTATTAAAAATGAAGTAAAAAAATTACTATAAAAAAACTCCGATTAATGCCTAAAATTAAGCACAACCAGAGTCTTTCACTTTCCCTTAATATACAATAATCCCCTACTTAAGAATTTCTGAAAACGAATAAACTTAGCACAAAGCTAAAAGTGTATTTCGTTTGTTATTTTTTGATAAAAAAAACAAAAACAAAAATTCTATTTTTTAAATTCCGCATCTGCGGATATAACAATATCTATAACATCTCTGAGGCAAACCCCAGAGATTTATTTTTCATTAAAACTGAAGTCTTACTCCTACTTTAAAGTTTCTACCTCTTGTAGAAAAACCTAAAATATCATCATAATCTTCATCAAAAATATTAGTTACAGCACCAAAAAAAGTAACTGATTCATTTAATATTTTATAATTAGCGCTAAAATCTAATACTTCATAACCTGGTAAAATAACATCTTCACCTGCTGTACCAAAAGAACCATATCTATCAAAAATAGATCTATCACCTACATTTCTATATGTAAAATTAAAAAAAGCATTTTCTAAGGCAGAAATATCTATACCAGCCATCACTTTATTGGCAGGAATATAATCGTTAAAATCTTCTAATTTATCTTTATCAATATAAGTATAAGAAGCGTTAAACGTTAAAAAACTAGTTGGTGTAATTTTAGTATTTACTTCAAAACCATTCGCATCAGAAGAGCCATTTCCATATTTATAAGTAGCACTATCATAAATAATAGCATCTTCCTCTTTTCTATTAAAATATACGGCATCTAACTGCATCCAATCTTGGTAACTTACATCAAAACCAGCTTCAAAAGTTTTATTAGATTCTGGTTTTAAATCTAAATTACCCGCATAACCGTCATACAATTGATACAAACTAGGCGTAATAAAAGCTGTGCTATAAGAAGTTAATAATTTTAGAGAAATATTTTCATTTTTTACTACAGAATACGCAAGATTACCATCATACACAAAATGATTTCCATAGACATTATGTATATTTAATCGTCCACCAATATTTACACTTAAACCATAATCTGCAATATAAACTGCACTTGCATACGGATCTATAGTATTAAAATTAGCCACATCTCTGTCTATTGTTGCAAATGGTGTAACTGTATGATTGCTGTGTTCTTGATAATTTAAACCTGTAATTAATTGAAATTTTGAACTAAACTCATATTTATTTACCAAATCTAAATTTAAACTTTTTCCCTTAAATTCATAGGCATCTAAGGTATTAGAAAATGAATTAAATTGATTTAAATTTCTTTTTACTTCATTTAAAGATGCCAACAAATACACTTGCCCTTTAGCATACGCAATACGTGGTCTAATTCCGAATCTTAATTGATTTTGATCTCCTGTATTTACATCATTGTCAGAAAAAGCACCTGCATCAAAATCATAATCAAACTCATCATAATTTAAAAAAGTTTCTATACTTACTTTATCATTAAAAGAATATCCTAATTTTAATAAACCATTTATAGAATTAAAGCTATCCTCTTCAAAAACGGTATTGGTTTTACTTTTAGCAGAAGACATTCCCTCAACATCGGTTAAACTAAAAGAACTTAAAAAATTAAACTTCCCTAAAGTTCCGTTGATATTAAAACTCTGGTATCTATCCGATTTTATATCTGCTTTGGTATTTGCTGTATTATTTGTACCAAAACTTGTTTCATAAGCACCAGAAATTTTTTCTTTTGATGCTTTCTTTAAAACAATATTAATAACGGCAGTGGCTGCTCCAGAACCATATAATGTAGAAGAAGCTCCTTTTAAAATTTCTATAGATTCTATTTGATTTAGAGACAACAAACGCAAATCAAACTCCTGATTAATTGCAGATTGATCTGTAACCGGAACACCATCTATTAAAACCAACACTTGCCTACTTCTACCTCCTCTAATATTTATACTTTTAGGTTCAGAAGCATTTGCATTTACACCTCTAACATCAATACCTGCAATAGTATTTAAAATTTCAATAACATTTTTTCCAGCATTTTGCTGCAATACTTTTTGAGTAATTTTATGAATTACTTTACCCGTGTTTTCTTTTTTTAAGTTAAATTTTGTTGCGGTAACAACAATTTCAGCTAAGTTTTCTACTGGTTCTTTTTGCGTGTCATTTTTTTGAGCAAAAAGATTTGTGCTGACAAAACTACATGCCAATGCACCAACAATTAAAAATTGTTTTTTCATTTTTTAATAAATTTGATTTACAATAAATCAGGTAAATTTTGTGTACAAAAAAAGATTAGTACATAAACTCTTATCCCGAAAGTTTTAAACTCGTGATTTATGGCAGGTTTCCTGACTTGCGTCTTGTAACAAACCTTCCCATTTTTTTTATCTGATTTTATTTCAGAATCTAAAACAGTGGTTAAAGAAGTAGTTACAAGCTTTATAGCTTACAGTTGCGGGAACAGTCCTGGAATTTAACCAGATTCCCTTTTAATTTGATGCAAAATAATTTCTACATCAAAACCAAAATCTTTGCAAAGATATATGCATTCTTATGAATAATCTAATAAAAACACTCCGAAATTTAATATCTTTAAAGTCTAATTATAGAATACTTATGAGAATTGAAAACGAGTTAAAATTAGGATTTAAAGATGTAATGATTCGTCCAAAAAGATCAACCTTAAAATCGCGTTCGCAAGTTACTTTAGAAAGAACATTTAGCTTTTTACACAGCAATATTGTTTGGACAGGAATACCTATAATGGCTGCAAATATGGATACCGTTGGTACTTTTGAAATGGCAAAAGCGCTAGCAAAACACAAACTTTTTACCGCAATTCATAAACATTATACAATAGAGCAATGGAGAGATTTTGCTTCAACCGCAAATGAAAAAACATTAAATAACATTGCCGTTAGCACAGGTACTGGTAAAAAAGATTCTGAAAAAGTGAAACAAATTTTAGCAGAATTTCCACAAATAAATTTTATTTGTGTTGATGTTGCCAACGGATATTCTGAACATTTTGTGAATTTTGTTCAGAAAACACGTAAAAATCATCCAAAAAAAGTAATTATTGCTGGTAACGTAGTTACTGGTGAAATGGTAGAAGAACTACTTTTAGCAGGCGCAGATATTATTAAAGTTGGTATTGGTCCGGGCTCTGTATGCACAACACGCATAAAAACAGGCGTTGGTTATCCGCAGCTTTCTGCAATTATAGAATGTGCGGACGCGGCACACGGAATGGGCGGACAAATTATTTCTGATGGAGGTTGTAAAATTCCCGGAGATATTGCCAAAGCTTTTGGCGGAAGCGCAGACTTTGTAATGCTGGGCGGAATGTTAGCTGGTCATACAGAAAGTGGTGGTGATTTGATTGAAAAAAATGGCGAAAAATTTAAGGCTTTTTACGGAATGAGTTCTACAACTGCCATGAATAAACATGTTGGTGGCGTTGCAAATTACAGAGCTTCTGAAGGTAAAACCGTACAAGTTCCGTATAAAGGAGATGTAAACCATACAGTGATAGATATTTTAGGCGGCATTAGATCTACATGCACTTATGTTGGCGCTAGCAGATTAAAAGAATTAACAAAAAGAACTACATTTATTAGAGTTCAAGAACAAGAAAATCAAGTGTATTCTTAATGAAAAATTTAAATTTAATTCCTGTTTTACTATTCTTTTTAATAACGGTTTCTTGTAAAAAAAAAGAAATAAAGATTGATACAAATACAAAAACGGAAAGCGCTATTAAATATGCAAAAGGTTTTGATATTGTTAATGAAGGTGGCATTAAAAAGTTGATTATAAAATCTGCTTATCAAAATTCAGAAGAAATAAAAAAATACACCATTTGGAAAAAAATTAAAAACAAACAGCTGAACGATGTGCTAGAACACGAAATTTTAGTACCTATCAAAAAAATGGTGGTAACTTCTACTACACATATTCCTATGGTAGAACTTTTAAATGAAGAATCTTCAATTACAGGTTTTCCGCACGCTAAATATGTTTCATCTGAAAAAACAAGACATTTAATTGATGCAGGAAAAATCACAGAAATAGGGCAAGAAGGTTCTTTAAACACAGAAATTCTATTAGACTTACAACCAGAATTGGTAGTTGGTTATAGCGTTTCTTCTGCGGATAAAAGTTTAACAACCATTCAAAAATCTGGAATACCCGTAATCTATAATGGAGATTGGCTTGAAGAAACTCCTTTAGGAAGAGCTGAATGGATTAAATTTTTTGGAGTTCTTTTCGACAAAGAAAAACAAGCCGACAGTATTTTTAACACCATAGAAAACAACTACTTAGCAGCAAAAAAAATTGCTTTAAAATCACTACAAAATAAAACGGTTTTATCGGGTGCAATTATGAGTAAAGATATTTGGAATTTACCTGCTGGAGAAAGCTTTGTTGCTCAGTTTTTAAAAGATGCCAACCTTAATTATTTATGGCAAGATTCTAAAGGAAAAGGAAGTTTGTCTTTAAGTTTTGAAAGTGTTTTTGACAAAGCACAAAACGCAGATTTTTGGGTTGCTCCTGGTTTTTTTGCCTCAAAACAACAACTTTTACAAAGCAATCAAATCTATGCAGAATTTAATGCTTTTAAAAAGGATAACATTTATACACCATCAACCAAAAAAGGAAAAACTGGTGGTATTATTTATTATGAATTAGCACCTACAAGACCAGATTTAGTTTTAAAAGATCTTATAAAAATTACAAACCCAGAATTGTTACCCAATTATACGTTAAAATTCTTTGAGAAAATGAAGTAAAAAAGACCTTCAATATTGCTACTGAAGATCTTTAATTATAATTATTTTAGGGAAATATTTATTAAATTCAAATATAAAATAAATACCCATTAATAGGTAATTCTTAATGAGAAATATTAAACTTCTTTTAGTGTTTTTTTACTGATTTTTATTTAAAAATAATCTTGGTTTTAATAGTTTTTTCAATGGTTAAAACTACTTTTCTACTATTTACATCTTAGAATTAGTAAATTTCTGATTGAGAAAAAGTATAGCCTAAAAAAAATAGTACAAGTAGTTTTAATTTGATAAAAAAACTTCCTATTGTTGCTGTTGTTGTTGCTGTTGTTTTTGATGTTTCGTTGCAAATTCAAACGCTGCAGTGGCATGAATTTTCGTAGTATCAAATACAGGAACTAAAACATCTTTTTGCTGAATTAATAAAGGAATTTCTGTACAGCCTAAAATAACACCTTCTGCCCCTTCTTGTATCAATCTATTGATAATTTTTAAATATTTTTCTTTAGAATTTGGGTTGATGTTTCCTACAGAAAGTTCTTCATAAATTACCGAATGTATAATTGCTCTTTCTTCGGTATTAGGAATCATTGTTTCAATACCAAAAGAAGTTAAAATATTTATAAAGAAATCTTTTTCCATGGTGTATTTTGTACCTAACAAAACAACTTTTTTAAGCTTCTTTTCAATTATTTTTTTTGAAGTTGCTTCTGCAATATGAATTACAGGAATGTTTACTACTTTTTTAACAGCATCAATACATAAATGCATGGTATTTGCGCAAATGAGAATACAAGTTGCCCCGGCTTTTTCTAAATTTTTACCAGTTTCAGCCATTAATTTATCTAACAAATCCCATCTATTATCTTTCTGAAGTTTAGAAATTTTACCAAAATCAAAAGAATTGATAATTACTTCTGCGGAATGTGGTGTTCCTAAATTCTTAGAATTTAATTGATTTAAAATTCGATAATATAACACAGTAGATTCAGGAGTTATCCCTCCAATTAGTCCTATTTTTTTCATTTGCTTTTTTTTAACCTACACTATTTTTAAAACCACTCAATAATTAAAACAACTTTGTTTGGTTTTCATCAAACTAGTTAAATTAATCCAGTAAAATGTTTATTGTATGTGGATAATATATGAGATTCAACACTTTTTATTTCTTTTCTATTTAATTTTCTTCCATAATCACCAATATTAGTGAACACATCCACTCGTAATCCAAATATTTTCTTTTTTAACTCTTTCCATTTTTTTAATTCCTTTTCTTTAAATAAATACCAAGTTAAAACTTTGATAAAATGCATAGGTGTTTCTATTTTTTGCAAATAATCTTTTATAACTTCATGTGTATTTTCATCTTGTATTACATGAATTAAAGAAAAATCATAAGTAAAAGATTTGACCTCGTATTGTTTTATATCTGTAGTTATATTATTTACTAATCTTAAATCAATTGGTAATGAACCATTTACTTTTTGATGTTTAAATGATATTCTTTTTATTTCAATATCTGTTTTAGATAAGTTCTCAAGTTTTAAAGTTATTGTGGGAGGAAGATAACCTTTATTATCCTTAGACTTGTAATATTCTTGCTCAATACTTACACTAATTTCAAGTATTTTTAAAAGTTTTGACTGTTTTCTGTCATGATAAAAATGTTTTATATAATAACCTACTATACCAACAATAAGTGATAAGCTAAATATAAAAAGAGGTGATTGAATTATAGTATTTTGAAAAAACATATCAATAATTACATATTTATTTTTAATTAAAACAACTTCGTCTGATTTTCATCATCTAATTTTTTCTGTTCTGCTTTCTTTTTGGCAATAGATTTCTGCAACGCAATTTTTGCTTTTTCTTCTGCAGAAAGTTCTTCTAAAACAGGTTTCTTAGTTTCAATTTCAGGGACCTCTAATGGTAAAACATCTTTAACCACTTCTTCATCTATCACTTCCATTTCTTCAGAGGTTTCCTCTTCTGGCTCTTCAAAAGGCAACGCTTCTAATAAGTTTACCTGCTTAATTTTTTCTGAAGTTAATTGATTTCCTTGCGCTTTAATACCTTTTACGGCAATAAATTCTTCTAAATTAACTTCTTCGTTTTCTATACTTCTTTTAGAATACACAACTTCAACCAACGGTCTGTAATCTGTTGCTACAATTTCTAATTGCGATTTTACGTGTTCGGAAATAAATATTTCTTCTTTTTCTACTGTTTCTATTAAGAAACGCTTTATATAATAACGTTCTTTTTCTCCATCATAATAAATTGCAGAAATTGGCTTGTTGGGTTTCCATTTTTCTAACACAATCATATCATCTTCAAAATGCATGGCCAAATTGGGTTTTACCGCTTTTGCTTTTCCACTTTGTGTAATAATTAACAATTTATCTTCGGCTTTAAACTCTCCTAACAATTCTCCTCTTGCATCAACATTTAGGCGTTGCACGGTATCATCAAACCAAATTTTTCTAGGCTTTAACGTAGAAACTCCCTCCGATTTAAAATCGACACTTTTAATAGCATATTTTGTGATTAAATTTCCTCTAACAGCTCTTCCTTTAACTGCTAAATCTGCAAAATCTATATCCCATTTTAGTTTTTTCACACTTCCAACAGAACGTAAATTAATGGTAACAACTTCTGCTTCTCCGTTTAAATTTGCAGAAAAATAATGAACAATAGCGCTTTTGTTTCCGTTTGCTAAATGGTATTCTTTATCTCGGGTAACAGAAGTAACATTAAAACGTTTCATATAAGATGCGCCTCTAGCACCATCTCTGTACATATAATTATAAACGGTTCTTCTATCTTTCTTTTTAAAGACCGCAACATGAATTATACCTTTACCAACAAAGGTTTTAGCATCTACTTTAGTCACCATCATTCCACCATCTTTTCTAAAGATAATAACATCATCAATATCAGAACAATCTGTAACAAACTCATCTCTTTTTAAAGAAGTACCAATAAATCCTTCTTCTCTATTCACATAAAGTTTGGCGTTGTTCATGGCAACTTTAGAAGCAACAATATCATCAAAAATTCTAATTTCTGTTTTACGTTCTTTGCCTTTACCGTAGGTATCTTTTAAGCGTTTAAAATAATCTATTGCAAATTCTATTAAATTTGCTAAATGATTTTTAACAACAGCTATTTTATCTTCTAAACTTTCTATAAACTGTTTGGCTTTGTCTATATCAAACTTAGATATTTTCTTAATTCTAATTTCTGTTAAGCGTGTAATATCTTCTACAGTAATGGTACGTTTTAAATGTTTAATAAATGGTTTTAAACCTGTATCAATTGCTTCAATTACACCTTCCCAAGTTTCTTCTTCTTCAATATCTCGGTAAATTCTGTTTTCAATAAAAATTCTTTCTAAAGAAGAAAAATGCCATTGCTCTTCTAATTCATTTAACTGAATTTCTAACTCTTTTTTTAACAAATCTACCGTTAAATCTGTAGAATGTTTTAGCATTTCAGAAACACCAACAAACACAGGTTTATTGTTTTCAATGGTACAAGCTAAAGGAGAAATAGAAGATTCGCAATTGGTAAAAGCATACAAGGCATCAATAGATTTATCAGGAGAAACATTAGGTGGTAAATGCACTAATATTTCTACTTCAGCAGCCGTATTATCTTCTATCTTTTTTATTTTAATTTTCCCTTTATCATTGGCTTTAATAATACTATCTATTAAAGAAGTTGTGGTGGTAGCAAACGGAATTTCATTAATAACCAGCGTTTTTTTATCTAGTTGATGAATTCTAGCACGAACACGCACTTTTCCGCCACGTTTACCATCATTATAATTGGTAAAATCTGCAATTCCTCCGGTTAAAAAATCAGGAACAATTTTAAAACTTCTCCCTTTTAAATATTTAATAGAAGCATCAATTAATTCAATAAAATTATGCGGTAATATTTTAGTTGATAAACCAACCGCAATTCCTTCTGCACCTTGCGCTAATAATAACGGAAATTTTACAGGTAAATCTATCGGTTCTTTTCTACGTCCGTCATAAGACATTTTCCACTCGGTTGTTTTCGGATTAAAAACAACATCCAAAGCAAATTTAGACAAACGCGCTTCTATATATCTAGAAGCTGCTGCGCGGTCTCCGGTTAAGATATTACCCCAGTTTCCTTGCATATCAATCAACAATTCTTTCTGACCAATTTGCACCATTGCATCTGCAATAGAAGCATCTCCATGCGGGTGATATTGCATAGTATGACCCACAATATTTGCTACTTTATTGTAACGTCCATCGTCTAAATCTTTCATAGAATGCATAATTCTACGCTGCACAGGTTTTAGTCCGTCTTCTAACGACGGAACCGCTCTTTCTAAAATTACATACGAAGCATAATCTAAAAACCACTCTTTATACATTCCTGTAATTTTGGTAATGGTTTCTACAGATTCTGTCTGATTTTCTAGAGAATCTGATTGATTTTCCGGATTTGTTAATTCTTCTTCGTGTTCGTTTTCGTTTATCTCTTCACTCATTTAAAAAAACGTTTAATTGTGTAATCGTTTAATTGTCTATCTTTTGGGCGTTCCCTAAAAAGGTCGGGCTTTACGTTGCAATCTTTTTTATGAAAAATAAAAAAGGATTTCCTCTTCAATCCCTAACGCGGGCATATTTGCTAACTTTTATCTTTTTATTATGAACCTTTTTTATAATCAATTTTATTTCTTTCCTTTCTTTTGTCATTGCGAAGAAAGTTTTTCACTTTCTGTGTCAACCTCTATTTAAAATAAAGATTGCCTTGTTACTCGCAATAACAATTATTAAGAAAAAACCAATTCTATATTTTTACTTTGATTGGCTATTTTCTTTTTAATCTCTTCTATTTCTAATCGTAAACTCAAATTATCAGTTAGTAATGCTCTCATTTTACTAAAAATTCTGATAATTTTAATATTCACAGCAATTGCTCTATCACTATTTAAAACACTAGATAACATGGCAACTCCTTGTTCTGTAAAAACCATTGGAGCGTAACGCAAACCCATAATTTCAGAATTGGAGGTGCCAAATTGACTCCTCCAATTTTCAAGTTCATTTTTAGTCATTTCAAACATAAAATCTTCAGGAAATCTTTCTAAATTTCTTCTAACTTGACGTTTCAGTTGCTTTGTTTCTACTTGATATAATTCCGCTAAATCCCTATCCAACATTACTTTTTGATTGCGAATCAAATAGATTTTGTTAGATATTATCTTTTATAAAAAACTTATAAACAAAATAATTACAAAAATTATTGTTAAGATATTAAATATAGTTTTTATTTTTTTCATCCTTCATCCTCTAAATAATCCAGCTCAACCTTTAAATTCTCTATGATAAACTTTTGTCTGTCTGGCGTATTTTTACCCATATAAAACTGTAACATTTGTTCTATAGACATTTCTTTGTCTAACATTACAGGATCTAACCGAATGTCATTACCAATAAAATGTACAAACTCATCTGGAGAAATCTCACCCAAACCTTTAAATCGAGTTATTTCTGGTTTTCCTCTTAATTTATTAATTGCGTCACGTTTTTCTTCATCAGAATAACAATAGAAGGTTTCCTTTTTATTACGAACTCTAAACAACGGAGTATCTAAAATATACAAATGTCCTTCTTTTATCAACTCTGGAAAAAACTGTAGAAAAAATGTAATTAATAACAACCGAATATGCATACCATCTACATCGGCATCTGTAGCAATTACAATATTGTTATAACGCAAATCTTCTAAACCATCTTCTATATTTAAAGCGGCTTGTAATAAATTAAACTCTTCGTTTTCATATACAATTTTCTTACTTAATCCGTAAGAATTCAATGGTTTCCCTTTTAAACTAAAAACCGCTTGTGTGTTAACGTTTCTAGATTTTGTAATAGAACCAGAAGCAGAATCTCCCTCTGTAATAAACAAGGTAGTTTCTAAGTAATTTTCTTTTTTAATATCTCCTAAATGAATTCTACAATCTCGTAACTTTTTATTGTGTAAACTTGCTTTTTTAGCTCTGTCTTTGGCCAATTTACGAATACCAGAAAGTTCTTTACGTTCTTTCTCTGCCTGTACTATTTTCTTTTGAAGCTTGTCTGCTACATCTGTATTTCTGTGTAAAAAATTATCGAGTTTTGTTTTTACAAAATCATTAATATAAGTTCTTACAGTGGGTAAATCTCCACCCATATCTGTAGAACCCAATTTTGTTTTAGTCTGACTCTCAAAAACAGGTTCCATTACTTTAATGGCAACAGCAGAAATAATAGATTTTCTAACATCAGAAGCCTCAAAAGCTTTGCCGTAAAACTCTCTAATAGTTTTTACAATTGCTTCTCTAAATGCAGATTGATGTGTACCTCCTTGTGTGGTATGTTGTCCGTTTACAAAAGAATGATATTCTTCTGAATATTGTGTTTTACTATGCGTAATTGCAATTTCTATATCCGGACCTTTTAAATGAATTATTGAATACAACATATCTTCAATATTGTTATTATCTTCCAATAAATCTTTTAATCCGTTTTTCGAAAAAAACTTTTCTCCGTTAAAAATAATGGTTAAACCAGGGTTTAAATACACATAATTTTTTAACATTTTTGCTACATATTCATTTCTGAATTTGTATTTCTTAAAAATTTCTTCATCAGGAATAAAAGAAACTTTTGTTCCTTTTCTGCGAGAACTTTCTTCTAAAAACTCTTCATTTTCTAAGTTTCCTTGGCTAAATTCTGCCGAAGCAGATTTTCCTTCACGAGAAGATTCTACTCTAAAAAAAGATGAAAGTGCATTTACAGCTTTTGTACCTACACCATTTAAACCTACTGATTTTTTAAATGCTTTTGAATCATATTTACCACCAGTATTCATTTTAGAAACCACGTCTACTACTTTCCCTAAAGGAATTCCACGCCCGTAATCTCTAACTATAACTTTGCTTCCCTGTATAGAAATTTCGATGGTTTTACCTGCGCCCATCACAAATTCATCTATAGAATTGTCTAAAACCTCTTTTACAAGAATATAAATTCCGTCATCTGCAGAAGAACCATCGCCCAGTTTACCAATGTACATTCCGGGACGCATTCTTATATGTTCTTTCCAGTCTAAAGACCTAATATTATCTTCTGTATATTTTGTTTCTTGACTCATGAAATGTCTTACTGTTGTTAGGTTTGAAGCCTTGCTAAAATAGCATTAAACCCGTTAAAATGAAATAACTTTGCCAATTAGTTATCAACATGATTTCAACTACTTTTTTAGCCCATATCTCTTTGCTTTTACAAGTATCAAATAGCAAAAAGCACATAACTTAAAGTCGAAGAAAATCACAGAAAAAAACAATATGTTATATTTTTAAACAAGTGATTATTTACTAAACAATTTTATTACTTTTGAACCTTGATATAAAATATAAAAAAGTGGAAAGAACACAATTAATAGCGTTAGCAAATAAATACGGAAGTCCTTTATATGTTTACGATACAGATAAAATTGAATCGCAATACAATAGATTAACAAATGCGTTTAGCAGCGTTAAAAACTTGAAATTAAATTATGCTGTAAAGGCACTTTCTAACATAAATATTTTAAAGTTCTTTAAAAACTTAGGATCTGGTTTAGACACGGTTTCTTTTCAAGAAGTACAATTGTGTTTAACTACGGGAATAGAACCGCATGATATTATTTTTACACCAAATGGTGTTTCTTTATCGGAAATTGAAGAAGTAGCAAAATTAGGTGTTCAAATTAATATTGACAATCTTTCTATTTTAGAACAATTTGGTCAAAAACATCCAGACATTCCTGTTTGTGTGCGTATCAATCCGCACATTATGGCGGGTGGTAATTCTAAAATTTCTGTGGGACATATAGATTCTAAATTCGGAATTTCTATTCACCAAGTTCCACATATTAAACGTGTGGTAGAAAATACTGGCATGAATATTAACGGAATTCACATGCACACAGGTTCTGATATTTTAGATATTGATACTTTTTTACGTGCATCAGATATTTTATTTGATGTTGCAAAACAATTTGAAAATATAGATTTTATCGATTTTGGAAGCGGTTTTAAAGTTCCTTATAAAGAAGGTGATATTTCTACTGATATAGAGCAATTAGGTGTGCAATTATCAGAAAGATTTAATGAATTTTGTAAAGAATATGGCAAAGAAATTACCTTAATGTTTGAACCTGGTAAATTTTTAGTTTCTGAAGCGGGTGTTTTTCTAGCAAAAGTAAATGTTGTAAAACAAACAACTTCTACGGTTTTTGCACATATAGATTCTGGTTTTAATCATTTGGTAAGACCTATGATGTATAACTCTTATCATCATATTACAAACATTTCTAATCTTGAAGGAAGAGACCGTTATTATTCTGTTGTAGGATACATTTGCGAAACAGATACTTTTGCTTCTAATAGAAGAATTGCAGAAATTTCTGAAGAAGATGTACTTTGTTTCCATAATGCAGGAGCGTACTGTTTTTCTATGGCATCTAACTATAACTCGCGTTATTTACCAGCAGAAGTTATGTTGGTTAACGGAAAAGATTACTTAATTAGAAAAAGACAAACCATACAAGATATTTTACACAATCAAGAAATTGTATCGTTTTCAGAAAAAAAGAACACCATAAAACAAGAAACTGCTTCATAAAATAAGCTCTTTTTTACTATTAAAATATCCGCTAATAAATGAAAATAATTTTTCTTTTTTAGCGGATATTTTTTTTACATTTACTTACAAAATATATATAAAATGAAAATATTAGGAATAGGTAGTAACTATGTTACAGATTTAAAAGATATTGAAGAAAAAAAGAAAGGTAAAAAATTTATCTTTTCTAAGCCAGAATCTAGTTTAGCCGTAAATTGTGATGTTGAATACCCAAGTATTACCAACGAATTAATTTACGAAGTAGAATTAGTGATTAAAATAGGAAAAGAAGGAAAAAACATTTCTAAAGAAAATGCAAACTCTTTTATTTCTGAAATTGCAGTGGGTATAGATTATACGGCAACAGATATTTTAAAAGACGCTAGAGAAAGTAAATATCCATGGGAATTTGCAAAAGGTTTTGATGGTGCAGCACCTATTTCTAGCTTTAAAGCTATTACTGAATACCTTAATTTATCAGACATTACTTTCGATTTAAAAATTAATGGCGAAGAAAAACAAAAAAGCAATACCGCTTATATGATTAATGATTTTGCTGATATTATTGTATACATTTCTACATACATGACCCTGCAACCAGGAGATTTAATTTTTACAGGAACTCCCGCATTAGGCAAAGGAGAAATTTTTAAAGGAGATCATTTACAATGTTCTATAGATGGTGATTTAATGTTAGATTTTAAAATGATTTAAGTTTTTTTCTGACATCTTCCTTACATTTTGAGTTTACTATTTTTTTTACAATTCCTTCTAAAAACAAAAAAGGTAAGACTTAAATAAAGTACATTCTGATTAAACTAAAAAAGGTGCGATTTAAAATCACACCTTTTTTAATTAAAACAATAAATCTTCAAACAATTTTCATAGCGTTTCATTTCCCCACTTCTAAATAACGATTAGAAATAATACTAAAAAAAAACGTCACAAAATATAATTAAACCTGTGTTTTACAAAGATTCTCTATAGTATAATGCAACGTCTTTTAAATAATCCCCTTGCAACAAATATCAATCAATTACAGCAATTACAGTAGCGTAGAATTACAGTTTTGATAAAACAGGTAGTTATACGGGGTTAATAAAATTGCAAATTTAAAAAAATGCTGCTCTTATGTAAAAGCTAAGTTTTACCAATGATTAAAATAAAAAACTATTTGCAATTTCATAGATTTTTTATACTTTTCCATACATGAAAATACAGCTATCTACCCAACAAGATATTCCTAAAATATTAGAAATTATTGAAGATGCAAAAGGCTATTTAGCTTCTCTAAATATAGATCAATGGCAAAATGGATATCCAAATAAAGAACAAATTGAGAATGATATTAAAAACAATGAAAGTTATGTAGTTGTAAATGATGAAAATAAAATTATGGCAACTTCTATGTTTACCATAAACCCTGAACCAACCTATAAGATTATTAACGGAAATTGGTTGATAGATGAATCCAAAACCTACGGAGTTATTCATAGATTAGCCATCAAAAAAGAATTTAGAAAACTAGGTTTGGCAACATTTATTTTTAATGAATTTCATCAACAATTAAAAACTAAAAAAATAACAAGCTTAAAGATAGATACCCATGAAGACAATCTTGGCATGCAATCTTTAATTAAGAAACTAGGCTACACATATTGCGGAATTATTTACACAACGTACAGTGCAAAAAGATTGGCTTTTGAAAAAGTGATTTCATAAAAAATACGATATATGACGTATTGATTATCTAATACTTGTATCATAATTTTGAATAAATTAAAACTTCAATCTTATGAAAAAATTCATACTTTTTTTATCAATCAGTTTTTGTCTTTCAATATCATCACAAATTAATGTTGTAAGTGATATTAATCAAGGAACTGCAGGCAGTTTCCCTAAAGATTTTTTTGAATTTAAAGGAGAATTATATTTCTCTGCATTAATTACAGAACCATTCTCTAATGCATCAGAAGAATATAAAAGATGGAAAACAGATGGCACTATTTCTGGTACAACACAATTAGATAATTTACCAATTACAAACCATTTTTATCCTACAGAAAATTATATATTTTATTTTGATGGCCAAAAAATTGTAAAAACAGATGGTACTACAACAGAAACTGTAACCATAAATCTTGATCTTTTAGAATACCAAGTTGGTGCTTATGGAAATTATTTTTATTTCACAGGGCAATCTGATCCTCAAAATAATAATGATAGTGCTTTATATAAAACAGATGGTACTACCACTACTTTATTAATGAATTTTCCTAGTTCAGAATATTTAGAAGCTTCAGATAATGAAAAAAACATATTTAAATTTAATGATAGCAAGATTATTATTTATTTGACCACAGATTCTCATGGCAGAGAACCTTATATAACAGATGGTACTCCGGCCGGAACAATGTTATTAAAAAACATTACTCAAGATGATGATGACACACCAAATACAAATTTTTATCAAGTAAATAATTTCAGCATTTTTAGCCTAGATAAAAAACATTTATGGTCTAGTGATGGTACTGAAAACGGAACAATTAAAATTAAAGAATTTACAGGTGCTAGTTACAAAACTATAGATTTTATAACTCCTTTTAATAATAAAATATATTTTGGCTTTGATAAAGAATTGTGGGAAACTGATGGTACAGAATCTGGTACAAAACTAGTTTTTAATAATATTAATAGTGATGGAATTATAGTTGGAATTGCAAAAAGAGATACAGATTTATTGATCTTAACTCAAAAAGGAATTCATTTATTTGATGGTAACTCTAACACTACTACTAGGTTAAACACACCAAACCTTGCATTGATTAAAGGCGGAAATCAGTTCTTAAATACAGGGAGTAAAGTATTTTTTAACGCAGAAGAAGTAGGTAAAGATGATAGATTATGGAGTACTGATGGAACAGAAAATGGTACAATACCTTTAAACAAATTTTGGCCAGACAATGTAGTTCCCTTAACTTTTAAAACGATAAATGATAAACTTATATTTTCTTCCGGAAGTTATTCTGGGGCTAATAACATAGGAGAATTATGGGTTTCAGACGGAACAGATGTAGGAACTAAATTATTAAAAGACATTAATAAAACTAGTAATTTAAGTGCTTACCCAAGGTTTCATACATTGTTAAATGGAAAAATTTATTTTGTTGCTGATGATGATATGAATGGACGAGAATTATGGCGTTCTGATGGTACAACAACATCTTTGGTAAAAGATATTTTTCCAGGAATTGCTTCTGGAAATCCTCACGATTTTTATGTTTTAAATGATAAAATCATTTTTAAAGCTTATTCAGAAAATGAAGGCTTAGAACTTTGGATTACTGATGGTACAGCAAATGGAACGCAACTTTTAAAAGATATCAATCCAACTGGAGATGGTTTTCAAAATGATGGAAGATCTTATGTTAGACTTGGTAATTTCATAGAATATAAAAATGAACTCTACTTTTTTGCTGATAATGGCACAAATGGAATGGAAATATGGAAAACTGATGGTACAACTTCAGGAACTGCAATGCTTAAAGACATAAATCCAGGTGCTAATTCTTGCTGGAGACAAGCTCTAGATGAAAGACCAAATCTTGTAATATCTAATAATCAGTTATACTTTTATGTTGGAATTTCTGGCACAGAAACAAATTTAAATAATAGAATGTGGAAAACTGATGGTACGTTTGAAGGAACAGTTTTGGCTACATCAATTAATGATATTGTAACAAACGGAACTATTTCTCAAGTAAAATCTTTTACTTTTAATAACAACTTTTACTTTTATGGAAGAGAAAAAGCTACAAATAAATATGAATTATTTAGAACAGATGATGCCAATGGAATTGTAAAAATTCCAGATACTAATGTTTTATTAACTACCTCTTTTTATCCATATATAGAGAGAATTTATTTTACAAAAAATGATAATTTAGGAGCAGGAAATGAACTTTGGTCCATAGAAAAAGACGATAGTTTTGCTTTATATAAAGATATTATTAGCGGTTCTCATAGCTCTAATCCAACAATTCTATTTCAACATAATAACTACTTTTATTTCAATATTTTAAACACTAATTTTAGATCTGAACTTTGGAGAAGTAATGAAACTTCAGAACCAGAACCTGTACTTTCACAAATTAGTAATGAATATTTAAGTAATTATAATTTTACTCCTTTTGGTAATGATTTATTAATTACTTATACTGAAACTGAAAATAATGTTATCACTCAAAAGATGAAATTACTAAATACTGATAGTAAAAATTTGACGGATATCTATTCACTTTTAATAGAAAACAATAATACAAACCCTCCATCAAATACACCTGGATTAACTAATTACTATAGTGAAGTAACAAATGAAACCTATTATTTTTCTGGTGAAATAGATAATAAAGGTGATGAATTATTATCTGTAAATATTGGCTCAATATTAGACATTGACAAATTTAATAGTAAAGATGGTTTGAAAAGCATAACTATTTATCCAAATCCTGTGAAAAATGCATTTTCAATACAGTTTAATTCAGATTTTAAAAATGGTGAGATTTATAATATTTCAGGAAGAAAAGTATTAAACTTTTCCACTAATAAAGTAAATGTTAACCATCTAAATTCTGGTCTCTACATTTTAAAATTGGAAGATAAATTAGGCAATTTTTATTCTAAAAAATGGATTAAGAAATAAACTAAATTCTTAATATTACAAGTATATTAGCAACCTCATAAATTCACTTTTATGAGGTTTCTTTTTTCTGATAAAATTCAAATAAAAAAATGCAAATCCTTCAATATATAATTCAGCAAACACAACTTTCATCTAAATCTGTAGAAAACACCATTTTATTGTTAAATGAAGATGCAACAATTCCTTTTATCAGCAGGTATAGAAAGGAAATGACAGGTAATTTAGACGAAGTAGAAATTGGTAACATTGTTAAATTTAAAGAAACTTTTGAAGCTTTAGAGAAACGTAAAAAAGCTATTTTAAAAGCCTTAGAAGAACAAAATGTTTTAACAACAGAATTAGAACAAAAAGTAACTACTTCTAGAGACTTAATTGCGTTAGAAGATTTGTATTTGCCCTTTAAGAAAAAACGTAAAACCAAAGCAGAAACTGCTCGTTTACAAGGTTTAGAACCCTTGGCAAAAATGATCATGAGTCAGCGTGTACATAATTTAGAACACACAGCTTCTAAATATACATCCAACAAAGTTGATACGGTTGAGGCTGCTTTAGAAGGTGCTCGTTTTATCATTGCAGAATGGATCAATGAACGCACAGACATCAGAAATAATATTCGAAGAGAATTAGAACGTCATTCCACAATTTCATCCAAAGTAATTAAGAAAGAAATTGACTCAGAGAAAGCGCAAAAATTTAAAGATTATTTTGATTGGAGCGAATCTTTAAGCAGAATTCCATCGCACAGATTTTTAGCCATTTTAAGAGCAGAAAGTGAAGGTTTTATACGTGTTAAAATAGCAATTGACAATGAAAGAATGCTTCAAAAAATGGAAGAGCGAATTATTCGCACACAAAACGAATGTGTTCCACAAATAGAATTAGCAATTGCAGACGCCTATAAACGTTTATTATATCCTTCTTTATCTAATGAAAGATTAAGTCTTGCCAAAGAAAAGGCAGATGAAGACGCCATAACCGTATTTTCTAAAAACTTAAAACAATTACTTTTGGGTGCGCCTTTAGGTGAAAAAAGAATTTTAGCCATTGATCCTGGGTTTAGATCTGGTTGTAAAATTGTGTGTTTAAATGAACAAGGAGAATTAGAACATAACGAAACTATTTTTCCGCATGCACCACAAAACCAAACTATTGAAGCCATAAAAAAAATTAGTTCTTTGGCAGAAGCGCATCAAATTGAAGCCATTGCAATTGGCAACGGAACAGCCTCAAGAGAAACCGAGCAATTGGTGAAAAAAATTCAATTTAAAAATGCTATTGATGTTTTTGTAGTTAGTGAAGCTGGCGCATCTATTTATTCGGCTTCAAAAATTGCTCGAGATGAATTTCCTAATTACGATGTTACCGTTCGTGGTTCAGTTTCAATTGGCAGAAGATTGCAAGATCCTTTGGCAGAATTGGTTAAAATTGATGCAAAATCTATTGGCGTTGGCCAATATCAGCATGATGTAGATCAAACAAAATTAAAAAAATCTTTAGACACCACAGTAGAAAGTTGCGTAAATACTATTGGTGTAAACATTAATACTGCCAGTGAATCTTTATTGAGTTATGTTTCTGGAATTGGACCTAAACTTGCCGAAAATATTGTAAATTATAGAAACAAAAATGGTTCTTTTACATCGAGAAATGAAATAAAAAAAGTGCCTCGTTTAGGCGGAAAAGCCTATGAACAAGCTGCTGGTTTTTTACGAATTAAAAACGGTAAAAACCCGTTAGATGATTCTGCTGTGCATCCAGAAAGTTATAATTTGGTTGATAAAATTGCCAAAGACAATAACAAAAAAGTTGCTGAATTTATTGGTAACAAAGAACTGATTCAGAAAATTGACCTAAAAAATTATATTACAGCAACCATTGGTTTACCTACTTTAGAAGACATTGTTAAGGAATTAGAAAAGCCAGGTGTAGATCCAAGAAAAAAAGCAAAAGTATTTTCTTTTGATGCAACTATTAAAACAATTTCTGATTTAAGAATAGGGCAACTATTACCAGGAATTGTAAATAATATTACAAATTTTGGTTGTTTTGTTGATATAGGCATCAAAGAAAGTGGCTTAATTCATGTTTCTAATTTATCAGATACTTTTGTAAAAGATGTAAATACTATTGTGTCTTTACAACAACAAATTATTGCAAAAGTACTAGAGGTTGATGTTGTTAGAAAGCGAATTCAATTGGCTTTAGTAAAGTAAATAATAATTCTTATATTTATAAAATGAGCAATAAAACAGAAAAAAATGATCTTTGGGATGACTTAACGGATTCTCAAAAGAATGAGATACAACAAGAGGTTAATGAATCTAACAAAAAGAAAAAAACAACTTGGGACGATGTTAAAAAGGAACTCTCAAAATTGAAGTAATAAATTTCCTTCGAATTTTTAAAAAAAAGTTTTTTTTCCTAATTTTAAGGTAAAAAATCATTGTTCTTTTTTATCCACAATTATTGTGAATTTTTAGAAATTGATATAGCGAAAAAACGAATTCAATTGGCTTTGGTGAAGTAAAATCGTGCTTAAAAAATAAAATAATAGAGAATATAGAATTAAGAAAAAAACTATATTCTCTATTAAAGTACTTACCTAATTTCTATTCTATTAGAAGGTTTAGTTTCTATAAATAGCTTATCCTCCATTTCAACAAAGCAACTGTTTATTACTTTATTGTTCTCGTGAAATAGATAAATAACACCTTTTTCAACTCTTAATACTTTTGTAAAGTCATTTAACTCAAAAACTTCATGCAATTTTAAATTTAACATAATTTATCAGAAAGATATTTTAATATTTAAGAACCATTTCTAAAATACGCTTCTTTCTATTATTATATACACATAATATTATAATTGAAAATTTAGAATGCTATCTTCATTTTTAATTTTCTATTTTCTTTCAAAAAAACGAATCAGTATTCTTAATAATTTTCTTAATTTCGAATTCACAAAAAACACAAATGAAAGTCTGTATTGCCGAAAAACCATCTGTAGCAAGAGAAATTGCTAATATTCTAGGAGCCAACACAAAACGTGATGGTTACTACGAAGGCAATGGCTATGCAGTAACTTATACATTCGGACATTTATGCACACTCTTAGAGCCTAAAGACTACAAACCGCATTGGAAAAGTTGGGATTTGAACAACTTACCCATGTTACCAGATCGTTTTGATACCAAAGTTACAGGCGATGCAGGAATTAAAAAACAATTTAATATTGTAAAATCTTTATTCGAAAAAGCATCTGTAATCATCAATTGTGGGGATGCAGGAACAGAAGGAGAATTAATTCAGCGTTGGGTTATTAACCAATGTGGTTATAAAGGAAAAGTACAACGTTTATGGATTTCTTCATTAACAGAAGAAGCTATAAAAGAAGGATTTAACAACTTAAAACCAGCAGAACAATATGATAATTTATATTATGCTGGGTATTCTAGAGCCATTGGAGATTGGTTACTAGGTTTAAATGCAACCCGCTTGTATACTGTTAAATTTGGCGGATTTAAACAAGTTTTATCGGTTGGTAGAGTACAAACTCCTACCCTAGCCATGTTGGTTAATCGATTTTTTGAAATTAGAGATTTTAAACCACAACCTTATTGGGAATTACAAACCACGTACAGAAATACGCTGTTTAATTATGAAGAAGGTCGTTTTTTAAAACAAGAAGACGGACAAGTTTTAGCTAATAAAGTAAAAGAATCTGACTTTGAAATTGTTTCTGTTACCAAAAAGAAAGGAAAAGAGTATGCTCCAAAACTGTTTGATTTAACCGGTTTACAAGTATATTGTAATAACAAATTTGGTTTTTCTGCAGATGAAACACTAAAAATGGTACAGAAGTTATATGAAATGAAAGTTGTTACCTACCCAAGAGTAGATACTACTTTCTTACCCAATGATGTCTATCCTAAAATTGCAGGAATTTTATCAAAATTAACAAACTATAACCAATTAACACAACCTCTTTTAGGGAAGAAAATAAAGAAATCGAGACGTGTTTTTGACGACAAAAAAGTAACCGATCACCATGCAATTATTCCTACTGGAATTCAGGGAAATTTACAATACAATCAACAACAAGTGTATGATATTATTACACGCAGATTTATTGGTGCTTTTTACCCAGATTCTGATGTTTCTAACACTTCTGTAATTGGTAAAGCGGCAGATGTTCCTTTTAAAACAACCGGAAAAGAAATTTTAACCAAAGGTTGGCGTATTGCTTTTGAAACGGAAGCTCTTCGGCAAGCTAAGAGTGCTAAAGAGGAAAAAACATTACCTGCATTTGTAAAAGGTGAAAAAGGACCTCATGAACCTTCTTTTTTAGAAAAGGAAACAAAACCACCAAGAAATTATACAGAAGCTAGTTTATTACGCGCCATGGAAACTGCAGGAAAGCAGGTAGATGATGATGATTTGCGCGAATTAATGAAAGAAAACGGCATTGGAAGACCTTCTACAAGAGCAAGTATTATAGAAACGTTGTTCCGAAGAAAATATATTGAACGTAAGAAAAAATTGGTTTTACCAACCCAAACGGGAATCGATTTAATAAATATTATAGACAACGAATTATTAAAATCTGCCGAATTAACAGGACGCTGGGAAAAGCGTTTAAAAGAAATTGAACGCGGAGAATTCAATGCTGGTACCTTTATAAACAATATGAAGAAAATGGTAGATGAATTGGTCTATGAGGTTCGCTCAAATACGTCTAAAAAACGAATTTCTTCTAACGTTATTGCGAGTGAAACAAAGCAATCTGCTGGTTCAAAAACAAAAAAGACAACTACAAAAAAACAAGTTGCAGGTAAAACCTGTCCGAAATGTAAAAAAGGACAACTTTTAAAAGGATCTGCCGCTTTTGGGTGTTCTGAATATAAAAATAATTGCCATTTAAAAATTCCGTTTGAAATTTACGGAAAAAAGGTTTCTGAAAATCAGATAATTCGATTGATTGACAAAGGTTGTACAACAAATTTAAAAGGATTTAAAACTGATACTGGATCTGTAGAAGGTTTAATTAGGTTTGATGATGCTTATAATTTAAAACTAGAACCTAAAAAAAATGTAACAGCCAACCTTTCTACTCCAATCAAAACAGATTCCATGAAGCAATCTGGTAATGATAATGATAAAATTAGTTGTCCAAAATGTAAAAAAGGAACGGTTCTAAAAGGAAAAACTGCTTACGGTTGTTCTCTCTATAAATCGGGTTGCGATTTTATTTTTACCTTTCAAAACCTCAAAAAAATAGCCAACGGAAAACCGTTGACTAAAGATTTGGTGATACATATTTTAAACAGTTCTTTTACATAAACACTTGCCCGCTAAACACGTAAAATAACCTTAAATTTGCTAGTTTTTTTTATTATGAATACATTTTTTCTCTTAATTCTTTCACTTTAGGATCTGACAAGTATTCATCAAAAGTTGCGTATCTATCAATAACTCCTTTAGGTGTTAATTCTATAACTCTATTCGCAACAGTTTGTGCAAACTCATGATCATGTGTTGTAAACAACAAGGTTCCATTAAAATTAATTAATGCATTATTTAATGCCTGTATAGATTCTAAATCTAAGTGATTTGTTGGTTCATCTAATATTAAAATATTAGCTCTTTTCATCATCATTCTAGACAACATACAACGTACTTTTTCTCCTCCAGAAAGCACATCACTTTTCTTTAAAGCTTCTTCACCAGAAAAAATCATTTTTCCTAAGAAACCTCTAATAAAAACTTCTTCACGTTCCTCTTCGGTTTGTGCATATTGTCTTAACCAATCTACCAAATTTAATTCTCCATCTTGGAAAAAAGAAGAATTATCTAGCGGTAAATAAGATTGTGTTGTAGTAACACCCCATGCAAATTCACCAGCATCTGCTTTTTCATTTTCTGTAATAATTTGATAAAACGCCGTTACAGCTCTTGAGTTTTTAGAAATTACAGCAACTTTATCACCTTTATTTAAATTGATATGAACCCCATCAAATAATTTTTCTCCTTCAAATTCTTTTGATAAACCTTCTACATTTAAAATCTGATCTCCAGCTTCTCTATCGCTTTTATAAATTATAGCAGGATAGCGTCTACTTGAAGGTTTAATTTCATCAACATTTAATTTATCAATCATTTTTTTACGCGAAGTAGCCTGTTTAGACTTTGCCATATTTGCAGAAAAACGACGGATAAATTCTTCTAATTCTTTCTTCTTATCCTCTGCTTTTTTATTCTGTTGTGCTCTTTGTCTTGTGGCTAGCTGGCTAGATTCATACCAAAACGTATAATTACCAGAAAAATGATTTATTTTACCATAATCAATATCAGAAATATGTGTACAAACTGCATCTAAAAAGTGTCTATCATGCGAAACCACAATTACACAGTTGTCAAAATTTGCAATAAAATTTTCTAACCATTCTATAGTTTCAAAATCTAAATCATTGGTTGGCTCATCCATGATTAAAACATCCGGATTTCCAAAAAGTGCTTGTGCAATTAATACACGTACCTTTTGTTTACCATCTAAATCTTTCATTAATGTATAATGTAAATCTTCTGCAATGCCCAAATTAGATAACATGGCAGCAGCATCAGAATCTGCATTCCAACCATTCATTTCTTCAAATTTTATTTGAAGTTCTCCAATTTTTTCTGCATTTTCATCGCTATAATCTGCGTACAAATCATCTATTTGTTTTTTAATAGTAAACAAATGCTTGTTACCCATTACCACTGTTTCTAATACAGGAAACTCATCATAAGCATAATGATCTTGCGTTAGTACAGACATTCTTTTACCTGCGTCTAAATGAACATGCCCAGAAGTAGGATCTTGTTTTCCTGAAATTATTTTTAGAAAAGTTGATTTTCCTGCGCCATTTGCGCCAATAATACCATAACAATTTCCTTGTAAGAATTTTGTATTTACTTCATCAAATAAAATACGCTTCCCAAATTGTACTGATAAATTAGAAACTGATAACATAATGCTGTTTTTTAATTTTGTGCAAAAGTACAAATTACATTTCTTTTTATAGGTCTCAATTGAAATGGTTTTTTTGTCTTTTTATTAGAAGTAATTTAACAACGAATTAACAATAGTAGCTCTTATGAATACCTAAATTTGGAAAACGGATTAGATCTAGATATATGATAAAAAAATTATTATTCTTTATTCCCTTTTTGCTTATAATTATGCTTGGTAGTTGCACCTCTGAGTTAAAAAATAGTGCGACTTATTTTGGTGGAAAAATTATAAATCCAAAATCTAAATTTGTGGTATTGTATTCTATGGATAAACCACTTGATACTATATTTTTAGATAAGCAAAATAAATTTTTAGCCAAAATTGATGACGCAAAAGAAGGTTTGTACTATTTTGTGCATGGTGTAGAACATCAATATATTTATTTAGAACCACAAGATAGTTTGTTAATGCGTTTAAATACATGGGATTTTGACGAATCTTTAGTATTTGCAGGCAAAGGAGCAGAAAGAAATAATATTTTAATTGATTGTTTTTTAGAAGGTGAAAAAGACAATAGAAAATATTATAAATTTAACAAATTAGAACCTGCCAGTTTTAAACATAAAACAGATTCTGTAATTGCCCTAAAGCTAAAAACCTACAATGATTATATTAAAAATCATCCGGAAGAAACAGATGGTTTTAAAGATCTTTTAAAAGTTGCAATTACCTATCCTATTTATGCCAGAACAGAAAGATATCCGATGGCATATACAAAATACTCAAAGCAAAAAGAGTTTCCTATTACCAATGCAGATTTCTACAATTATAGAAAGAATATAGACATACATAAAAATTCATTCATGTATTTTTCTCCATATTCTCATTACATAAAAACCTATTTATACAACACTACTTTTGCACAAGGACAATACTTGCCAATGACCAATGAATACTCTACAGATTTTACGGTAGATTTGCTAAAAACAATAGACACTCAATTACAATCTGGTGCTTCTAAAGATGCTTTTTTAAAGCAAACTGTAATTGGGCATTTTTATGAAAAATCTTCTTGTAATATAAATGAAAAAGCTTTTGACACCTTCTTTACTTTAAGTAACAATCAGGAAGATAAAAACCAAGTAAAACTGTTGCTAAACGATAGTAAATATTTAGTAAAAGGAGATAAAATTACAAATTTTAATGTAACAGATTACACAAATTCTACACAAGATATTCAGCATTTATTACACCGTAAAAATACATTCTTGTTTTTTTGGAATCCAAATTATTTCTCAAAAGCTTACTTAGCTTCTAGAATCAATTATTTAACTAAAAACTACCCAAATGTACAATTTTTATTGGTTAAGATTGATGGAAATAACACCGATAAGATACATAGGTTAGATATAAAAAAGCAATTCTATTTAGATGAGAAAAGCAATGCTAATAATTTTTTAACCAGCAAAATGCCAAGAACTATTCTTATTGATAAACAGGGAAAGATTGTAAATGGTTTTGCTTCTATTTCTTCAAACAACATTCATGATCAGCTTAAAAAGTTAAGTGAATAATACTAGTTTTTTTACTTATAATTCCAAAACCAAATTAGAGGCAAGCACAAGTTTTATTGCCATTAAAACGCTGTTATAGCTGGTAGTTAGACGATGTAAAAACCTTGAGAATTTCTTTTTTAATAATAAAGTCACATTTTAAGTGTTTTCAATTTAATTTACCGTAAATTTGCACGATTTTTATTCTGAGTGTAACTCATTAAAAATCAGGTCGAATTTATAATCGGGTTTGCAGGTGGGCGTTCTGTGAATCCAAAAAAACACAGTAATGTCAACATTTTTAGAATTAGGTTTAAAAGAACCGATTAACAGAGCATTGACGGATTTAGGTTACGAAAAACCTACCGTTATACAGGAAAAAGCAATTCCACAAATTATTTCATCTACAGACGATTTAAAAGCATTTGCACAAACAGGTACAGGTAAAACTGCCGCTTTTAGTTTGCCAATATTAGAACTTTTAGATTCAAACAGCAATAACGTACAAGCAATTATTTTATCACCAACTAGAGAACTTGCTGTTCAAATTGGTAATAATATTAAAGATTTTTGTAAATATTTGCCAGATGTTAAAGTAGCTACCGTTTATGGTGGTTCTAGTATGGAAGATCAAATTAGAGCTTTAAAAAGAGGAGCTCAAATAGTTGTTGGAACTCCGGGTAGAACCGTAGATTTAATTAACAGAAGAGCTTTAAAATTAGGAAACGTTCAATGGTTAGTCTTAGACGAAGCTGATGAAATGTTAAATATGGGTTTTAAAGACGAATTAGATAAAGTCTTAGATGCTACTCCAGATACAAAACAAACGTTATTGTTTTCTGCAACTTTTCCAAGAGAAGTTGAAGCAATTGCAAGAAACTACATGACCAAACCAGTAGAAATTACTTCTGGTGAGAAAAATTCTGGTTCAGACAATGTAAGTCATGAGTATTATGGAGTTACAGAAAGAACTCGTTACCCAGCATTAAAAAGAATAGCAGATTTAAATCCAGATATTTATGCAATTATCTTTTGTAGAACTCGTAGAGAAACACAAGAGGTTGCAGATAATTTAATAAAAGATGGTTATAGTGCAGATGCTTTGCATGGAGATTTATCTCAAGCACAAAGAGATTCTGTAATGGGTAAATTCAGAAAAAAATCAATTCAAATATTAGTAGCTACAGATGTTGCAGCTCGTGGATTGGATGTTACTGAATTAACGCACGTAATAAACCATAAATTACCAGACCAGATAGAAAACTATACACATAGAAGTGGTAGAACTGGTAGAGCTGGTAATAAAGGGATTTCTATTGTTTTAGTAAACGGAAAGGAAAAAGGAAAATTACGTCAGATAGAAAGAATCATTAAAAAGAAGTTTGTTGAGGCTAAAGTGCCTACTGGTAAAGAAATTTGTCAGAATCAATTAATGAACTTAATTGATAAAGTTCAAAATATTGAAGTAAATGAAACTCAAATTAATGAGTTTTTACCAAATATTTACGAAAAATTAGCCTCTTTAGATAGAGAAGAATTAATAAAGAAATTTGTTTCTTTAGAATTTAATACCATGTTAGCGTATTATGAAAACGCCAAAGATTTAAACGATTTATCTTCTAGAGACAACTCTAGAGCTAGATCTGTTGATGAAAACATGACACGTTTCTTTATCAATATTGGTAGAAAAGACAATTTAAATCCAGGAAAATTAATTGGGTTAATTAATGACCAAAACATTGGTGATAAAATAGAAATTGGAGCTATCGATATTTTAGATACTTTCTCTTTCTTTGAAATTGATAAAAATTTCGAAGACAAAACTTTAGAAGCTTTTTCTAGCAATCAACCAGATTTTGACGGACGCTCTGTAAATATAGAGGTTACTAAAAAAGAACGTTCTGGTGGTGGCCGAAGAGGTGGTAAAAAATCTTTTGGTAAAAGAGATGGCGGATTTGGTAAGCGTAGAAGCGCAGAAGGTTCTTCTTCTTCTCGTAGTAGATCGTCTGAAAGACGTTCTGATAGACCAGACAGAAATCCTGGAACTGGTGGCGATAGAAAATCTGGCGGATTCGGAAGAAGACGTAGAGAACGTTAATCAACTCACTATATAAAAATACAACCTTATCATTTTTTAATGATGAGGTTTTTTTTTGCTTATCGCCTACTAAACTCCCTTGTTTTTATTTATTTTAACAAAAGTAATACCCTACTCTTAAATAAAAAATTATTCAATTTTCCTTGCACTTCATTAATAAAAGTCATTTTCTGTGATAACGAAACCGATTGATTACTTTTCTTTAAAACATGACAAATGTTATAAAATATATTTTACTACTTTATGTACTTTTGTTTTTTATTAAAACAACTATTTAAAACATGAAAAAAATAATTACATTATTCACTATTTTTACATTTATAGGGTTTACCTGTTGTAAAACATCCAAAGAAAAAGAAGACACTCACAAAACAGAAAACCATCCACATTGGAGTTATAAAGGTGAAACCTCACCAGAACATTGGGTTGAAATAGAAAAAAATTCTGATTGCGATGGAAAAAAACAGTCACCCATAAATATTGTAGATATTAATACAAAACCTATACAGCAAAAAGAAAATCCGTTAAACATTTTATACACTCCTACCACAGAATTAAAACAAGTTATTAATAACGGACACTCAATTCAGTTTAATTTTGAAGCAGGAGATTCTATACAATATCATGGAGACACGTATTATTTATCTCAATTACATTTTCACGAACCTTCTGAACATACTATAAACGGAATCCGTTTTCCTTTAGAAATTCACTTAGTTCATAAGAGTAAATCAAATACCTATACGGTAATGAGTGTTTTGGCCCAAGAAGGAGAAGAAAGTCAATTATTTGAATTTTTTGAAAGTTTTTTACCAATTAAAGAAAACACCACAAAAGAAATACACCAATCTTTAAGTTTAGCAACATTATTTCCAGAAAACAACAATTTTTATTCTTATGGAGGCTCTTTAACAACTCCTCCTTGTACAGAAAGTGTAAATTGGGTAGTGTTTAAAGATCCTATAACTGTTTCTGTAGAAGAAGTTTTAAAATTGAAAAAGAATATGCCTATAGACAATTATAGAAATGAACAGCCGCTTAATGATAGATTGGTTTCTTTAAATATACAAGAATAGCAAATTATTGTATGCTCGGTAATTTTACAAATAAACTAGCCCTAGAAGCTATAAAATAATCAGAAATATCGCGTAAGACAAAAAAAAGATTTCAACTTTAATATTAAAAATGGCTTTCTAAAATTTATATTTAGAAAGCCATTTTTTTATATATAAACAGTTGTTTAGTTGATGATTTTTTTAAGAATTAAAAACATATTACGCTCTAAAACATCTACAGAACCATCTGCAAAAAGAACATCTTTAATTTCTTTGATAAGGTTTTCTTTATCTATTGTTGAATACTTATTTTCCGATAAATATTCTTTAATTTTCTCCATACATTGATAGTCGTTATCATGCACAATTTCTGTATGAATTTTATTATACAAAGTTTCATTTACTTTTGACAAAATGTATATACTTTCTTCATCTGTTTCAATATAATTACATTGTGCGGCGTAAATTAAAACGTACGTTTTAAATTCATCTTTGGTCCAATTTGTAATATTCATAATCAATTATTTTTTTTAAATTTCTATAGGCAAATTATGGGTACTTCCCCACTCGGTCCAAGAACCATCATAAACTGCATAGTTCTTAATTTTTGCTATTTCTGCACCTAAAGCTAAAATTGAAGCTGTAATTCCGGTGCCACAGGTAAAAATAAATTCCTCTTTATTTTTAGAGATTCTACCAAAAATCTCTTTTAATTCCTCTTCTGTTTTCATTTTTCCTTTTTCTTGTATTTCACTAAAAGGCAAAGAGGTAGCGTTAGGAATATGCCCACTTTTTACATCACCTCTGGGTTCTGGTATTGTTCCAAAAAACCTTCCTTTAGAACGAGCATCAGCAATTATAATATTTTTATTCTCTATGGCTAAAAGAACATCTTTTGTAAATTTTATTTTTTCTGGTTGATAATTTACAGTAAAATTTCCTTTTTTTACTTGATGCCTTTTAGGTGCTTCAACAGGATAGTTTTTAGATTTCCACAAAGGAAATCCTCCGTCTAAAACCGCAATATTATGAAAACCCATTAGTTGAAACATCCACCAAACTCTTGCACTAGAATAAATACCCAAATCATCATAAACAACTAACAAAGAATTATTATTTACACCCAATTCTTGTGCTTTTTCCTGAAACTCTTCTGGAGATAAAATTGTATTTGGAAAAGGTGAATTCTTATCAGAAAAAGTAGTTTTAATATCAAAAAAAACAGCATTTTTAATTTGCAATTTTGCCTCTAACACTTGATCTACATCGGTAACTTTAGGCATAGTTGCATCTAAAACAATTATATGCTCATTTTCTAAATTATCCATTAACCATTCAATAGAAACTAGAGGTTTTTTTATTTTTAAAGACATCTTATGATTAAAATTTAAAAAGTTAATTTTATAATCACACAATAGATTGCACTACAAATTATTTTACTTTTTATAATTATCATCCCATTCTTGAACTTTAGGATCTCCTAATTTGCCTACAGATTTTGCCACCAACATAGAAACAGCAGCATCACCAGTAACATTTACCACTGTTCTGCACATATCTAAAGGTCTATCCACAGCAAAAATTAAGGCCAAACCAGCTTCCGGAATACCTGCATACCCCAACACACCAACTAACATTACCATTCCTGCTCCAGGAACTGCAGCAGAACCAATAGATGCCAACGTTGCTGTTGCAATAATACCTAATTGTGTTCCAAAAGTTAAATCCATACCAAAAGCTTGTGCAATAAAAACTGCTGCAACTGCTTGATACAAACTAGTTCCGTCCATATTTATGGTTGCACCAATGGGCAATACAAAACTTGCCACTTCTTCTTCTACGCCAATATGTTCTACAACTCTTTCCATAGTAACAGGTAAAGTTGCAGCACTAGAACTTGTAGAAAACGCTAATAATTGTGCAGGAGAAATTGCTTTCATAAAAAAACTAGGGGTTTTCTTTGTAAAAACAACCACTAATATATTATAAAATACAATCATTAAGGCTAACCCGCCAACAACAGTTAATGCATACCAACCCAAAGCTTTAAATAAATCTAAACTTGGTGATTCTACAACGAGAGCTGCTAATAAAGAGAAAACACCATAAGGAGCGGTTAGCATAATTAAATCTACCATTTTTAGAATAACTTCATTAAAACCATCAAAAAATTTCTTCACTGTTTCTCCTTTTTCTTCTGGAATTAAAATTAAACCAATTCCAAAAAATACAGCAAAAAAGATAACCTGTAACATATTTCGATTGCTTGTAGCTGCCGAAAAAATATTTTCTGGTACTAAATCTATTAAAGCTTGTAGTGGTCCAGTTTCTTTTTGCTTTGCAGCTTCATCTTTATATTTTGTAGTACTTGTACCATAACTATCTACCATTTCTGTTCTAGTAGATTCCGTAATTTGTTTACCAGGTTTTACTAGATTTACCAAAACCAAACCAATAGAAACGGCAATTACAGTGGTAACAATATAGATACCAATAGTTCTTCCTCCCATTTTTGAGAGTTTAGAAATGTCTTTTAAATCTGAAACTCCTTTAATTAACGCAGCAAGAATAAGCGGAATTGCAATAAGTTTTAATGAATTGATAAAAATGGTACCAAATGGTTTAATCCAATCACTAATAAATTCTTTACCAAAATCAAAATTGGTCATGATTAGAGCAAAAATAACTCCCAATAACATTCCTAATAATATTTGCCAATGCAATGCTAGTTTCTTCATATATTTCATATAATTTTTTAGATGCTGAAAGGTAAATAAAATATTTATAACTATAAGTGACTTTATTTGTATATTGTGTCATAATTTAAACAAAACAAACATATTAATTATTAAAATCATAAAAAATGGCAGGAATTTTAGATTTATTGAATAGTGACTTAGGAAAACAAATAATTTCAGGTGTATCTGGTTCTACAGGAAACGATACTAGCAAAACAAGCAGTGTTTTAACAATGGCATTGCCGGTTTTAATGAAAGCTATGGAAAGAAATGCATCTACTACTGAAGGAGCAGATGGATTAATGAACGCTTTATCTAGCAAACATGATGGAAGTATTTTAGACAACCTAGGTAGTTTATTTGGTGGTGGCGTTGATGAATCAGTAAAACAAGATGGTGCTGGAATTCTTGGTCATATTTTGGGTAGCAAGCAACAAGGTGTTGAGCAAGTTATTGGTCAAAAATCTGGACTGGATGCTGGCTCAGTTGCAAACATATTAAAAGTAGCTGCACCATTATTAATGGGAGTTTTAGGGAAACAAAAACAAGAGCAAAACATTAGTAATTCTGGAGATTTAACAGGTCTTTTAGGTGGTTTATTAGGAGGTAGCGAAACTAAAAATGAACAAAGTTTTCTAGAAAAAATTCTTGATGCCGATGGTGATGGTTCTGTAATTGATGATGTAGCAGGAATGGTTTTAGGTGGAAGTAATAAAAAATCTGGTGGACTAGGTGGTTTATTAGGTGGTCTTTTTGGAAAATAAACAGTAGGAAATAGTTTTTTTACTAAAGAAAAGAGATTGAATTTTATTCAATCTCTTTTTTTTTATAATAGCGAATTAATAATATCCGTTATGGTAATTCCTTCTGCTTCTGCTTTGTAATTTTTTACAATTCTGTGTGACAAAATGGGGATTGCTACCGCTTTTACATCCTCTATATCTGGTGAATATTTTCCTTTTACCGCAGCATGTGCTTTGGCTGCCAAAATTAAGTTTTGTGAAGCTCTTGGCCCTGCACCCCAATCTAAATAGTCTTTTACCAATTGCGTAGCTTCTGCAGATTTTGGTCTTGTTTTACCCACTAATTTTACCGCATATTCTATTACATTATCCGCTACAGGAATCTTACGAATCAATTGCTGAATTGCAATAATTTCCTCTGAAGAAAATAAAGATTTTATGGTTTGTTGATGATTGCTTGTTGTGCTTTTTACAACAGCTACTTCTTCTGAAAACGTTGGATACTCTAAATAGATAGAAAACATAAACCTATCTAATTGCGCTTCGGGTAAAGGATAGGTACCTTCTTGCTCAATTGGGTTTTGTGTAGCCAATACAAAAAACGGAAGAGCTAATTTATAATGATTTCCAGAAACAGTTACAGAACGTTCTTGCATTGCTTCTAAAAGTGCTGCTTGCGTTTTAGGAGGCGTACGATTAATTTCATCTGCCAATATAATATTAGAAAAAATAGGTCCTTTTATAAATTTAAAATGCCTGTTTTCATCTAAAATTTCACTTCCTAAAATATCAGAAGGCATTAAATCTGGCGTAAATTGAATGCGTTTAAAATTTAAACCTAAAGCATCCGAAATGGTGTTTACCAATAACGTTTTTGCCAAACCCGGTACACCTATTAGTAAAGAATGTCCGCCACAAAAAATTGACAATAAAGTAAAATCAACAGCTTCATGCTGCCCAATAATAATCTTACCAATTTCTTCTTTTAATAAATGAAATTTATTTACTAATTCATTTACAGCTTTAACATCAGACATTATTTATTGGTTTCTTTTTTCCAGTTTCTGATAAAATTACATTTTCTGTGTTGATCTGCTAATTTAATATACGTATCTTTTATTTTTTCTTTAGACCATTTTGTAATCGTTTCTTCTTTCTTTTTCTGAAGAGCTAATTGTTGTACTTTAACATAATCATCTACAATATTTGCTTCATGCGTATCTGTTCTATTTTTCATTAAAATAAACTTAAACATCTTATCTCCTCCTCTAGTTACGTCATAAAAAGGCTCTGTCATTTCTCCTTTTTTAAGATCACTTACTCTAGCATAAAAAGCTGGGTCCATTCTTGTTAAATCAAATTTAGATTCTCCTGTAGATGGGTTTATAATTAAACCACCGTTATTTTTAGTCTCTTTTTCTTCTGAAAATTGTTTTACAGCATCTTCAAAAGTTATTTTTTCTGCTTTAATATCTGCAACAATATTCTCTAACTTTTCTTTTGTTGCTGTTAATTCTTCTTCAGAAATATTTGGTTGCATTAATATATGTGAAGCTATTCTTGTATCTCCTTTTACTTCATGTAATTGCATTAAATGATATCCGAATTGAGACTTAAAAGGTTTAGAAACTTGACCAATATCTAAAGTAAAAGCCATTTCTTTAAATTCTTTTATAAAATTAGATTCTTTTGTAACTGGATATTTACCACCATTTTGTGTTACTCCAGGATCATCCGAATTAATAATGGCTTTCATTCTTATACTTGCGCCATCTTCAATTTCTTTTTTTATTTCATTTAATTTATTTAAAATTCTTTCGTTTTCTTCTTTAGTAGGTGTCGCATTTATAACTATTTGAGCCAATTCTATTTCTGCAGGAAATTGTGGTAATTCTCCTTTTTCTTTTAAACCGTTAAAATACAAACGTACTTCTTCTGGCGTAACATCTATTTTTTCTGTAATTTTTTCTTGCTCCTTTCTAATGAGTAAATTTTCTTTTTCAATAATAGTTAATTCGTTTTTTAAATCTTCTAAATCATTAAAACCATAGGCTTTTATCATTTTTTCTGGAGATCCGTATTGCTGGGTAAAATATTGAATATTTCTTTCTACATTACTAGTAATTTCTGCATCAGAAACGGTAACACTATCTATAATTGCATGATGCGATAATAGTTTTTGTTCCATTAATTGTTCTAACATTTCACAATCAGAAATTTTTATTTTCCCTTCGCTTCTTTGTTCTACTTCTAGTTTAAATTTCTCAATATCAGAATCTAAAACAATATTTTTACCAATAACAACGGTTACACCATCTATTTTAATTTTTTGTGCTGATGTGGGTAAACTTACCAACCCAAAAAAGGCCGTAAGAATTAAAGGTTTAATATATTTTAAAATTGTTGTTTTTTGTTGCATCTTTTACTATTATTTTTTCAATATCTCTTATTAATTCTATTTTACGTTTGTGCAAAATCATTTGTTTTATATTAGATCTTATATAGCCCAATGGTGCTATAGAATCTCTTGTTAAAACGTCTTTTATAGCCACCAAATATAAACCTAATGAATCTTGTTCTTGAATGAATTTTGTTTTTTTTAACAGTTTTTCCTTAGAAAACGGCAGTTTTAACAAAACCTTATCTAATTGAGTCCAAACGGAGTCATTAAACTGATGAAATTTAAAACTTAATTGTTGTTTTTCTAGGCTTTCTAAGTCTTCAATTTTTTCTGATTTAAAAAGCTTAATAAATTCATTTTTATTTTTAATGTTTTCACTAAAATGAAGATATTTTACCTTTACCAATTCTTCATTTAATTTAAAATTCCCTCGGTTATTTGCATAATAAATTGCTATTTTCTCATCAGAAACAACTGTATCTAACTGTTGTTTTATAAGTTGTTCTTTATAGTTATTTATAAGCAAACTTTCTTTGTAATCTTTTACTAAATTATTTATTTTTAAATTATCTTCTTCCGTATTATTATCTTTTGCTTTGCTAAGTAACAACTGTTTTATTGCCCAATCTTGTATGTAACTATTCACAAGAATAAGACTATCTTGTTTATGAATATTTTTAGGCAAATTGGTTAATAGATCTTTTTTAAATAATTTCTCTGTGTTTACGATAGCTACAATTTCTGAGGTATTATTTTCCTTCTCTTGTATTTTAAAATATTTACAAGAGCTTAAACAAACAATACAAAAAAGGATGGCTATACCTCTCATTTACTTCTTATTATACAATGAAATTAGTTTTTTAAGTTGTCTTTTATCAACCTTAACTTTACTTTTTCTTCTTAAATCTGCTATCCAATTTTTTTCTAAAAAGTTCTGATAATCATTCATTACCTCACCTTTTACCTCTTTTAATTCTTTAGATTTATAGTTTGTTACATGAGAATTATAAAAGTTTTGCAAACCAATAGTATCTTTAGAAGACTTATTCCATATTTTTTGTTGCATCAACTCAAAAAGCAATAATCCATCTTCATATTCTTTAATTGTTTGTGCATATTCTTTATTGGTAAATTTTAAATTCTCTTTGTAATAAGTTAAAATATGTTTTTCTTTAAACTCTTCAAAAAGGGTAAATACCGGAAGATTCTTTTTATTTTTTATATCATTAATAAATTCTTCTTGTGTAATATTTTTATCATTGATACTTAAAATTATAGCTTGTAAAGAATCTTTAGGAATATTTCTGATATCTTTTCTTTCAAAAATACTCTTAGCATTTTCATTTTCTATAATTGTATATTCCTTCTTTAATTTTTGAACAATAGCATTGGTAGAAAACTTCATGCGGTTGCTACTTTTTATTTGCCCAGTTATTTGTTTTTTCATTTCAGAAAACGGAGGTACTGGGTGTTGTTTTAATAATTTTAAAATATGCCAACCGTATCGCGTTTTAAAAGGCTTTGAATAACTGTTCACTTCTGTAAGCGCAAAAGCAGCATCGTTAAAAGGTTGTACCATTTGCCCTGATCCAAATCTATTTAATTTACCACCATTATTTTTAGAATTGGTATCATTAGAATATTTTTTGGCAAGATTTTCAAACTTTTCATTTTTTAATAATTTACCGTAAACTTCATCAATTTTAGTTTTACCAACAGCAGTTGTATCGGTTATTAAAATATGCGCCACTTCTATTTGACCTTTAGAAGCTCTAAATTCATCAACCTTTAAAATATGATAACCAAATTGCGTTCTAAATGGCATAGAAACTTCACCTTCTTTAGTAGTGTACGCAGCCAATTCAAAAGGATACACCATTCTAAAAGCAGAGAAATAACCTAAATTTCCTTTATTTCCTATTCTTCCGGTAGCTACATCATCTTGTGCAGATTTATCTTCTGATTTTGCCGCGGCAATTGTTTCAAAATCGCCACCATTTACAATACTATTTCTAATATCGATAATTTTAGTAAATGCGGCTAAAGTATCTTTTGGTGTAGCATCTTTTGGCAATCTTATTAAAATATGTTTTGCTTTTACTTCATTTTTTGTTCTATAATAAGCGTCTTTCACTAATTTATCTAAATAAGTAGTATCTTTTAAATAAGGTTCTGCAAGTTGATTCTTATACATCTTAATCTCTCTCTTATAAGAATGTAAAGTATCTAGTTGCAATTTATACGCTTCTTTTACTTTTAATTTATAATTGATAAAAAGATCTAAATTATTATTTACGCTTTTTCCTTCCTCGTTATCAATAGCATCTAAATTTTTTTCATATACGTTTTTAAACTCTTCTACCGTAGTCTTTTCACCATCAATGGTTACTAATGTTTTGTCTTTTTTCTGTGAAAAAGAAGCAATTGATACGCTTAAAATAAGACCTAATAAAACTCTTTTTTTCATAAACTTTTGTAATTATAATGAAATGATTCCTTTAATTTTTTCTGCTTTTCTATAATACGAAATTACATCTTTAGAAGAAGCTATCTTTAATACGATGGAAACACTAATATATTTTCCTGTTTTCGATTTTTTTGTAGTAATTACTGCTCCGGTGTTGTTAAACAAATTTTCTACTTCTTTAACTTGATTTTCATCGGTGGGTACAATAAACTTGTATAAATAATCTGCAGGAAACTTTGTAGTATCATCTAATTGTCCTTGTAATTTCTTGTAAAATTCTTTTTTATCTTCCATATTATTGTCATTATTTACAAATAACAAGCCACAAATTTACATTAAAAATTAGTTTTATAAAGAGAATGATTTATTTTTGTAAAAACCAATAAATCAGAATTGATTAAAACCTATTGTTTTTTGAACAAAGTAATTCCTTTTTCCGACCAAAAATCAACAAAAATAACCTTAAAATAATTAGTTACTTGCAAAAAAATCAACAAAAAATAGTCTTAATAGGTGGTCCGGGAACAGGTAAAACCTCAGTAATAAATACACTTATAGAAAGAAATTATTGTTGTTTTCCAGAAATATCTAGAGAAGTAACTTTAAACGCTCAAAAAAAAGGAATTGATCAACTTTTTTTAACAGAGCCTTTATTGTTTAGCAAGTTATTATTAGAAGGTAGAGAACAACAATTTTTAAATGCTGATAAAAGTGATAAAAAATGGGCTTTTTTTGACAGAGGAATTCCTGATGTAATTGCATACTTAAATTATTTTAACACCCAATATCCTACTTCTTTTGTAGAAAAAAGCAACCAATATACCTATCAAAAAATATTTCATTTTTCTCCTTGGGAAAAAATACATACCACAGATAATGAACGTTATGAAACCTTTGATGAAGCCATAATTATTGATCAATTTTTAATAAAAGCTTACGTATCATTAGGATATACTATTATTAATGTTCCTTTTGGTTCTTTAGAAGATCGTACCAATTTTATCATAGATTCGCTAACTTGCGATTTATGATTTCACCTGTAGAAATATTAAAAAATTATTGGGGATTTTCCTCTTTTAGAGAACCGCAATTAAAAATTATTAACGCTGTTTTAGAGCAAAAAGATGTTATTGCTTTGTTGCCAACAGGTGGCGGAAAATCTGTTTGTTTTCAAATTCCTGCCTTGGCAAAAGAAGGAGTTTGTTTGGTTATTTCACCATTAATAGCATTAATGAAAGACCAAGTAGAAAACTTACAAAAGCTAGATATTAAAGCAACTACAATTCCTTCTGGCACAAAACAAGATGATATTATAACCCTTTTTGACAATATTAAATTTGGGAAAATTAAATTTTTATACCTTTCTCCAGAGAGGTTACAATCTGTTTTTATTCAACAAAAATTACAAGAACTAAACATTAATTTAGTTGCTATTGATGAAGCACATTGTATTTCTGAATGGGGACATGATTTTAGACCATCTTACAGAACAATAAAAATTTTAAGAACGCTACAACCCAACGCTCCTTTTATTGCCGTAACCGCAACTGCAAACCAACGAGTTTTACATGATATTGCAGAAAATCTTGAATTAAAAACCCCAATTATTTTTAGAAAATCTTTTTCTAGAGAAAACCTAGCCTATCAAGTTTTTACTGTTGAAGATAAACTTAAAAGGTTATTACAAATATTTACCAAAACAAAAACACCCGCCATTGTATATGTAAATTCTAGAAAAAGAACGCTAGAAATCTCTAACTTCTTACAAGCAAACCATTTTAAAAGTAGTTATTATCACGCAGGTTTGTCTCGCTTAGAAAAGCAAACTGCTTTTGATAATTGGATGTCAGAAAAAACACGCATTATTGTAGCAACCAATGCTTTTGGAATGGGAATTGATAAACCCAATGTTGGCGTTGTTGTCCATTTTAATTTACCTTCTAGTGTAGAGAATTATGTACAAGAAACAGGAAGAGCTGGCCGAAATGGAAAAAAATCTTTTGCCGTTTTATTGCAAAATGAAAATGATATTTTATTATTTAAGGAAAAAGCGATCTCAGAAATTCCTTCTATTCTAGAAATTAAGGAAATTCATAAAAAACTCTATCAATATTTTAACATAGCAAACGGAGAAATTTTAGAAGAAACTTTTCCTTTTAATAATCTTGATTTTTGTAGAAAATATAATTTTTCCGTTCGAAAAACAAATACCACTCTTAAAATTTTATCTAATAACGGTATTATAGAGATAAGCAATAATTACAACGAAAAATCTACCTTACAATTTATAACAAGTAGCAGAATTGTTTTAAATTATATTGAAAAAAATTCGTCTTTAAAAAAGTTTACTAACTCAATACTAAGAAACTATGGTGGGCTTTTTGAGCATGAAATAAAAATTGATGAATTTATAATTGCAAAAAAAGCTGGCATAACATCTGCTCAGGTAATTACCTACCTAAAACGTTTACATAAAGATGAATTGGTACTTTATAATCCTGTAAAATCAGATACAGAAATTGCGCTATTAGTGCCAAGAGAAGATGATAAAACTATTAATAGATGTTCTAAAGAAATTGAGAAATATATACATCAAAGAAGGAAAAAAAATGCCGATTTAATTAAATTTATTACAAACAATACCATTTGTAGAAGTGAACAAGTTTTAAATTATTTTGATGAAAGTACTCAAAACAAATGTGGAATTTGTGATGTTTGTCTCCAACAAAAAAAGAAACAAAAAACCATTACATCCGCAGATATTTTACAACTTTTAGAAGAGAATAAAAGTTTGTCTTCGCAAGAAATTAGTCAATTATTAGAAACGGATGAAAAAGAGATTTTACTACATTTACGTTTTTTATTATCTTCTAATAAAATTAGTATTAATCATCAAAACAAATTCAAAACAAACAACTAATTATGAGCAACATACGCATTGTTTTTATGGGAACACCTTCTTTTGCAGTTCACATTTTAAAAGAGTTGGTAGAAAACAACTATACAGTAGTTGGTGTAATTACAGCACCAGATAAACCTGCCGGTAGAGGGAGAAAACTAAATGAATCTGATGTAAAAAAATACGCAATTTCTCAAAATTTAAAGGTATTGCAACCTACTAATTTAAAGAATGATGATTTTCTAAAGGAATTAAAAGAGTTAAAAGCAAATTTACAAATAGTTGTTGCTTTTAGAATGTTACCAAAAGCAGTTTGGCAAATGCCAGAATTTGGAACCTTTAACTTGCACGCGTCTCTATTACCTGCTTACAGAGGTGCAGCTCCTATACATTGGGCAATTATAAACGGAGAAACAAAAACCGGTGTTACTACTTTTTTTATTGATGATAAAATTGATACGGGTGAAGTTATTTTACAAGAATCTACCCCAATTTCTAATGAAGAAACTGTAGGTAGCTTGCATGATACCTTAATGTATTTAGGAGCAAATTTAGTTGTAAAAACAGTAGATAGTATTGCACAAGGAAAAATTAGTACTAAAAAACAACCCGAGTTAGAAGAAAAATTTGCACCAAAATTAAATCCGGAAAACTGTAAAATAGATTGGTCACTTTCGGCAACTACTATTTATAATAAAATTAGAGGTTTAAATCCTTTTCCTGCCGCTTGGACAGTTTTAAAAAACAATGACGAAGAGATTTCTGTTAAAATTTATGGAGTTTCAAAAATAATAGAACAACATCATTTTGATGAAGGAAAAATAATAGCCACAAAAAAGGAGCTAAAAGTAGCTGTTAGAGATGGTTTTATCATTATTAATGAAATAAAACTTTCTGGAAAGAAAAAAATGGATGCAAAAAGCTTACTAAATGGATATCACTTTTCATCAGAAGCAAAAATGGTGTAACCCTTTAATAGCGCGGTTTTTACGATTTTATTATATTTTCACTCAACTTTATTAACAATTTACAATCTTTTATTAACAAAAAGGTACATTTTAGTACTTCAAATTTGCGCAAACCCTTAATACGCCTATATTTGTTAAGCTAATAGCGAAAAAAATTAATTTAATTTAAAAATCTTATTATTATGAACAAGTCAGATTTAATCGATGCAATGGCTGCTGATGCAGGAATTTCTAAAGTAGCAGCAAAAGCGGCATTAGAATCTTTTACAGATAATGTATCTTCAGCGTTAAAAGGTGGTGATAAAGTTGCATTAGTTGGTTTTGGAACTTTTTCAGTTTCTCATAGAGCTGCAAGAAGCGGTAGAAACCCACAAACAGGTAACACTATTCAAATTGCTGCTAAAAATGTAGCAAAATTCAAAGCAGGAGCTGGTTTAAGCGATGCTGTAAACTAAAAATATAATTTTTTAGGAATATAAAAACTCTCTTTTACCAGAGAGTTTTTTTTATGTATATATTTTTCTTATATTTAAAATTCTATTTAAACAAACATTTGAAACCATCTAAAGGAAAATTATTAATTGCAGAACCCGCTATTTTAAATGATAGCTCTTTTAATAGAACTATAGTTTTATTAACGGAACATACTCCTAATAATACTGTTGGCTTTATTTTAAACAGACCATTAGGTTATACAATACATGATGTAATGCCTGAATTAGATTGTTTTTTTCCATTATATCAAGGCGGACCGGTAGAACAAGATAATTTATATTTTGTGCATACAATTCCAGATTTAATTCCAGATAGTATAGAAGTTGCCAATGGAATTTATTGGGGTGGAGATTTTGAAAGCCTTAAAAATTTATTGAATACGAATGCTTTAACCAAGTCTGATATTCGTTTCTTCTTAGGATATTCTGGCTGGGCAAAACATCAACTAGACCAAGAAATGAATCAAAATTCTTGGTTTGTTTCAGAAAATGATTTTGAAAATATCTTTTCGATGGATGACAATAGTCTTTGGAAAAATAAATTATTACAAAAAGGAGGCGACTATAAACTTTGGGCAAATGCACCCAAAGATTTTAATTTAAATTAATTGTCTACTATAAAATTCTACATCAAAAAAGCACATTCAAATTGTATCTTTCCTTTGTCAAATAAATAAACACTTGTTTATCAAAATAATAAATTCTTTTTTAAAAAAATCAAACCCCGAAATCGAGCTATAAACTCAAAAAACGGGGTTTTAATTTATCTATGAGAGGCTAAACTACAAAGAATTTCCGAGTTTTAGGAAGAATTTTCAATTTTTTTGCTAGTAAAAACTTTCAACTTTATTTTAATCAATTTTTGTTAAGCAAACTAGGAAAAATCTATTCGGCTATTCGGTAATATTGAATATTTATTTTTCTGTGATATTGATTTGGATTCTAATCGATTGATTAATTATAAAATTGTGTATCAAATACGTTGCGAATTAGTTGAAAATTTATCCATAGAAAAAGCTAAAAAAATACTTTTCCATAAATGGTCTAATTTTATAAAAGAACAAGCTTCTATTTTTACAGATGCTACTTGTTATGAGAGTGAAGTTCGGTATTCACAAATCAAAAATTACTTTGGGAAGCTTAGGCTTTAAGGTTCCTAAAATTTTATAAAACCTTAAGAAAGTGAAAAGCCTCAAGGAAAATAAATTTTCTTGAGGCTTTTTTTTTTTTGAAAACTTACATCAAAAGTGTGTTACTTCTGAAAGTGTATTTTATAGCTTAAAAGCAATCATAATTACATGGGTATTATTTGTAGTACATTTAAATTTTTGGCTAATTTTAATCCAATTTCTGTAGTAAATTTCTTCTTTTTGTAATTAGTTACTGGTTGAACCCCCACAATGGCATTTGTAATAAATACTTCATCTGCTTTTTGAATCTCAAAAGGAGAAATACTAGTTTCTTCTAGGGTGTATTCTTTGTTTTTATTAATAATTTCTATCAACTTATTTCTAACAATACCCTTAATACAACCTTCTGTTAATGCAGGAGTTTTAATAATATTACCTTTCACAACAAAAATATTTCCGTTGGTAACTTCTACAACTCCTTTTCTTTCATTTAACAAAATGCAATTGTCTAAATCATTCTCATCTGCATAAATACTAGCCAAAGTATTTACCATTCTATTATTGGTTTTTATAGTAGATAAAAGACCAGAAAAGTTATAAAAATCCTTGTAAACATCTAAATTATATGAAGTTTTAGTTTGATAAGAATTCTCTTTAGCTTCAATTAAATAATCAATTTTATGTGTTGTTGGAGTATATAAACCACCGTCTTTTCTGTAGACTGTTAATCGTACTCTAAAAGAAGCAGCTTCATCTTGTACGGCAACGGTTTTTAAAATTTCTTTTTCTAAAAATTCTAGCGTAAATTCCATTGGTATTTTCATACGCAACATTCTCATAGAAGCCATTAATCTAAAATAATGATCTTCCCAAAAGACAACTTTCTTATTGAGTACTTTTATGGTTTCAAAAATTGAATCTCCATATTTAAAACCTCTATTTTCTGTTGATAATTTTATGTTTTCAGAAAACAATAATTGCCCATTAAAATTAATCATATCAATAATTTAAAAAAAGCGAATTTACTATAATTTAGTGTTGTAATAAAACGTAAAAAGCTCTTTCTTTTTACGTAAAGAGCCAAATGTTTGGTCTACAGAATACTGTACCATAAAACTATAGGCAGAATTTAATTGTAATGTTGCTATGAGTTATTGCGAAGCACGTAAAATAGTTACTGTAACCTACTAAAACTACTTATTTCAAAATAAAACTAGGCTCCAATAGTATGCTTTAACTCATCTATTTGATTTTCCCATAATTGCTTAGCAGATTCTACTTCATCTTCAACTTCTGCAAAATCTGTTACAATTAAAGAGACGTCTTTGGTAAGCGCATCTACCTCAATTTTTATTTCAAAAAAACTTTCATCATCTTCACTTTCTAGCCATTTAAACCGAACTTTTTCTTCTGCTCTCTTAGTAATTAGCTCTGCTTGTTCTTCTGAGCCGTCCCACACAAAAGTAAAAATCTTACCCCTAGCATTTACCTTGTCTGCAAACCATTCTTGCAAATTTGAAGGAGATGAAATATATTGATATAGCATATTTGGAGATGCATGAATAGGGATTTCTAATTCGTATTTTACTTTTTCCATTGTTAATTTCTTAGGTTGACAATATAGGTATTAATTCTATTTAAAAAAAATTAAAAACACTTCTTGCTAGTTTCTAAAATTCTATTATATTTGCAGCCTCAAAACAATGGCGAGGTAGCTCAGTTGGTTAGAGCGCAGGATTCATAACCCTGAGGTCACGGGTTCAAATCCCGTTCTCGCTACTTAAAAATTAAGCAGTTACATATTTAATGTAGCTGCTTTTTTTGTTTACTCCACAACTTTTTGTATTGAGCCCTTTTTATTTCATATCAGCCAAGTATTTCTTGCAATCTTCATCCGTTTTAAACCCATCAGTAAACTCTAGATGATTTTGTCGGATCATTCGCAATTGTTGTGTTTAGGCAAAAATTGTTGTTAATCTAAATAGGAAAAATTCTACATTTTTAACAC
>NZ_JBPOGL010000016.1:0-85251 GCF_051251875.1 Polaribacter sp.
ACATGTACAAAATGTTCTTTGTTTGATCCTTCTTCAGTGATAAATCCAAATCCTTTAGATTCATTGAAAAATTTTACGGTACCTTTATTCATTATAAAAAATTATTGTGTTGTTAATTTAATTACTAACAACATTTTATTGAGTTGCAAATGTAATGCCATTAATTGATTAATAGCCTAAAATACTTTTTATTTTCAAAATCATTTCAAATAGGGTTCAATTTAGACTTATAGCAACTTCTTTCTTTAAAAGAATCCAAAATATTTAAAAAAAAAGTTTCCTACAAAGCAAGATTTCCCTGTTGGTTATAGTAAAAAAGAGTTCACTAGTTTTCTAAATTTTAACCATAAAAAAAGCCTATCAAATTTGATAGGCTTTTAGATAAAAAATTAACTAGTAATAGATATATATTATAATACTCTTACGTTTACTGCGTTTAATCCTTTTCTTCCATCTTGTAAGTCAAATTCAACTTCATCGTTTTCACGAATTTCGTCAATTAATCCTGACACATGTACAAAATGTTCTTTGTTTGTTCCTTCTTCAGTGATAAATCCAAATCCTTTAGATTCATTGAAAAATTTTACGGTACCTTTATTCATTATAAAAAAATTATGTGTTGCTAATTTAAGTACTAACAACGTTTTATTGAATTACAAAGATAATGCCAATAATATTTAAACACAAAAATAATGTATCTTTTTTTTAAAATATTTTAAAGATTCTTTACAAAGGTTTTCATCAACATAAATTCTTCTATAATATCAATTAAAACCTCTTTTGCTGGTTTTATTTGATGAATTAAACCTGCAATTTGACCTATTTCTAGTTCACCGTTTTCTAAATCTCCTTCAAACATTCCTTTTTTTGCTCTTGCTCTTCCTAATAATTCCTTTAATTGTTCTATTGATGGATTTTGTTGATATAATTCTTGTACTTCATGATAAAATTTATTTTTCACCAAACGCACAGGCGCCAATTCTTTTAATGTTACTTGTGTATCACCATCTTTTACGTCTACAATAATTTGTTTAAATTTTTGATGTGCAGAAGACTCTTCTGTTGCCGCAAACCTACTCCCTATTTGCACAGCATCTGCTCCTAAAACCATTGCCGCCATCATTCCTTTTCCAGAACCAATTCCTCCAGCCGCAATAACAGGAATTTTAACCTGCTCTTTTACCATGGGGATTAAGGTAAAAGTGGTGGTTTCTTCACGCCCATTATGTCCGCCAGCTTCAAAACCTTCGCAAACAATGGCATCTACACCAGCAGCTTCTGCTTTTAAAGCAAATTTTACAGAACTTACCACATGCACAACTTTAATTCCTTTTTCTTTTAAAAAAGCGGTCCAAGTTTTAGGGTTTCCTGCGGAGGTAAAAACAATTTTCACGCCTTCTTCCACAATAATATCCATAATTTTTTCAATATCAGGATACAACATGGGTACGTTTACACCGAAAGGTTTATCGGTTGCTTTTTTACATTTTAGAATGTGTTCTCGTAAAACTTCAGGATACATAGAACCTGCGCCAATTAAACCTAATCCACCTGCATTTGAAACTGCTGAAGCCAACCTCCAACCAGAAACCCAAATCATGCCACCTTGAATAACTGGGTATTGAATATTAAAAAGTTGCGTAATTTTATTTGCCATTATTTTTTTGATTTTCTGTAAACTATTAGAACGGTAAATGATGTAATTGAAGTATTATTTTTATTTCAACAAAAAAACAAAATACTGTTTTTCTTCTACATAAATAAATGAAATTTGTAAGATAATTTTTAAGTGAAACCGCAGATTTTTACTTACAAATATGACAACTGTTTTATGTAAGATTATCTATATGTTTTAAGCACTAAAGTTAGTAAATAATATACAGATAAAAAGGCAGGGATAACTTTAGTTAGTAGACCAAAACAAAGGAATTAATTTTGCACAGTGTTTGTGCCTGATTTTTTATGCAAGTATTTCATGCACTTGTTTTTCTAAATCTATTATTCCTTCGAATTTTTTAAATTTCAAATCTTTTCCGATTGATTTTAATTCTGTTATTAATTCAAGAATAAGCTCCATTGGTTCAGATTCAAAACCAAACATATTTCGATCAAATTCTGTTCCTATTAAAAGTCCATCATTTTCCATTCCAACGCACCAATTTTCAATAAAATCTGATAATAAAATTTCAGATATTTTATAATTATGCCAATCTTTTTCAATACAAGATTTTGCTAAAGATTTTTCAGCCCAAAAGCAAATAATTCCAATTGGTTGTCCATTGTCATTTTCATATTTAACGGAACTTGAGGTTGCAAATCCTTTGTGATTTTTAAGTCCGTAAACAGTTTCAGTGTTGCAAACAGATTTTATGAACCTTTTATGCCTTTTTTCAATTATTAAGGAATCTTGTATCATTTAGCTTTCAGTTTGTGGTAATTAGCCTTATTCCATTTTCCATTCTTTTCAATATTCAGGTTTTTGTTTTCGTTAATTTTTCTGATTATTAGAATTGCTAAATTTAAAGATGAAATTAAAAATGGAATACTTGTCCAAAAAGCAGTTTCATAAACAGAATTATAACTCCAATTTCCAGATGTTAGAAAATAAACTGAAATCAACAAAAGTACAATTCCAACAATTTCACATATAAGTTTATACAATTCTAATTTTATAAATAAACTGGATAGTAACAATATTTTTCCAATTAAGGAAATAAGGCCAATTGACATAATTTTATCATTAAATTTTCCACTTAATGTAAATCCATAATCGTCCATTAAATTTGGAATACTCGAAATATCTATAATCCCCATTATTCCAATTCCATGGCCAACTCCAAGAATTATAAATGAATGCAAAATTATTGTGAGTAATATTGAATTTCGTTTAACTTTTTTCAAGATATTTATTTTTCAACATGCTATTTTTCGCTTGATGCCACCCCAAAAATACACCCTTATTTTTTTATCAACTTTAACGTTTTGTATTGATTATCTTTTGACACTTTTAACATATAAATACCATTTTCTAAAAAAGAAACATTTATTGTTTTAAAAGTTGCATTCGATTGTTTTAAAACCTTTTTTCCTAAAACATCATAAATTTCAAGTGTAAAATCTTGTAAACTACCATTTTTAAACATTATATTAATAAACTGTTCTGTTGGGTTTGGATACACTGAAAGGTTTTTAAACAAGTTATCATTTACAGAACCTGTACTTGCAACATACAAATTAAGTGCAGTTTCAAAATTTGGAATTCCATAACCGTATTGATCCGTAGGACTTGAAAATTGATTTGCAGATTGGTAAATTGAACTTTTTAAATTATCATTTAAATTTTGTGCATCTGTAGATTCTGGTCTTAGTGCAAATCCTTCATTACCATTTAAGCAAGCAATTAAACCTGTCATAATTGGAGAAGAAAATGAAGTTCCACTTCCTGCCGTTGAAACTTCTCCTGATTCATAATCTATAAAGGAAGGTCTTTCTCCTTGTGCTACAATTTCTGGTTTTATTCTTCCATCAGAAGTTGGTCCAAACGAACTAAAACTAGCAATTTCTCCTGAAGCATTTACCGCCCCAATAGTAATTACAGAAGCTGCATCTGCTGGCGCTCCAATGTATTTCCATTCTTTGTCTCCATCATTTCCTGCGGAATTTACCACAAGCATTCCCTTAGAAGTGGCAAGTTCTGCGCCTCTAGAAATAAAGGTAGTTTTACCATCCATATCTTCATAGGTATGATTGTGATTTGCATTATCAAATGTTGTATATCCTAAAGAAGTATTAATAACATCAACTCCTAAACTATCTGCTCTTTCTGCCGCTTCTACCCAAAGAGTTTCTTCTAAAACCGTTTCTGTTTCTGTTATTTCTGAAATAAATAAATAAAAACTGGCATCTGGCGCTGTGCCTACAAATTCATTTTCTAAATAACCAGCAATAAAAGACAACACATGTGTTCCGTGGCTACTTCTTGTATAAATATCTGTATTTCTATCAGCAAAATTATAGCCACCTAAAATTTGATTGTTATCTCTAACTCTTTGAAAAGCAGCAAGTGTATTTACATTCGGAAAACCTGCATCTATAACTGCTATTAATTGTCCGTGTCCTGTTAATCCTTGTTCATGTAAAAAATCTCCTTTTAACATTTTAATTTGATTGTCTGCTTCGCCATAATCAAATGCTGTTTGGGCTTGTAAAAACTTGTTGTAATGATTAGGTGTTAAGGGTTTACCCAATGATTTAGCGCCTGTATTTAAAGATTTATTCGCAAATTCAATAGATGCAATAAAAGAATAGGTTGTTACTAAATTATTGATATCACTTACTTCTCCCTGAACATGAATGGCATTTAACCATTTAGATTTGGCTAAAACCGTTATGTTTTCGGTATTTTTTAATTGAGTGTAATAATTTTCATCAATAGGAACATCTACAGCGTCTAAAGAAACATTTAATTTAGTCCTTCTATCTAACGCACGTTGAGAAAGCATGGTTAAAGGATTGGCCAAAAAGGTATCTTTATTAGGTTTATCTTTTAAATAAACCCAAGCATCTTCTTGAGCTTGAAGCTGTAAAAAAGTGGTCAAAAACAAAAAAAGTAGTAATTTCTTCATATTTCGAAATTACCACTTTTTTATCATTTTATTTATTTTTATTATGAAATTACGCCAGATCCTAACAATTCTTCATCTTGATACCAAGCCACAAACTGACCTTCTTGGATTGCAGATTGTTTCTTTTCAAATTCTACATACAAACCAGTTGCTACTTTATATAAGGTTGCTCTATCTAAAGCTTGTCTATATCTAATTCTTGCATCTACTTGCATAGATTCTCCGGGTTTTAAGGCTAAATCTTCACGAATCCAATGAATTTCTTCATTAGAAACAAACAACACGTTTCTGTATAAACCTGGATGAGTTTTACCTTCACCAGTATAAATTACATTTTCTACAACATCAGTTTCTATAACATACAATGCTTCTTTTGTGCCACCAACATTTAATCCTTTTCGTTGTCCTTTTGTAAAATAATGTGCTCCCTGATGTTTGCCAACTATTTTTCCGTCTTCTTTTTTGTACGTAAACTTTGTTGAATAATATTTTAATTCAGCTTCTTTGTTTTCAAATTCTGGAGCTTGTTGAACATATTGCTCAAAACTTGAAGGTATGGTTACAATGGCACCATTTTTTGGCTGTAATTTTTGTTGTAAAAATTCTGGTAAACGAACCTTACCTATAAAACACAACCCTTGACTATCTTTCTTTTCTGCAGTTATTAAATCTGCTTCTTTGGCAATTTCTCTAACTTCTGGTTTTGTTAATTCGCCAATAGGAAATAATGCTTTTGTTAATTGTTCTTGAGAAAGTTGACATAAAAAATAAGACTGATCTTTATTAATATCCTTACCTGCTAATAATTTATACACAGGCTTACCGTTAATAATTTCTTCATCTTTTCTGCAATAATGACCAGTTGCAACATAATCTGCACCTAATTTTAAGGCAATGTCCATAAAAACATCAAACTTAATTTCTCTATTACAAAGTACATCAGGATTTGGTGTTCTTCCTTTTGCATATTCATCAAACATATAATCTACAATACGTTCTTTGTATTGTTCGCTTAAATCTACCACTTGAAAAGGAATGCCTAATTTTTCTGCAACAATCATTGCATCATTACTGTCTTCTAACCACGGACACTCATTAGAAATGGTCACAGAATCATCATGCCAATTTTTCATAAAAAGCCCAATAACCTCGTATCCTTGCTCTTTTAATAAATGGGCTGTAACACTAGAATCTACACCACCAGAAAGCCCAACAACTACTCTTTTCATTCTTTAATTTTGAGGGTGCAAAGGTAGGAATTACTATGATTGTGACACAGCCTTTCTCATAGAAAAAAGTTGACACAACTATCAATGATATCTATGAACATGTATAAAGAATTTTGATAAAAATATGGAAAGTTTCGAGAATAACTAATAATTTCTATGAATTACCACCAACCACTATTCTCCTTTCTTTTTTGTATAGGTAGCTTTCTTCTGTTTTTCTTTTTCAGACGCTATTTCTCCATCTAAATAATACTCCCACTGCCCTTCTCTTTTACCGTCTCTATAAGTACCAGTTTCTTTTAATGCACCATTCAATTCAAAATATTTAGCAACACCATTTGGTTTGCCGTTTCTATATTCAATTTCTTCTATTAAAACTTTTTTACTTGAATATTTTTTAGAAACTCCGTGTAATAAACCATTTTTATAGGTAGACAATTCCGCAACTGCACCATCAGGATAATAATTGGTTAGCAAACCATCTAATTTACCATTTATATAGTTTTCTTTAGACAAAACTTTACCATGCGGAAAATAATACAACCAACTTCCTGTGCGTTTTTTATGTATTAAAACACCTTTACTTTTCAAAATTCCTTTTACCGTAAAAAATTCAACAAAAACGGAGTCGCTATTGGGAGAAAATCTTTTTAAAATTACAGGATTTTCAGAACTGGTAATATCATAAAATTTAAAAACGCCAACCTCTTTTCCATTTTTAAATTGCCCCACATATCGTATTCTTTTATTGGGGTGGTATTTTTTCCAAACACCTGTTCTTTTTTTATTACTATCAAATTGATTGAATTTCTGAGCATTTACTTCTTCGCTTAGAAAAAAACCAGCCAAAAAAGCAAAAACAAAAAACAGTCTTTTTATATTTATCATTTATAAAGAATTTTAAAGTAAATATACATTAATCGTACCAAAATGAACCATCTTTTTTTAACAGAACAGCTCAATTTAATGGAAAATCCTAAAAGGGAAAACAGACAAAGGGTTGCAAATATTGTGTTAGAAAATCAAATTTTATTTAAAGAATTGGTTCGTATTACTTTTGATGTTGATCATAAGATTTCTATAAAAGCTGCTTGGATTTTAGAATGGATTTGCACACATCATCATTTGCATTATATTTTACCGCATTTAGATGAATTTTCAACAAAAATTTCTACTGTAAAGTTTGATAGTGCCATAAGACCTTGTGCCAAAATTTGTGAACATCTTGCAACTGCGTATGGGGCAAAAAATAAAAATGAAGTGCAACAAAAATTAACTGCAAAACATATTAATGTTATTGTAGAAACAGGTTTTGATTGGTTAATTACGCCACAAAAAATTGCGGTAAGAGCGTATACAATGACCACTTTGTATTTCTTTGGATTAACAATAGATTGGATTCACCCAGAATTAAAACATTTAATTGAAACCAAAATTATTCATGAAAGCAAAGGTTGTAAAGCTCGTGGAAAATTCATTTTAAGTTTGATAGAAAAACATCAAAAATCAGCTTTATAAATCTGCTAAATTCACTATTTTTGCAGTTAACAACAGAACTAAAAAATGGAATTAACTCAATTAAATGCCATCTCTCCTATTGATGGACGTTACAGAAGTAAAATATCAAAATTAGCAGACTATTTTTCAGAAGAAGCTTTAATAAAATATAGAGTTCGTGTAGAAATTGAATATTTTATTGCTTTGTGCGAAATTCCTTTGCCACAATTAGCAGACTTTAACAATGATTTATTTGACGATTTACGTAAAATTTATATTGATTTTACAGCGGAAGATGCTCAAAAAATTAAAGATATTGAAAGCATTACAAATCATGATGTAAAAGCTGTTGAATATTTTATCAAAGAAAAGTTTGACCTTTTAGGCTTACAAAAACATAAAGAGTTTATTCATTTTGGGTTAACCTCTCAAGACATTAACAATACGGCAATTCCGCTTTCTATAAAAGAAGCAATGAATGATGTTTATGTACCACATTATTTTGAATTATTAGAGCGTTTACAAGAATTGGTTATTGAATGGAAAGACATTTCTATGTTGGCAAGAACACACGGTCAGCCGGCATCTCCAACAAGATTAGGAAAAGAAATTGAGGTTTTTGTTGTTCGTTTAAAAGAACAATTTAATTTATTAAATGACATACCAAGTGCTGCAAAATTTGGTGGAGCAACTGGTAATTTTAATGCTCATAAAGTGGCATACCCAACCGTAGATTGGAAAGAATTTGGAACTAAATTTGTACAAGAAAAATTAGGTTTATACCACTCTTTTCCGACAACACAAATAGAACATTACGATCATTTAGCAGCGTTGTTTGATACTTTAAAACGTATAAACACCATTGTTTTAGATTTAGATAGAGATTTCTGGACCTACGTTTCTACAGATTATTTTAAACAAAAAATTAAAGCTGGTGAAGTTGGTTCTTCTGCAATGCCTCACAAAGTAAATCCTATTGATTTTGAAAATTCTGAAGGAAATTTAGGTTTGGCAAATGCTATTTTTGAACATCTTTCAGCGAAATTACCTGTTTCTAGATTACAAAGAGATTTAACAGATAGTACTGTTTTAAGAAATGTTGGTGTGCCTTTTGGACATACAATTATTGCGTTTACTTCTACCTTAAAAGGATTGAATAAATTATTGTTGAACAAACAAAAATTTGAGGATGATTTAGAAAATAATTGGGCTGTTGTTGCAGAAGCTATTCAAACTATTTTAAGACGTGAAGCATACCCTAATCCTTATGAAGCATTAAAAGGACTAACAAGAACAAATGCTAAAATAAATCAGAAATCTATTGCAGATTTTATTGATACTTTAGAGATTTCTACAGAAATTAAAGAAGAATTAAAAGCTATTACACCTGCTAATTATACCGGAATATAAATGGAGAATAAAGAAAAAAGACTAAAGAAAAAAGAGGTTTCCATAAATAAACTAATGAATAATAAGAAAATGATCTTCTTGTTTCTTGGTTCTTTTTTCTTGCTTCTAAATTCATGCAAATCAGAATTTGAAGATAATTCAGACATTTTTAAGACCGGTGTTTTTGAAATTCCTGCTGGTAAAAGTTTCGATAAAGAAATTATTATAAGAAAAGACAGTATTCAAATTAGTAAACACGGAAATCACATAGATACTTTGTCTATAAAATGGAAAAACAATTTCTTTTACACACTAAAATATATCAATCCTAAAACAGATCTTCAAAAAGACCCAATGTATGTTCAAATAAATAAAATACATAAAGATTCTTATGATTTTACTGTAAAAATTGGTTTTTCTAAATTTTCGCAAAAAGGGACCATTTATAAAGTAAAATAATATGGAAATTTTTTTACATGCAGATGCTTGGGTTGCACTAATAACACTTACTTTTTTAGAAATTGTTTTAGGAATAGACAACATTATTTTTATATCAATATCTGCCAATAAATTACCAGAAAATCAAATTAGAAAAGCCACTCTTTTAGGGTTGGCTTTAGCAATGATTACTAGAATTATCTTGCTTTTTAGTGTCTCTTATTTAATTGCTTTTAAAGAACCTTTTATAGAAATAAATGCCGGTTGGATTAAAACCGGAATCACAGGTCAAAGTCTAATTTTGTTTCTAGGAGGTCTTTTTTTACTTTATAAAAGCACCAAAGAAATCCGAGAAAAAGTAGAACATACAAACGAAGAACAAGTAATAAAATCTCCCAAAGTAATATCACTTTCTAACGTTATTATTCAAATTATACTTATTGATATTGTTTTTTCTTTTGATAGTATATTAACAGCCATTGGTATGACCAATGGTATAAATGGCGCTTTACTAATTATGGTTATTGCCGTAATTGTTTCTATCATAATTATGATGATTTTTTCGAATCCCATTAGTAATTTTGTAAACAATAATCCGACAATACAAATGTTGGCATTGTCTTTTTTAATTTTAATAGGTTTTATGCTAATTACAGAAAGTGCTCATTTATCTCATACAGAAATATTTAACCAATCTGTTGGCGCAATACCTAAAGGATATTTGTACTTTGCAATTGCATTTTCTTTAGGTGTAGAAATGCTAAATTTAAGAATAAGAAAAAAATAATTTCGTGCATAAAAAACTATTGAGCATATTTTTTCTTTTCCTATTGATGATACCAACATCAATAGAAATTTTGCATGATTTACAAAATCATGAACACGCTGTTTGTACTTCTATTGGTGAACACCATATACACAATCAGCATGTAGATTGTGCCGAATTTCACAAGCATTTAACCATATTTTCAATGGATTTTACATCTAATTTTGATGTAATTCCGACACATTATTATACTTCAATTTTTACAGACAAACCTCAACGAATTAAAGAGGTTTATCAATCTATAAAATCTCCCAGAGGACCTCCTTTTTTTACTGTTTAAATTTTATTTGTACTAGAGAAATAACAAAATGAGAAATTCTATATTTTAAAATATAAGAATTGCTCTATTTATTTCGCTATGCAATATTTAGAGCTATTTGTTTTTAAGCAAACAGGTCTACACACACCAATTATTACAGTAAAAATAAAACTTCATGAAAACATTAATTACCATGTTACTTTTAGTAACAGCCTTTTCTGTGAACGCTCAAAATAGCCTTTCAGGAAACATTACCGATACACAAAATAATCCGTTAGCAACCGTTCAAATTTATGCGCTAGAATTGCACAAAGGAACCACAACAAAAGAAGACGGAAATTATATAATGAAAAACATTCCGAAAGGAAAAATAAAAATAACTTTTAGCTATTTAGGTTTTAAAACAGTTTCTAAGATTATTGAATTTAACTCAGAAAACATAGTGTTAAATATTCAATTAGAAGAAACCCCCTTTACAATGGATGAAGTAATAATTTCTGCTCCTTTTAATAAATTACAATCAGAAAATGTAATGAAAATAGAAAGGTTAACTGCAAAGTCTATTCAAAAAACTGGGGCAACAACGCTATCAGAAGGAATTACAAATATTGCTGGAGTTTCTCAAATATCTACCGGTGCTTCCATTGGAAAACCTGTAATAAGAGGTTTAAGCGGCAATAGAGTTTTAGTATATACACAAGGTATTCGACTAGAAAACCAACAATTTGGAGGTGAACATGGTTTAGGTATTAATGATGCCGGAATTAGCAGTGTAGAAGTAATTAAAGGCCCCGCTTCTCTACTTTACGGTTCTGATGCTTTGGGTGGCGTATTGTACCTAAATCCAGAAAATTTTGCATCAGAAAATTCTAAAGAACTTAATTTTAGTCATCGTTATTTTGGCAATACATTAGGTACCAATACTTCTCTTGGCGCAAAATTATCTTCAGAAAACTGGAAATTTTTAGCAAGAGGAACCTATGCCAATCATTCAGATTATAAAATACCTACGGATGAAAGAGTAACAAATACTCGTTTTAATGAAAAGGATTTTAAAACCGGAATAGCATATTCTAAAAATAATTTTACTTCAGAATTTCGTTATAATTTTAACAGATCCAATTTAGGTTTACCAGAAGAAGGAATTGCAGAACAATCTACCAGTAAAACTCTTTTAGAACCTTATCAACTAATAGACAATCATATTTTAAGCTCTCACAACCATTTCTTTTTGGGAGATTCTAAATTAGATTTAGATTTGGGTTATACTTTTAATGATAGACAAGAATTTGAAGAACATCATGATGAACATGAAGAGGATGATGCTCATGAAGAGGAAGAAGAAGAACATGACGAAGAAGCTGCTTTAAGAATGAAGTTAAAAACATTTAGTTATAATGCAAAGTATCATTTCCCTAAAATAGGAAATGTAGAAATACTATCTGGCGTGCAAGGCTTACATCAAACAAATACAAATTTTGGTGAAGAAATTTTAATTCCGAATGCTACAATAAACGATTTTGGAGTTTTTACAACAGCAAATTACTCTTGGCATAAAAACACTATTCAAGCAGGAATTCGTTATGATAACAGGAACATAACCACCGAAAAACACGAAGTTGCTCATGAGGATGAAATACATGTTTTTGAAGCTATTGATAAGTCCTTTAACAGTTTTACGACTTCTTTAGGTTTTAAAACAGAATTATCAGACAATTTTACGGTAAGAATAAATGCCGCTTCTGGTTTTAGAGCACCCAACTTAGCAGAATTATCTTCTAACGGTGTACATCATGGAACCAATAGATTTGAACAAGGTAATAGTAATTTGGTGAATGAGAAAAATATTCAATTAGATCTTTCTTTAGAATATAAAACAGAACATTTTGAGTTGTTTGCAAACGGTTTTTACAATCATTTAAATGATTACATTTTTATTGCTCCTACTGGTGAAATTGAAGATGAAACACCTGTTTATAGTTACCTACAAGAAGATGCCAAACTTTATGGTGGAGAAATGGGTTTTCATTTGCACCCACATCCTATAGATTGGTTGCATTTAGAAAGTAGTTTTGAAACCGTTATAGGAGAACAAGATAACGGAGATTATTTACCCTTAATACCAGCAAACTCATGGAAAAATACACTAAGAGGTGAATTTAATATACGCAAATGGTTGCAACAAGGTTATGCATCGGCAACTTTAAAAAGTACATTTTCTCAAAATAACATTGGCTTGTTTGAAACTTATTCACCTAGTTACAATCTAATTAACTTAGGCTTTGGAGGAGACATTACAACTAATGGCATTCAGTTTTCTACAAGCTTATCTATAAATAATCTATTAAACACAAAATATATAGATCATTTATCAAGATTAAAATCTGATCAAATTTTAAATCAAGGTAGAAATATTGTATTAGGAATTAATTTTAATATTTAAAGTCATACTATAAAAAGGGTTACAAATTGTGACCCTTTTTTATTGCACATATTTTGTTTTCTTTATGCCACTTAAAACAATAAAAGCAGCCAAAAAGAAAACAGCTAATGCCAATACACTAGACTGTATAGATATTATGGAGTTTAAAACACCAAAAGTTATCATACCTACTACTAGTGCTATTTTCTCTGTTACATCAAAAAAACTAAAATAAGAAGCATGGTCTTCTGTTTCTGGTAATAATTTAGAGTATGTAGATCTTGCTAAAGATTGCACTGCGCCCATAACCAAACCTATTAAAGAACCCAATATATAAAAATACATTTCTATATTAGGCGTATCTTTTGTTAAGTTAAAACCAATAAAACAAACAACACACCAAATGGCAATTGTAATTTTTAATGTTTTTATATTTCCAATTTTATTAGACAATCTAGAAAATAAAAATGCTCCAAAAATAGCTACAAACTGCACTATTAAAATGGTGGCTATTAAATTTAAAGTTTCTAAACCTAAAATAGTACCAAAAATACCTGCCATTAATATAATAGTCTGTACACCAACACTTAATAAAAAAAAAGAAATCAAGAATAATTTTAATTCTTGAATTTGAAAAAGTTCTTTTGCTACTTTCTTAATTTCCTTTATTCCTTTTATAAAATAATTATCTTTTGGCAAATTAGTTTTCTCAGAATTAGGCAATTTTGCATAGGTAATTTGCGCAAAACCCAACCACCACAAACCTACTAAAACAAATGACAATTGAGAGCCAAATTGCTTATCAAAAAAACCAAAAACTTTAGTTTCTATTAATACTAAGCATAAAAGCAATAACAAAATAGAACCAGAATACCCTAACATAAATCCCCTTGCACTTACATTATCTTGCTGTTCCGGATGCGCTACTTCTGGTAAATAAGAATTATAAAAAACGATACTTCCCCAAAAACCAATACTTGCTAAAATTGTAAAAACAATTCCTACCCAAAGCGTTTCTTTTCCTGTAAAAAAAAACAAACACATTACGGATAAAGAGCCTAAAAGACAAAATCCTTTAAGAAATTTCTTTTTATTACCGGCATAATCTGCAATACCAGAAAGCATAGGAGAAATAAAAGCAACAATTAAAAAAGAAAAAGCCAGCGCATAATTATAAAGTGTAGTTGGTGTCCATAAGGTTCCTAGAAAAGTAATTTTACCATCTGCATTTGCAAAACCTTCAGAAGCAGTTAAACCTGCATAATAAATAGGAAAAACAGCCGTACTTATTACTAATGAATAAACTGAATTTGCCCAATCGTAAAAAGCCCAAGCATTAATTAATTTTTTATCTCCAATTTTTAACATCGCATATTTTTTTTTATAAAAAAAACCGTTCAAATCAAAATTTGAACGGTCACAAGATAGGAAATCTATTTGTTTTCTTATTTCTTATTTCTATGTTTTATCTGGCATTATATTGAGCCGCATATTTTTTTGCTGTAGGTAAATAATTTCTTAAATCTTGAATTCTAGATTCGTTAGAAGGGTGTGTACTTAAAATTTCTGGCTGAGAACTTCCTCCAGAATTAGCACTCATTCTTACCCAAACTTCAGCAGCTTCTGTACCATCATAACCTGCCATAATCATAAAAACCAAACCTAATCTGTCTGCTTCTTGTTCATGTACTCTACTAAATTTTAACATTCCCAAACCAGAACCTACGCCAAAAGCTGTATTCCACATTTGTTGAGATTCTGCACTTTTATTTGCTGTTCCTAAAGCAACAAGCAAACCACCAATTTGTTGACCATAAGAATTTGTCATTCTTTCTTGACCATGTTTTGCAAAAGCATGCGCTACCTCATGCCCCATTACTGCCGCCACACCATTTACATTTGCACAAATAGGCATAATACCTGTATAAAATACCACTTTTCCTCCTGGCATACACCACGCATTTACAGTTTCATCTTCTACTAAATTAAATTCCCATTGATAAGAATCTGCTTCAGAAATCATATTATTAGCTCTCATAAAACGATCTACAGCTGCAGAAATGTTTTTACCAACACTTTTTATTTGGTTGGTCATTGCCACATTACTAGAAACTCTATTTTCTGCTAAAAAACCTTTGTATTGAGCAAAACTAGCTGGCAATACCTCTGCATCACTAACTAAATTTATTCTTTTTCTACCAGTAATTGGTACCGTAGTACATTCACTATATAAAAAAACCACTAAAATTAATATAACTACTTTCTTCATTTTATATCTATTTATTACTATTTTAAGACCCTAAATTTGTTATTTAGTCACAAGTTTGCTTATTATTATTTTTTCTAAAATTACACAAACTATTTGTATCAAAAAAATATTTTTTAGCAATGCAGCTATTTTCCAAAAGCCGCTTTTAACCACCATCATTATCAATCATCAAAGCAGTTTAAATTATAATGATATTTTTAGTATTTTATTTTAATAAATTACCCTTAACATTTTACACGATATTGTACTTTAAAGTTGATAAAAGGGGAAAACTATGAGTAGAATATCTCACTCAAAAAACCAATATAATTATAGAAAATAATCCAGGTTAAATGTAGTATCATTACAAATATTGAGCATCTTTTTCTTGTTGATTTAACAGGAAATGTATCAGTATTAAAAAAACCATCTGGAAAAGCATGAACATTGCAATTCATTTATCTGCCATTGTAAGTTATACATTACATATACGTCAAAAATAATAGAATGCTACACTTTTAATTCTAAAAGAGAATTATATTAATAATAAGATAGTAGTTTTTTAATTACAAAATACATGAAAAAAATAGCAAGCCTCATCATTTTAATTATTTTTATAAGTTGTGCTAGTAAAGCCCAAAATTCTTCAAAAGAAGAAAACAATTATAAAATTGTTAAAACGGCAAGTGAATGGAAAAAAATCTTATCACCTCTGCAATATAATGTATTAAGAGAAGCTGGTACAGAAAGGGCTTTTACCAGTCCGCTAAATAAAAATTACAAAAAAGGAGTCTATGTTTGTGCTGCCTGTAAAACTGAATTGTACCAATCTACCTATAAATACGATTCTGGTTCTGGTTGGCCTTCTTTTGACAGAGCCATTAAAAGCAATGTTGAACTAGATATAGATTATAAAATTGGCTATGCAAGAACAGAATTAAAATGCAATACTTGTGGCGGTCATTTAGGGCATGCTTTTGATGATGGTCCGGAAGAAACAACAGGAGAACGTCATTGTATAAACGGCGCGGCTTTAGAATTTATTCCTACAAAATAAACAAAATACACTTTTTTTGATTCATGTTTCAAATTGAAATACTATTGCTTTCATAGCTTTTAGTTGCAAAAACTATAAGGCAACTTTTTAATAATGTAAAAAATTACCTTTAAAAAAATCTAAGTAACGGTTTTATTGCAAAAACAGGCACACTTTCTTCAAAGTATTTCTAAAAAAACACCTTATCCTTTGTTTTCAAGATTTATCAGAATAACTTTCTCTTTTAAATACATTACACTTCACTTTACCAACTTTTCATAAAAAAGGTGCTTTTCCCCACTGCTAATCAGTGTATTTATGCTGTACTAAAGTTTTATTTTAATACATCTTTGTTGTATCAAACATAGTTAATTTCCTTTTCTAAAAAACCAGTGATATTTAAAAAGGCCATTTATACAGTTTTTATTACCAACTATACATAATATCAATTATTTATTTAAAATATTAATTAATTTCAATGCTTTAACAACTAAAAAAATCAACCTATTATGAAAAAAACAATAACATTTTTAGCAATTATGATGATGTACTTTACTGGGTATGCTAACAATATCCGTGTTTCGAACATTTCTTTAGAAAATTTAAATGAAGCTGGCGGCTGGGTACATGTAGAATTTGATTTAGCCTGGGACAATTCTTGGCGTATAAGTGCTGGTCCTTCCAATTGGGATGCTGCATGGGTTTTTGTAAAATATCGTACGAACGGAGATAATTGGCAACATGCAACAGTGTATCAAACAAATTCGGTTGCTGCAACCGGAAGCACTCTTGAAGTGTCTAGTGATAATAAAGGTGCTTTTATTTACAGAGATGCAGATGGAGATGGAAATGTAAACTTTACCAATGTACAGTTACATTGGGACTATGGTTCTACAAACACCAGTGATGTTTTAGACGTACAAGTATATGCAATTGAAATGGTGCATGTACCCGAAGGTGCTTTTTATCTTGGGGGTACTAGTGGTACTGAAAAAAATAAATTTCATGGTGGTGGCTCCACATCTATATCTTATAACGTTACTAGTGAAAACGCTATTTCTATTGCTAATACAGTAAGTAATTTATATTACACTTCAGATACTGCGTCTGCTGGAGACCATAGTGGTTCTTTAGCAGCTAACTACCCTAAAGGGTTTGGCGCTTTTTATTGTATGAAATATGAAACATCTGAAGCACAATGGTTGGCTTTTTTCAATTCGTTAACAGAGCAGCAAAAAGGGTATCATGATATTACAGATGCAGACCACAAAAATAGCGATACTACTGTATTTAGAAATACCATTGCTTGGACAGGTGGTACTGCGGATGCTACTACAACTTCACCAGATAGAGCTATTGCTTATTTACACGCGAGTGACATAAATGCTTATATGGATTGGGCTGCCATGCGTCCGATGACAGAACTAGAGTATGAAAAAGCTGCTAGAGGTCCAGGAACACCTAAAGCAGGAGAATTTGCTTGGGGAAATGCTAATATCAACAATATCGATTATACCATTTCAAACTCTGGATTTTCTACTGAAACGGTTAGCAACATGGCAATAAGTACCGGAAATGCTCTGTACTTTGATACCAGTAACCTTTTTGGTGGCCCTGGTAGATGTGGCATTTTTGCATCTAGTGCTTCAAATAAAACTAGAGAAGAAACTGGCGGTAGTTATTATGGAATTATGGAATTATCTGGTAATGTATATGAAACGTGTGTAACTGTGGGTACCTCTACAGGTAGGGCTTATTCAGGGCTTCATGGTAATGGCATTATTAGTACAATAACTGGAAATGGAACCACTTCTAGTTGGCCAAATAATACTACTGGAGATGGTTACTGTTACCGTGGGGGTGCTTTTGTAAATGCAGCTGATTTTCTAAGAATATCCGATAGATTTGATGGTGCTACCATATTATCAGATGGAAGTTCTAGAATAGGGTTTAGAGCCGTAAGAACAGCACCTTAAAATGATGAGGATGAAAAAAAAGATATTCATAGGACTGTTTTTGTTGTTTCTCATCCAAATAACACATGCCCAACAATTTAATGGCGGCAATGGAGATGGTCATGATATAGAAGACGTCATAAATACTACTTTAGTAAACACTAATTTAATGGTGTTGTTTAGAGGTGGTAATGGAGACGGACATGATGTTCATAACTACTTTAACACAACACTGTCAAGTTTAAATCTTACAGTATTGTATAAAGGTGGCAATGGAGATGGACATGATATAGAAAACATCTTAAATACAACCCTGTTAAATACTAATATAATGGTATTGTTTAAAGGTGGTAACGGAGATGGACATGATATTGCAAGTCTTACCAACACAAATTTAGGAAATTTAGATTTCTCTGTGTTATTTAAAGGAGGCAATGGAGATGGTCATGACATAGAAAGTATTTTAAATACAACCCTGTTAAATACTAATATTATGGTATTGTATAAAGGTGGTAATGGAGATGGTCATGATATTGCAAGTCTTACCAACACAAACTTGGGGAATTACGATTTCTCTGTGCTGTTTAAAGGCAGCAATGGAGATGGTCATGACATAGAAAGTATTTTAAATACAACTCTTTTAAATACTAATTTAATGGTATTATTTAAAGGTGGTAACGGAGACGGACATGATATTGCAAGTCTTACAAACACAAATTTAGGGAATTACGATTTCTCTGTATTGTTTAAAGGTAGTAATGGAGATGGACATGACTTAGAAAGTATTTTAAATACAACCCTTTTAAATACCAATTTAATGGTATTATTTAAAGGTGGTAATGGAGACGGGCATGACTTAGAAACTCTTTTGAATACAAGATTACAGGATATTCTTGTGGTTTTTAATTGGACCGGATCAACAAGCACAAATTGGGCAACTTCAAGTAATTGGAGTACTTCTGCAGTGCCAATTGCTACAAATGATGTTATTATTCCTAATGTTACTAACCAACCTACTATAGAGTCAGGAACTACCGCTTTTGTTAATAATTTAACAGTAGATGCGGCTTCTTCTCTACAAATACAAGGTGGCGGTGCTTTAACCGTAATGGGAGATTTAACACAAAACGGAGTATTTGGTATAGAATCTGATGCAACATCAAATGGATCTTTTATTTTAGAAGGTTTTCAATTAGGAACAGAAAAAGTCGTTTATGATAGATATGTTTCTACCTCTTCAACTGGTGATGAAGGTTGGTATTTAATTTCCGCTCCTGTTGATGGTAAAAATATAGATGATTTTTATGATGAAGTAGCTACAAATGGTACTAAAAGAGGTATTGGTAGATATAAAAATACAAATCCTTTAAATACAAGATGGTCTTATTATACCACTGACATTTTAAACCCTGGTTCTTTTGTGCCAGGTGAGGGTTATGCTATTAAAAAAACAACAGCTGGTACCTTTAGTTTTGATGGTTATGTAAATCCGTATTCAATTCCATTTTCAGTTTATGATACCGGAGACCAATATAATGCCATTGGTAATCCTTATACTTCCTATTTTAATAGTGGTACTTTTTTAGACAATGTTAGTGTAGGGCTATTAACAGAAAATACCATTTTCTTATGGGATTCATCTGGAAACGGAGGAGCAGGAGAATATATCTCTAAAAACCAAATAACAGATTATCTAGTGGCGCCAGGACAAGGTTTTTTTGTAAAAGTTGCCGCAAGCGGAACAGTTGAACTTGCAAAAAGTTTTCAAACCCATGGTGGTGGAGATACTTTTTTAAGAGATGCAAACAAACCTAAAATTTCCTTATTAATGAAGGATGGAACGCACCAAAAATATACAGAAATCTATTATATTGATGGTAAAACAACAGGTTTTGATAATGGTTTTGATAGTTCTATGTTTGATGGGGTTGAAACAGATTTTGCCGTATTTACTCAATTAGTGACTAATAATCAGGGTAAAAACTTAGCCATACAATCGTTGCCAAAAAACAACTATGAAACCATGGTAATTCCGGTGGGGGTTAAAGCTGTTTCTGGAAAAGAAATTAACTTTTCTACAGACCTTTTAGACTTCCCATCCTACTTAAAAGTATTTTTGGAAGATAGAAACACCAATACGTTTACACGAATTGATGAAGAAAATAGTTTTTACAAAATTACCTTATCAGAAACTTTAAACGGTATAGGAAGGTTTTATCTTCATGTAACAGAAAGTGCATTAAACACGGAAACAAATGAAGATGCTTTGAATATAAGTGTCTATACTCCTGATAATGCTACGTTAAAAATAACTGGTTTGCCTCAAGGAGATACAGGTTTAAAATTATACAATCTTCTTGGTAAGCAACTTATGAATATCTCTTTTAAAACTACAGGTGTAGAAACTATTGCTCTACCCTATTTAGCCAAAGGAGTTTACCTTGTAACGCTTACAACTGATAAAGGAAAAATGACCAAAAAAATATTTTTAGATTAAATAAAATATCACTTTAAAGAATATATAAACCACTATAGACTAAAATACTATAGTGGTTTATGTGTTTCTATACTGAACACAACCATACAATTGCATGTCAATATTTTTATCAACATAAATAAAAAAAGATTTTAGTTTTCATATTTCTCTAAAACACTAAATGTTAGATTTGACGACCAATGATACACTCTTTCTATCCATCTATACAAATCTTAAAGAAAATATTAGAAAAAATATATAAATTGAAGTTTGATAAATTAATTTTAGAAAAAAGTAAACCCATATAAAAATTGAGTACCAAGAAATAAATTACTACTACTTTTATTGATAAAGAATACCATTAAGTTACTACTTTCTGGTATTCTTTTTTTTAAAAAAATGATTAAAATAAGTTTAAAATTAAACATCTAAATAGAAACTTTAGTCTAAATTATTATTTTCAATTAAAAAAAATATTTCACCTAAACCACTTTTTACTAACACATTACAGTCTTCAATTATAAAACTATACACTTTATTATTGAAAAATTATTTTATCTAACATTGTCCTTAAATTTAATGTTAAAAAAATAAAAATTATAAATTTTTATGATAAATTTGTACCTGCATAAAATTTATGTGACTTTAACCTAAATAATGTGTCTAAAATTTATAATAAATAGTTAATATACCCTTATTTTAAATTGAAGTATTCTTTTATCATATTGTTATTTTTAAATTGTTTTATTGCGTTTGCACAGCAAGCTGCGATAAAAAAACCTACGCTGTTAAAATCTACATTAACTTCTGTAGGTTCCGCTACGGTTTATACCAATAACAACAAATACAGTGTACTACAAAGTGTTGGCCAGTCTGGCATTATAGGCAAAAAGGAATTAAAATCTATAACTGTACAACAAGGTTTTTTAACTAATGTTATTTATTTTAAAATTAACAACACCATAGAGGACTCTTTTAAAGAAACCTTAGACTTTGTAATATCTCCAAACCCGTTTATAGATCATATAAAAATTGACTTTTCTAAACGGACAATACATGATGTTTACATTAAAATTTATGATATAAATGGTAAAATTCATTCTTATGAAAAATACCAACCAACGGATAAAATTATAATTCCAATGACCAAATATAGTATTGGAAATTACCTAATACAGATTAGAAGTGGAGAAATTATATCAACAAAAAACATATTGAAAACAGAATAAAGGAATGTTTAACATAAGAGCCACATATAGTTTTTTATTATTTCTGATAATGCTAGTTTCTGCAGTAAACGCACAACAAGTATATGTAGAAACAGGCTTAGGCTCTGCTTTTTTTGAAGACTATGTTAATAACAAAGGAGCAAATACTTTAGACGAAAGTTATACACAACCAAATACTCCTTTTTTTGAAGCAGGTTTTAAATTTGATCTTTATAAAAAAAGAATAAAATTAGATGTTGGCACAGGTTATAACACCTATAAAATAAACACTGCTTTTTCATCAGGAAATATAAAAATTCCTACTTCGTATGACTTGTCATACGTTGCATTAAAATTAGGAATAAACCTGTCTCTTATTAAATGGAAAAAACTACAATTACAAGTACATTCTCATATATCTCATGACTGGTTAACAGCAGGTACTAATAGGTATAATAATGTAGTTTTTGACCTTTACAAAGAAAGAACCTTAGATAGAACTTTGCTACGCTTTCACAGAGGGTTAAGTATAGAATATAGCATTTCTAAAAGAATTTCTACCTATTTAAATTACAATATAGGCAATAGCTTGCAAGAAAAAAATGAAGATAGCCAAGATGGAGAAAGCTATTCTTTTAAAACAAAATCTTTATCCGTTGGATTGCTTTTTAATATTTCAAAAAAATATAAAGCAAAAAAAAGATTCCATAGAAAAAGAAAAATTAAAAAATAATTATGAGGTTTATACATAAAATACTGCTCTTTTTATTTTTATCAACAAGTACAATAGTACTTGGGCAAACGCCTGGATTTAATTATCAAGCGTTAATTTTAAATACGGAAGAAATTCAGATTCCTGGTACAGACATATCTGAAAACAAAGTTCCTTTAGGTTTAGAAGACATTACGTTGCGTTTTACCATAACAAATGAAGCAGGTATAGAATATATAGAAGAGCATACAATTACCACAGATGAAAACGGAATGGTGTCTGTAATTGTAGGAGAAGGAACACCAATTACCTATACTTTTGGTGATATTATTTGGGATGGAAAATTAAAATACTTAAATGTAGAACTCAATATTCTTAGTAATAATGAAGGCTTCGTTTTCTTAGATACTCAAAAAATATTATACATTCCTCATCCAGCAAGTGGTGGAAATGGCAAAGTAAGAATTGTTACATCTTTAGGAAGTTTAACACCGCCTTATGTAATAGGTGATTTAGTTTGGCTCACAGATTACGGACCAAACGGAAACCCAACTTTAATGATTTGGGATGGTACAAATTGGGTACCCGTAAATGATGATTATGACCCAACCAATGAATTAGGCCTTATAGTTGTTGCAGACAATGCTGTTAGAGATTCTCAATTTACAAACCCTAATATAGGAGATCAAGTTTGGAATCAAGCTTGCGGTTGTATAGAAGTATACGATGGTAACAATTGGGTTTCTATTACTAGTGAAGCCTTAAACGGACTTCATAAAGATGGTAATACCATAAAACTAGGAGGTAATTTAATTGAACCAACAGAAATCGTAACAAGTGCTACAAATACTTTGGCTATAAAAAACCTTGAAGAAAGTAATGCTTCTGATGATAAAATAGTAGTGGTAGAAAAAAACACCGGTATTTTAAGAACAAAAACGTTAACCTCTTCTCAACAAAAACAGATTGTTATTATTGCTACGGATGGTCAAATAGAATTCTCAACACCTTTAACAATTACCAATACAGATAGAATAGATGTGTATAGAAATGGTGTTCGTATAGAGTTTACAGCAATTAATAACACAACCATAAGATTAGAACCTGAAGCACAATGCTACCAAGACGATAAAATTAGAATAGTACAATTATATTAAAATTAAAAAACCCTAACCTTAAAACGATATGAAAAAAAATTAAACAATAATGAATTAAAATAGTAAAATTAAAAACAATTAATAAATTTAAAAATGAAAACAATGAAAACAAATTATTTAAAACTAGGCGTATTATGCCTTATGATGATGGTAGGTGCAGCCGTAAATGCGCAGCAAGATACAGGAGATGTTACAAAAAAAGCAGCTACTACTTTAGGAGAGGTGGAGGTTGATGGAACTGCAGGTTCTGTTAGAGTTATTGATAACAAAGGTACAATAAAGTACTTACAAGTAAAAAATGGATTAACTCAAGTAACAAATACTGCTACTACTGGTGCTGGTATTACAACTACCTGGCAATTAGGAGGTACATTAACAGATGATACATATATTGATGCATCAGGTAAATTATTTGCTTTAGACGGTATTGCTTTTACAGCTGTTACTGCTTCAACAAATGCAGTTGATAAGGAAATTGCTAAAGGGAATGCTACACCAGGAACTGGTTGGACATTATTAGTAAGAAATGAAGCAACAGGTGCTACAGAAAAATTATTATTTAGTGATTTAGTAAAAGGAGGTGTACACAATGCAATGGCAACTACAGCTACAGATTATGTTTTTAGTGGCGATTCAACTGTACCTAATGATATTACTAAAATTTGGGTATACAGAAACGGAGCGAAATTATTAAATGGTGTAGATTATACTATTGGGGGTACTGTTGGTGCTGTTGATGTTACTGTAAAAAATGCAAGTGGAGCAGATCCTGAAGACTATGCATTTATAACAGGAGATAGATTAGAAATTCAATGGGTTCAATAATTTACTAAAGTAAATTATAGTTTTCACTATATATTTTATAAAGAGTTGGTTTATAAACAACCAACTCTTTTATCCAAATTAGGAATAAAAACGTCCAACTTTTATTTACAGCAACAATTTAATAGCAAATGTTTTCGAAAGAAATCCTAAAATTTTTATTATTTACTTTTAGTGCAATTTTTGTACAAATATCTTATGCCCAAGAAATTAGAGTCATAGATAATAAAGGAACCCTAAAAACTGCAATTAACAATAGTGTAACGTCTTCGGCTATTGCGCCAACAACACCACTTGAAGGAGATATATGGTACGATACAAGCACCTCACCCACCTTAATTAAAGTTTATAATGATGGTAATTGGGTTAACCTATCTCATACAGGTACAACAGGTTCTGTCTTTTTTGCAGATACAAACGGTAGTCCTACAGAAAATAACTCTCAGTTATTTTACGATAAAGCAAATACAAGACTTTTTGTTGGTCCTAGATCTACAAATGACATTAATAACGAATTAAATGTTGGTGGCTCTACAAGAACAAGTGGCTTAAATAACTCTAACGGTACAGCAGGTACACCTTCTTACAGATTTACTAGTGATAAAAACACAGGTATGTTTAGCCCTACATCTTCGCCTGCATCGGCAGGAGATTTATTAGCATTTACCACCGGTGGCACCGAGGCATTAAGAATAGATGACACTCAACAAGTAAATATTTATAAAAATTTAAGTGTAGTTGGAAGTTATATAGATAGTGGCGGAGATTCCGGAATAGCAGGACAAGTATTATCTTCAACCGCAACAGGAACAAAATGGGATGCTGTGAACACATTACAAGATGCAGATGGAGACACTTCTATAAATGTAGAAAAAAATACGGATGAAGATATAATTCGTTTTAATACAAATGGCACAGAAAGAATACAAATTAATAACAACGGTAATGTAAGCATTGGTAATACTTCACCCAATTCAGAAGCTATTTTAGACTTAACAAATACTCAAAAAATGGCACTGCTTTTATCAACAGAAACAACACCTACAGAAATAGCAACACCTACAGACGGTATGTTACTATACGCTTCTAATAACAAAAACGCCTATTTACGAGGCGATGATGCTTGGAAACCTATTGCATTTAATTCCGTTACAAATGAACTTATTTTTGATGGTGATGACGATGGAATTGCCACAAACGATAATTACAGATATGTATCACTGGTTGTAAATAACAAATGGAAAGTGATTAGATACGACAAAACAGACGTAAATGTAGAAGACATTGCAACCATTGATAATAATCCAGGTCAAACAACACAACCACTTACATTAGCAGACTGTACTGCGCTTATATTTTAAGTATTTAAAATGAGAACTATAATCAAAATATTAATTTCAGTAATAGTAGTTTTTTTTAGTGTATTTACCAATGCACAATTTAATGCAGGTGGTACATTTACAGGAACAGCAACAGACTTATCTAGTATATCTAATGTTACAGCTAACACCACAATTTCTTTAACAGGAGATGCTATTGTAAACTATCATAACCAGGCAAATGGCGCATTAACAATAAATGGAGATTTAACCTTTAATTCAGATTTTGAAAAAATTTTAGGAGGTAACGGAACATCGCTACCATTTGTTACTGTAAACGGAAACCTAACAATTACAGGAAGTGGAGAGGCTATAACCAATACAAAAGAAGGTTCAAATTTTGGCACAGACGTTACACTTGCAGTAGCAAATTCTGCATCTTTTACAGCTAGCAGTTGCATAATACCAACAGCTAGTGGTATTGATTTGAATAATAACGGAACTGGTAGAATAGAACTAAACAAAACTATTTTCAAAAAAATAACTACCGATCCAACACAAATTGTTAGGTTCGATTTTATTGATACTCCTGATACTTATATTGATGTTGTTCTTGATGGTATTGGTGGGTTAATTACAGGACTTGGAAATTTCGTAGGTTTAGAATTTAAAAACGGAGGATCTATTGATAGTAATCACAATTTAGAAAGCGCTGGACAATCCATTTATGGAATAGGAAATAAAAATGCAGATCTTAGCAACTTACAATTTGCTGGTAACATTGGCTCTTATTCTTTAAAGCTACGTAACAATAACACCATGACAATTAATGGTTTTGATTTGCCTTTAGACCAAATAGGAATAACAGGAAGATTGGGTTTAGGTAATCCAAATCAAGGCGCAGTATTTTTTGAGCGTGATGTATCATTTAAAATTAAAGATGCAAATGGTAATGTAGAAAGTGCAATTATTCAGATAACAGATAATCGTGGTACAGGAGATACTTTTACAACTCCAGTTACGTATAATTTTACAACAATTGCAGATGGTACATCAAATACTGAAACGATACTACTCGGTTTATCAAACGGATTAAATGCTAATAATCAAGCACAGTACGAAAATTTTGAAAGTTATGGAGATGACGACGATATGGATGTAAAAATGACAGCAAACATAATTAGTTACAAACATTTAATTTCTTCTACAACTGTTGATATGGTAGGTTTAGACGAACTAATTTTTACACCGGCACCTTTAGGAGAAGATTCCTCTATAACCGAAGTAGATAAAACAATAGTAGATGCATATACTACACAAGAAACTACTGCTAAAGCGTATGACCATTTAAAAGCTATTTTAGTGAACAATTACTCAGGTGAAACAGCAACAACAGTAACAAGAAATAACAATATTTTAAATGCAAGAAACTTAAACGTTGTTATAGATGGTTCTGGCACTGGAGCGCCTACAGTTTCAGCTACAACCATTACACTAAATGCACCCGTTTTTACGGGTAATATTATAACTACAGGAACCGTTTCATCAATTAATGGAGCTACAATTTATGGTGGTTATATAGACAATGTTGGTACACATAAATTTGTAGATCTAAAATGGAATCAAATTAGCACAAATGATGTTTCTATTGTTAATAAAGATGATCAGTCTGTAATTTCTGGGCCAACTACTTCTGCTAACTCTTTTCAAGGTCATTTTCTAGTGCCAGACCCTGCACCAACAAATGGAATAGAAATACAAATTGATGCGCTATCTAACGGTCCTAATCTTTACAAAGCTGCAATAAACGATGAAGATTTAGATTTTGTGAGATTAGATATTGATTTAATAGATTTAGGCACAGAGTTTAATCAATTAGAAATGTTGAATATTTTAGAAAGGTTATTGGCTAAAGTAGAAGGCATAAATAATTCTATGAATAACACAACTACGCCTACTATTACCATAAATGAAACCATAACAAATACCGCAGATGATGGTACATTACAAAACCAGGAAACCATTTTAATGGTTTTAAAAAGGTTATTAAATAAAGTAACTGCTACCAGAGAAGCATTAAAAGATGAATAAAAAAAGTACCAATAAATTTTCTTCCTTTTTAATTAGTTTCTGAATTCGATGTTTTTTTTGTAAATTTCTGCATACATTTTCCTACTTATGAAAAAAGAAGCAATTGCAGAATTATTAGAAGAAAAACACCAACAATTATTTAGCTGGTTAACAAATCAATCTGATGATATTTGGGAACTTGGTCCTGATGGTAAATGGACAACCGGTCAACAAATACAACATTTAGTAAACAGTTTACAAATGCTAAATAATGCCTTAAGTTACCCTCGGTTTTTTTTGAAATATAAATTTGGTACTTGCAATAGAGAAACCAGAAATTATGAAACAATTGTAAAAAAGTATCAAGAAAAACTGATTGAGAACAAAGACAAGGTCAGTGAATTTAATCAAAAATTATATAAACCAACCATCAAAGAAAAAGCACGTTTGTTAACAAAATTGCAAATTCAAAGTAAAAAACTACAATACAAAACTTTAAAAGTTAGCGATATTAACTTAGATACCTTGGTAATTCCTCATCCTTTAATGGGTAAAATGACCATTAGAGAAATAATTATGTGGACTGCACACCACACAGAACATCATACAAAAATCTTAAAAAACAACTATTCCGAAGAAACATTTTGTTAACCTTTTTATAGAAATAAACGTCAATATATACTTCATTCTTAATAGAAAACTGTGAATTTTAATTTGATATTATTACTCTAAATAAACTAAAATTGCTGTTTTTTCATTCTACATTTTCCTTACATTGATATTAAATCAATGAATAAACATCTTTAACTACATATTTTCTAATTCTGAATCAATAAAAAACTATTCTAATTCTTATCTTTGTGTTTCCAAAAAAAAGAACACACAATTATGTTTAGTAATTTAAGCGATAAATTAGACAAAGCCCTACATACTTTAAAAGGTCATGGTAAAATTACAGAAGTTAACGTTGCAGAAACTTTAAAAGAAGTTAGAAGAGCGTTACTAGATGCCGATGTTAACTTTAAAATAGCCAAAGAGTTCACCAAAAAAGTACAAACCAAAGCCATTGGTCAAGACGTATTAACTACGTTAAACCCAGGGCAATTAATGGTAAAGTTAGTTAAAGATGAACTAACTGAATTAATGGGAGGCGAAACTGTAGGTGTAAATTTAGGTGGTTCGCCAACGGTAATTTTAATGTCTGGTTTGCAAGGTTCTGGTAAAACTACTTTTTCAGGAAAACTAGCAAACTTCTTAAAAAATAAAAAATCTAAACAGGTTTTATTAGTTGGTTGTGATGTATATAGACCTGCTGCAATTAATCAATTACAAGTAGTTGGTGAGCAAATTGGTGTTGAAGTTTATGCAGAAGTTGGTAACAATAATCCTGTAGAAATTTCGCAAAATGCCATAAAACATGCAAAAGCAACTGGTAAAAATGTAGTTATCATAGATACCGCTGGTCGTTTGGCTGTAGATGAAGAAATGATGACGGAAATTTCTAACATTCATAAAACTGTAAATCCGCAAGAAACATTGTTTGTGGTAGATTCTATGACGGGGCAAGATGCAGTAAATACCGCAAAAGCTTTTAATGAAATTTTAAATTTTGATGGTGTTGTACTTACTAAATTAGATGGAGATACACGTGGTGGAGCAGCATTATCTATAAAATCTGTAGTTGATAAACCCATAAAATTTATTGGAACTGGAGAAAAAATGGACGCTATAGATATCTTTCACCCAGATAGAATGGCAGACAGAATTTTGGGAATGGGAGATGTTATCTCTTTAGTAGAAAGAGCCCAAGACCAATATGATGAAGAAGAAGCTAGAAAATTACAAAAGAAAATTGCTAAAAATCAGTTTGGTTTTGATGATTTTTTAACTCAAATTCAGCAAATAAAAAAGATGGGAAGCATGAAAGATTTAATGGGCATGATTCCTGGCGCTGGTAAAGCCATGAAAGATGTTGACATTGATGATGATGCTTTTAAAGGCATTGAAGCTATTATACATTCTATGACTCCTTTAGAAAGAACGACACCAACTAGCATAAATGCTAGTAGAAAAAAGAGAATTGCTAAAGGTTCTGGAACTTCTATACAAGAAGTAAATCAACTTATGAAACAATTTAATCAAATGAGTAAAATGATGAAAATGATGCAAGGTGGCGGTGGTAAAAAAATGATGCAAATGATGCAAGGAATGAAGTAATTAGTATTTTTAAATTGATAATAAGAGTTACCAAAAAAAATATTAAATTTCAAATAATAAATAGTATTTCAAAAGCATTTTATATCTCACTTAGAGTTAAAATGCTTTTTTATTTTTCATATTGATAATGATACGTACATTTTTAGAATCTTTTTTAGCTTCTGAAAAAAAGAAAAATCTCTTTTTTGTATTTCTTGGTGTAGTTATTTTACTAGTTTCTAAAAATTATGGCATGTTTGATGATGACATTCTTTTTGGAACTAGAATGGGTAATCAATTGTACGATAATTCCATATTTAATTGGACAATGCCAGATAGTTTTGATCCTGGTCACCCTCCTTTTTTAGGATTTGTTTTGGCTGTTTTTTGGAAACTATTCGGACATTATTTATGGGTTTCTCATTTGGCAATGTTGCCATTTACAATTGGTTTTTTCTACCAATTACACAAATTTATAGGTTATTTTATAAAAGACAAGGTATTACAATTTCTAGCATTTCTATTAATTATTATAGACCCAACACTATCTACTTGTTTCGTTTTAGTGAATATGGAAATTATTTCACTATTTTTCTTTTTTTTAGTTATTAATGCACTATTTTTTAATAAAACTTCACTAAAATTTATTGGCTTATTCTTTTTAAGTATTGTCTCGTATAGAAGTATGATGCTTTTTGCGGGTATTTTTTTGTTTGATATTCTCAATAGATTTTTATTTAAAAAGGAAAAATTGAAAAGCATTATTACATTCAAATTTTTGTTTTTTTATGCTGTTACAAGTTTACCTGCTTTTCTGTTTGTAGGTTGGCGTTTGTTCACAAAAGGATGGCTGCAAACGCACCCAGAATCTCCTTGGACCAGTTTATGGCATTTTGCAGATTTTAATTATTTTATCAGAAATTTAATAGTTTTAGTGTGGAGATACTTAGATTTTGGTAGAATTTTTATCATGCTATTTATTGTTATAAGCTTTTTTGTTTTCGGAAAAAAAATAGTACAATCTAAAAAGAATAAACAACTAATTTTATTATCAATAAGTGCAGTAATTTTTATTATACTAACTATTATAAGTGTTACTAATTCCGTTGGCATTAGATATTTTATAGTTTCGTATATTTGTTTTAATTTATTTGCATTTTTAATTTTAAACGAGTTTTACACATCAAAAAAAGTAATATACACATTGCTTTTTATAGGGTTAGTTTCTGGAAATCTTTGGATATATCCTAAAACTTTATCTCAAGGTTGGCGGGCTACTTTAGGACATGTACCCTATCACTCTTTACGCTTAAAAGCAATTGATTATCTGAATTCTGAAAAAATTAATGTAGAAAATGTAGGTAGTTTTTTTCCAAATTATACTACTTTAGACCTCATTGATTTTAGCGGAGATCAAAGATCTTTTGCAGAATTTAATGGAAAGAACAATTATGTTTTTTACGCCTCTGTGTATAATTTAACAGATGAAGAACTAAATATCTTAGAAAATAAGTATACTATATTAAAACAATTCAATAATTTTAACATTACAATTATTATCTATATCATAAAGAAAACATGATTTTATTAGACGGAAAAAAAACATCTGCAGACATTAAAGAAGAAATAGCTTCGCAAGTTCAAGAATTAAAAGAAAAAGGTATAAAAACACCACATTTGGCCGCTATTATAGTAGGTAATGACGGTGCAAGTATTACCTATGTAAATGCAAAAGTGAAAGCGTGTGAGCGTGTTGGTTTTGAATCTACTTTATTACGACTGCCAGAAACCATAACGGAAAAAGAATTGCTTAATGAGATTGCCATATTAAATATTGATAATGATATAGATGGTTTTATTGTTCAATTACCTTTGCCAAAGCATATTGATGAGCAAAAAGTATTAATGGCTGTAGATCCTGATAAAGATGTAGATGGTTTTCATCCAACCAATGTTGGTAAAATGGCATTAAACTTACCCACTTTTATTTCTGCAACTCCTTTCGGAATTTTAGAATTATTAGAGAGATATAATGTAGAAACTTCTGGGAAACACGTTGTTGTTTTAGGTAGAAGTCATATTGTTGGTAGCCCAATGAGTATTTTATTATCACAAAAAAGAAAGGTGGGAAATGCTACAGTAACTATGTGTCATAGTAGAACTAAAAACCTTAAAGAACTTACTTTACAAGCAGATATTATAGTGGCTGCTATTGGTATTCCTGAATTTTTAAAAGCAGATATGGTAAAAGACAATGTTACCGTTATTGATGTGGGAATTACTAGATTGGCAGACCCTTCTAGAAAAAATGGATTTAGATTGGTGGGTGATGTTGCTTTTAATGAAGTTTCACAAAAAGCAGCTTTTATAACACCAGTTCCTGGTGGCGTTGGTCCTATGACAATTGCCATGTTATTAAAAAACACTTTATTGGCTTGCGAAAGAAAAAAATAACTGAATGAATCGTAAAAAAGGGATTACTTATTTCACCGAATATTTTCAAATATTTATTGGAATTTTACTTACCAGTTTGGGCTTAAAAGCTTTTTTATTGCCAAATGGGTTTTTAGATGGTGGCGTTACAGGAATTGCTCTTTTAGTAAGAACTCAAGTAGACATTAACATGTCTTACTTGTTATTGATTTTTAGCATTCCTTTTTTGATTCTAGGTTATTTTACGGTTTCTAAAACAATTGTAGTAAAATCTATTATAAGTATTCTTGGTGTTGCTTTATTTATTCATTTTGAAAACTTTCAAACCATTACAAATGACAAATTATTAATCTCCATTTTTGGAGGACTTTTGGTTGGATCTGGTATAGGAATTGCAATTAGAAATGGTTCTGTTTTAGATGGTTCAGAAATTTTGGGTATCTATTTAAATGATAAATTTGGACTCAGTATTGGAAAAATTGTAATGATATTTAATATCATTCTATTCAGCATCACAGCATTTGTAGTTTCTGTAGAAGTGGCTTTATATTCTATTCTTACATACATTGTTGCTGCAAAAGTTACGGATACTGTCATTGAAGGTTTTGAAGATTTTATTGGAGTTACCGTTGTTTCTAAAAAATTTAATTTAGTCAAAATTGCCATTCTAGAAGAACTTGGTACAGGTTTAACAGTATATAAAGGTGCTTCTGGTTTTGGTAGTAAAGGAAAATCTGAAGATTTTGATATTATCCATACTATTATTAATAGAATAGATATAAAAAAAATGTACAGAATAATACATGAGATAGATCCAGATGCTTTTATTGTTGAATTTGATGTAAACAGTGTAAAAGGTGGGGTTTTAAGACATTATATTGATAAAAAGAAAAATAAGAAACTCGAAAAATTTAAAGCCGATATTATAAAAAAGAAAGCTAATTCTACTGAATAGACTTTTCTTGAACAACATCACCAAATTCTTTCTTAAATATTCTTACAATCACTAAAAACAGACTTACTAAAAGGGTTCAAAAATAGAACCAATAAATGTAATCAGCGGATAAATATGGTCTATTTTTTTTCGAGACTAATAAACGAATTATATTTTCTGTAATCCTTTTAGAAACCTCAGACACATCAATTCTTAACGTTAAAACGGAACCAGCACTATTTTCTTTAACGCTCATTTAACTTTTAAAAGCCACTACAACTTGTTCTAAGTTTGCTACAACTTCATCTATATTATTACCTAGCATTAGTAAAATTCCCGTAACAGGTTAAACTATATCTAATGTTAATCGAAAAGAATTCCTCTAGTCTCTTACCAAAGGTGGCCTTTCAAGTTATCTTTCCCGCGAACGCGGAAATCTAAAATACCTATTTTTTGTTTTTTGATACGAAAGTCAAAATGAAACTAACAAAATAACCCTAATGACTCAACCTTAAGGATCGTTGGTTTTATAAAAATATATTTTTAGGAGATGTCTATTCTACAAGTCTTTTTCCTTTTTCTGTAAAAAACTAATTATAAAAAAAGAAGGTCAATCAAGAAGAAACACCTTCAAAACAAACCTTCTTTTTGCCAATATAATCGGTATCTATATTGATGAACAGGCATAGTCCTGAATAAAAAAAGAGGAGAAGTCTTAAACGGAAAGGGGTGTTTTCCTGAACTTTTTTATTCGTAATCTAGTTAATTTTGACCAACCAAAACAAACAACATGATTTCTTTAACTAAAAACATACGATCCATATCAGGCTTCCTTAAACAAAATTTTAGGATTACTAATTTACCGTATGTTTTTATTGATTATCATAACCTTGGAATGTCATATATAAGAATGATACTTGGCTTTTCTGCCATTCTAATTTCATTTTACATCAATTATACAATCTCTATAGAGTTTGCGTTACCTGCAGCTTTTATTGCGGGTATTTTATCTGCATTACTCATGTACTTTGATAAAAACATTAGATTCTTTTTACATAATGGAAGCTTAAAAAGCTACTTTTTTGGAAACAAACAGCATTCTGAAAACCAAGAATTGACTTTTTTTAACAAAACAATAATATGTTTTGAGTTTTTACTAAAATATTGCACAATTAACTTTCTGTATTATTTATTTGTTTTAAGTGGTCTTTGGTGCTGTTTTACGCTAAATAATATTGAGTTTTCACAATCATCTACGCTTAATAGTTTTAGTTCCATTTATACTTCGGCATTTTTTGCAGGAATTGTATCCACACTTTTTTCGGGTTCTTTTCTTACCTTAATTACTTTTTTACAAAAAACATTGTTAAAGGGCTGTGTTTGTGCTGCTCAAGTTAAACACATAGACATAGTAACATCGATATGCGTTTTAATTGTGATCACTTTTTCAATTATTCTTAATATGTTAAACGTGTTGGGGTATCCATTTATAAAACATGTCATTAATTTTTTGTGTGTTTTATCACCTTTAATTCTTATTCTTTATTTGCTATTTAGCAAACATATTCATACAACCACTAACAATACTAAATCTTAAAAAAATGATTATCATGGAAACATTAGCTATCTCAAACTACGAATTACAGACAGAAAGAAAGAGTATTTTTTCTATTGTTAAACAAAAATTATCATTTAAAAATTATCAGTCAGAAAAACTGCATGATTTGAATTTTATACTTTCCAAATCAACAGAAACAAACAAAGGTGAATATGATTCCTTATTTTTCGAACAGTTCAGAAATATTAAAACACCTGTTTATCAATGGAATGGAAATGGACAAAATGTACTTTGTGTACAAGGAATGACTAAAACTCCTTCCGTTTGGTTTAAAACCGCAAGAGATCTACAACAAAAAGGAAACAATGTATTTGTTATAGAAGCTCCTCAAGGTATAAAAAATGGTCAAGCTATTTTTAATCCTCAATTATACGCATCTTATATTGCTCATTTTGTAGAAAAAAACAATATTGAACTTATTATTACTGAAAAAGAAGGTAGTTATTGCACTGGTTTAGGATTAACACAAGATAGAAATACTGCGGAATCGGTTAAAAAAATTATTCTAGTATCTCCGGTTAAAAATTATTTAAAGTTGATGAAGAAATACTATTCGCACAATGCTTCTTCTCTTAAAATAAAAAAAATACTACAGAAAAATATGCTTAAGAATATATCAAATTCTTGCTGTAATACGTATACTTTAAATAACTTTAAAGCAACATTAAATACGGTTCAATTTACTGAGTTTAAGTCTAAAAAGAGTTTCAATTTAATGAGCATATAAAGGCTCAAGATAAACTCTGGCGCGAATCTAAAATGTATTTATTTAGGACTAGATTTAGAGAAATACTAATTAACCTTCTTCTCTATGAACTAAATTCATTGCAAAAGCAGGCAAACAAATTGCCATATATTCACAAGGTTCTGTGAAAGGATTTGAATATTGAACTCTGGTGTTTTTTTCTATTTTAATAGATTCTCCGGCTGATAAAACAATCGTTTCTCCATCAATAATAAATTGTTTTTTTCCTTTGATGATATAGGTATACTCATCAAATTCTGGAGTTTGAAAAGGCTCTGACCAACCAGAAGGTGCAACCATGTGTGCAATACTTATTGCTGAGTTTTTATCTGTTGCATTGCCAAAATGTTCTTCAATTAATTTACCATCTGTAGTAGGAACTACAAAAGGATTTTTTTGAATGGTATATTTTTTTTTCATAAAGATTGGTTTTGCGTAAGCGATTGAAGCGGCATCCTTTTTATGTAGATTTTTATCTGCATAAAAAGATACAGCGGAAAGCGCGACCACGCTTTTTTGCGTGGTTACGCCCAAAAAATTATCTTAATTAAACCAAACGATAAAGCTTTTTATCTTGGCCAAATCTGGTATTTGCTCTTTGGTAACTTTTTTTGAACTATATCCTTTTAAACCTAATTCTTCGTTATCTATAGTAATTGTGGTGTTTAAATCGTCTAAAAATAAGGTTGCTGAAGAAAAAGTACGTTCTATTCTGTTGATATTAAAATTGGCATTTATTTCTGAAAAGTTAGAAGTTAGGTTGATGCCCGATTTTGTTTTAAAACGTGGATCGAAAATTTGAATACTTTTTATGGTAGACGTAGAATCTAACTGTTCTTTTGGCATAATGGTTAACAAATGCTTCCCTCCTTTTTCAAAAATTACATATTCATCATCATCTTGAAAATATTTATCTCCTAAGGCGCCTTCGCTTAAATTTTTAACGATAGAATCATTTTTAAAAATTTCACTTAATTCTTTAACTGTAGTTTTTGTGGTTAATTTACCTACCTGTCCTTTTTCTATTTTAAATTTATTATTGTCTCCACAACCTACTAAAAGGCAAGAAAATAGCACAATTGCTACTGTTAAAATGTTGTTTTTGTTCATTGTAAATTGGTTTACGTTTGTATAATTAACGTTCTTTATTTTAATTTGTTATTTTATTACTTTTTTTAAAATACCAAAAAAGGCTCTTATAAAAGTGGCGCTTGTAAGTACTTTTACAATAGGGTTTTGCGCAGTACTTCTTCTAGAAACAGTTCTATTACTTCTTTGTTCTCTTGCTTTTTCTTTTTCTTCTGCTGCTTCTTTTATGGCATTTTCTTCGGCTAAATTAATTTTATCAATCTTCTTATTTAGCAATTCATAAGCGCTTTCTCTATCTAATTCTTGATTGTATTTATGTATTAATCTAGAATTACCTATTACTTGTTTTAACTCTTTATCTGTTAAAATATCCATTCTACTCATGGGTGCTCTTAACATGGTTCTTGCCAAGGGAGTTGGAATTCCTTTTTCATTTAATACGGATACAAAGGCTTCTCCGATACCTAATTGAGTTAGTATTTCTTTGGTATCATAATATTTAGAATCTGGGTAGTTTTCTGCCGCTAACTTAATTGCTTTTCTATCTTTTGCAGTAAAAGCGCGTAAGGCATGTTGCACTTTTAAACCTAATTGTGCTAAAATATCTTCTGGCACATCTTTTGGATTTTGTGTTACAAAATACAAGCCAATTCCTTTAGAACGAATCAATTTTACAATACTTTCTATTTGACTTAATAAGGCTTTTGTAGCTTCTTCAAACACCAAATGTGCTTCATCTATAAAGATAATTAATTCTGGTCTGCCGCTATCTCCTTGTTCTGGAAATGTTTCATACACCTCTGCTAATAATTGCAACATAAAGGTTGAAAACAACTTTGGTTTGTCTTGTATATCCGTTAAACGCAATACGGAAATAATTCCACGTCCGTTTTCATCTACTCTTGTTAAATCTTCTACGTCAAAAGATTTTTCACCAAAAAACAAATCGCCACCTTGTTGTTCTATTTCTACAATTTTACGCAAAATGGCACCTGTAGAAGATGATGAAATTCGCCCATATTCTGCTTGAATTTCTTCTTTACCCTCTTGGGTTACAAATTGTAGTACTTTTTTAAAGTCTTTAATATCTAACAACGGAAATTTATTATCATCACAATATTTAAAAATGATGGCAACAATGCCGCTTTGTGTTTCTGATAAATCTAAAATTCTTGATAATAATACAGGTCCAAATTCTGATATTGTAGCCCGCATTTTTGTACCATCTTGTTCAGAAATTGTTAAAATCTCTATTGGAAACTTTTTAGCTTCAAACGGAAAACCAATTTTTGCATGACGTTCCTCTATTTTAGGATGATCAGCTCCTGGTTGTGCTAAACCAGACAAATCTCCTTTAATGTCCATTAACAACACAGGAATTCCTTTTTCTGATAAATTTTCAGCTAAAATTTGCAGCGTTTTGGTTTTTCCTGTACCTGTTGCACCAGCAATTAAACCGTGCCTGTTTAAGGTTTTAAGTGGAATTTTTACAATGGCATCTGTTATGGTTTCTTCTCCTAACATTGCCGCACCTAATGCTATAAAATCTCCTTTTGTTTGGTACCCTTTGTTGATGTATTCAAAAAATTCTTCTTGCTCGCTCATTTTCCTAAATTTCGATAAAAATAATCAAAGTTTCATGGATTTGAAATTATTTGAAGATTTTGTTTGGCTTTGTTTGAATTTGATTAGAAAATTTTAACTAATCTATATCTATTCTTAAAGAAAATAGGGGTAATAAAATGACGCTAACAAATTTTAACTATGGAAACTCTACTTATAAAAATATTAGATTTTATTTTTTTTGAAGTACAGCTAATTTATGTTCTAATTCTGCTATTAATTGATTTGTAACAGGTGCGTTTACATTCTTTAATTCTTCAATAATTTTTTTTATTTCTTCAGGAGAATCTTCATTAACAGCTTCTGGTACAAAGCTTTCCTCTGGTGCTAAAGAAAAAAACAACTTGTCTGACCAGTTATTTCTTTCTAAATCAATCACCAAATGAAAACGATCTATAGCGCCTGCGTTTTTTACAGAATGCACATAATTTACGTTGGTATACCAACATTCTCCAGGTAACATTTTTAACAGCTTATTGTCTAAAATAAATTGAACGTCTTTATTTGTAATTATAGGAATATGGATTCTAAAATGATCATTCTCATACCCTAATTCAAAATCTCTATGCGGTTTTATTTCTGCCCCAACACCTAATCTTAAAAGGCGCGCACTAACTATTGGGGATTTAAAAGAATCAATAACTTCTTTAAAATAAGGGCATTCTTTTAAAATAGCCGTCTCTTTTAGTAAGGGTTTTCTTGTGGAAAGCGCCAAAATATTTGATGCATCGCCATTATGTGCATACAACGCAATAGCTTTCCAATCTCCATTATAGCCTGTTGTATTAAAATGTGAAATCCAATTTTTATCAAGAATTAAGGATAAATCTTTTACCAATTTCTCTTGGTGAAACTGAAAAGGAAGTTTTAAATATGAAGTTTTCTTTTGCATTAAAAAAATAAGTTATTTTAAAATTCCTTTCAATAAAATTATGTTTAAGGTTGAAAAAAACCTGTGATAAGAGCCTCATTAAAAAAGCAACATTTAGGCTTCTTTTAATTTAGTAATGATGTTGTTTACCTTTTTTGTTTCAAACTTTTGAATACACTTCAGAAAAAATTGAACCATTTTAGTTTTGGGTGTTTTAATATGTTCGCCAATTTTAAGTACAACTTGATCTAATTTATGTATTGCGTTTTCATTTTGGTTATCTCCTAATGACCAAAGTAGGTTTGCAGCATTCCAAGATTGCTTACGAGCCATACGCATGCTAAAGTCTATTATCTTTTCATCATTATTATTGCCTATCAAATCTAGCAAGAACAGCAAAGGTGAAACCCTACTAAGACGATCTTGTAATTCATTGGTAATCTGAAAAAGAATATCATTCACTTTATTAAAATCATTTTCAATATCAATAATTTTACTACCAGACATAGTTGTTGCCGTGGCTACAGCAAGATCTAGGTTTATGTGAGCATTCATTCCCAACATAATATGCTGTATAATGGTTAAAGATTCAGTAACATTCTCAAAGGCCAAAGTCCAAGAAGCACTTAGCTTTTGGTTATTTTTATACGCTTTGTATGCATCTAAATATAAATTAGCAAATTCCACATCTAAGGTTTCTAAACGTTCATTATCCTCAAAATTACCCAACGCTATTTCAGAAGCAATTTCAGCAGTTGTACGTCTATAAATATATGCAAACAAGCCCATTCTGCTATTATTAGCAATACTTTCACTAATAATAATATCTAGCTCTTTTAAAACGTTTTCTATGGTTGTTGCACGTGGCATGGTTTTATTTTTTTACAAAGTTACAGGTAAAATCACGTTAAATTTAAGATCAAAACAGATTCATAAACAGCAACTTACAGTGGTAATGAACGAAGATATCTTTTTTTGAGTTAAGAAACAAACAAATTTTTTACACCATATTTTTAACTTATATAACTACAATACAACCAAATGGGAAGCATAAAAAAGGTTTAAAAAACCAAAAAACTTCTATAAAGTCATAAAAAAAGGTTTTACCTTTTCTAAAGCTAAAACCTCATTCTTTTTTATTCTATTTTAAAAGCCTCTCCTTTTTATTTTTGAAAATACAGCGGAATCAATCCTTTTAATTTTTCTAAGGTTTCATCCACAGATACATCGCTCATACCACCAGAAGCATTTGCATGACCTCCTCCGTTAAAATGCTCTTTTGCCAATACATTTACAGGATTTTCTGCACCTTTAGAACGGAAAGAAATTTTCATAATTCCATCTCTTTCTGTAAATACAATAGCAGCTTTCATGCCTTTTATAGATAAAACTAGGTTTGCTAAACTATCTGTATCTCCTTTTTTATAATGATATTTTGCCAATTCTTCTTTAGACAACGAAATAATGGCAACATTATAATCGTATAAAATTTCTAATTTTTCGCTCATTGCGTATCCTTGTAAACGCAAACGAGTTTCTGTATTCGTATCATTTAATTTTTCGTGAATTAAATGGTGCTCTACTCCTGCCGCTAAAATTTTAGCCAACACCTCATGTGTTCTTGGTTTTACAGAATTGAATCTAAAACTACCTGTATCTGTTAAAATCCCTAAATACAAAGGCGTTCCTATTTTTTCATCTAACAAGTCTATATGACCAGATTGCTCTATGAAATCTACAATTAATTGTGATGTTGATGAAGCTGTTGTTTCTGAAACCGTAATTGTAGAAAATTCTTCAGGATTTAAATGATGATCTATCATTATTTTCTTACAAGTTGTTTCTTCTAATAAAACTTGTATTTCTGGTCCTACTCTATTGGTTGCGTTGTAATCTAAACAGAAAATTAAATCTGCTTTTTGCATTTGTGCAGTAACTTCTGCTGGGTTTTCTTCCATTAAAATAATGGATGAAGTATCTAACCAATCTAAAAAGCCTGGTGCTTTGTCTGGGTGACAAACAACTGCTTTTTTACCTAATTTTTCTATAAAATAAAGCAATCCTAAAGAAGAACCAATGGAATCTCCGTCTGCAGATTTATGTGCTGTAATAACTATGTTTGAAGCAGCTTTAATTTCTGCCTCAATTTGTTTGTAAATATTCATGAATTGTAATTTGTATAATTACTGATATTTGTAATTATTTTAGAGCCCGCGAAGTTAGGTTTATTCTTTAAGTAAGACGGGAAGAAATAAAAGTTTTATTACCAGGTAATTCTATGAAGATTTAATTGAAATCTATTTTTATAAAACTTAGCTACTAAGTTTGTGCAAGGTCTGTGGTAGGTAAAATTACTATAATTTAATTTTTTTTTCACTTTAAAATATTGATATATAAATGTTTTAAAAAAAAATATTCTTTCATTTATTCAATCTTTTTTCATTAATTTGCAATCAAGAAATTGGTTAACCAATTTTATAGTTTAAAAATAACAGTGTATCATTTAGTGCTATTTTTACAAAACATAATGAGAAATAATACCTTAAAAAAACAATATTTTTTACACATATTATTTATAATATGCGTATCCATTTCAAACATTTTTGCTCAAAAACCAGCAGATTTAATGGAAAACTGTAAACAATGGAAAATTACGTATCCTACAGGAAATGAAGAAAAATCTTTATGTGATGAGCCTAATAATGAATACTTTTATCTGAATAATTCTGGTGATGCTATTGTATTTTACGCACCTATTAGAGATGACAATGGAACAACAACTAATTCTAGTTATATAAGATCTGAATTAAGAGAAAGAGTTGCCGATGGTAGTGCTGATATTTATTGGACCACAGAAGGCTCACATTTGTTGTATGTTAAACAAGCTATAACACATTTGCCTATTAATAAATCTCATTTAGTGGCAACTCAAATTCATGGTAACAAAGATAATCATTGCCATTATCTTTTATTAAATAAGATGCAGCAATTCCATTATTATAGGCTGTTTTTAAATTTCCATCTTCAGAATAATAACAATAATGTTTGCCATCAATCACTTTAAAAATTACTTCATGTATGGAACCTAAGGTGTAATCTGTTTTAATAGTGATATCGTCTCTTAATTTTCCACCATTAAAAGATAAAAATAGGTGAGAATCTTCTAACCTTAGCACCATAGAATCATCAATGCCATTATGTGCTGGATTTGAATTATGATGAAACTTACTTTAAAGTTGGAAACTATACACAAAGTAATCCTGATGAAGAAGGAAGTGATACTAATGATCCTGAAAATTATGGAGAAGTTTTAGTCTATGATTTTTCTGTGAAACATGATGAAGTAAGCGTAAGTGGTGTTACTTTATCACCTGCTACATTAGATCTTACTTTAGGTGAATCTTACCAATTATCTGAAAATATAAGTCCATCTAATGCAAGTAATTTTAATGTAACTTTTAGCAGTTCAGATGAATCTATTGCAACAATTAGTGCAACAGGTTTAGTAATAGGAGTTTCTAAAGGAACTGCAATAATAACAGTTACTACTGTTGATGGTTCTTTTACAGATACTAGTATTATACATGTTTATGAAAACGCAAGTGGCACTAATTTAGCTTTCAATAAAACAATAACAGGAACAGGCACGCATGATGCAGATAATGTGGTTGCTAATCTTGTAGATGGTTCTACATCTACTAGATGGTCTGTTTCTGGGTTTCCACAATCTGCGATTATTGATTTAGGGCAAATGTATTCGGTAGGCAGAACAGAATTGATTTGCTATAATGATAGAGCATATCAATTTAAAATTTCTATTTCTGATACAGAAAACGGAACTTATACAGATATTGTAGATAGATCTAATAATACTTCACCAGGAACAGCATTAAACCCAATAACAAATGAATTTCCAGGAATTATTGGGCGTTTTATAAAAATTACAGTTTCTGGAGCAGATAATTACACTGGTTCTTGGATTAGCTTAAATGAGATAAGAGTTTATGAAGCATCAACCTTAAGTATTGATTCTATTCATTCAGAAAAAGAGATAAGTATTTGGCCAAATCCTGCCATAGATTCTATTAACTTCAATAATATTGAAAGTTTTCAAACGGTATCAATTTATGATCTAATTGGTAAATTAATTTACAATACCTCTGTTGATAGTAAATCTTTAGACATATCTAGCTTAAATCCTGGAATGTATATTTTACACTTATCAAATTCAAAAACCATCATTCAAAAAAGGTTTATTAAAAAATAAACTAATTTCTTGTTTTTTGAAGATTTTTCTGCTGTTTATGGTTAATTGTTCGGTTAAGGAACTAATTTAGTAAACTTTCATAATCGATAGAAAATTCCTTCTGAATTTTATACAAATTACTCTAACTTAGTACGAATATTCTTTGTTTTAAAGACTAGTAATGTTACTTATAATAAGTATACTTTTTTGTAAAAATTTCATTATTTACCATAGGTTTACCGTCTTTTGTTACTTCATTTCCGTCTTTATCATAATACCAATTATTGGTTAATTCTAACGTAAATTTATCATCCGATTTTTTAATTCTAAATATATTTTCTTCAGTTCTTAGTCCTTTTTCATTATATGATAGTATTACCTTTTCTGTGCCATTATATCCGATAATAATTTCTTCTTTCATTTTACTGTTTGTATGGTATTTATAATTGTGTTCCCAATTACCATAATCAGATTTAATTATTTTTCTTGATAAATTTCCAGTATCATTATTTTCTAATTTAATCTCTTTTTTCAATTTTTTTTCACCAGAATTATCTGTTTGATAAATAGATTCCATAAATTCCTGATCACTAATTGCTTTAAATTCATGAAATTCAGCTTTTTTTAATTCACCATTTGTATTGAATTGTTTTTCTTCAGTTAATCGATTGTTTGTATCATATAAAAACTCCGTTTTACTATCTCCATATTCTATAGAATGGTTAATAATTTTTATTTTATTACCCTTTTTATCAAAGAACTCTGTCATTCCTATTGAATTATCATTTTTATTGAAATATTCAATTTTTTCTATTTTTTTAGTCTCTTGATTTCCTTCTGCTGTTTGATTTTTACAAGAAATAGCGACTATAAAAAATATTAGTACCAAAAAGCTTGTGGAATTGTTTTTTAAGATTATCATATTATATATTTTTTATGATATTATGAATTTATAGGCTTTCAATTTTACTCTTTATGATAAAGAGAAACTGAAGTTGTGTAATTATATTTATCTTCTGGTTTAGCTTTGTCTGTATTAATATTTTTATCAATTTTAAATCTGATATAAATATCATCATAAGAGGCATAAGTAATTATTCGTGAACCAAATGCTTTGTCTAAAGTATTGTTATCTTCAATAAATATAAAAGGTTTATCAATCTCTTTTTTACAGTTGTCCCATTTAAAATAAATAGCTGCTAATGCAGAATTTGCATCTTTTAGACTGGTACCATTATACATTGCCATTTTAATTGACTTATTTTTAATGCTTATTTCTGTTCTATTAAAAGTTGTAATGTTCGTGTCCCATATTTCTGTTAGGCCTCTTTCTAACAAGTCTTTTTTTAAATATCTAAAATCGGATTTAGAGTTTTCATATAAGAAATCAAAGAGTTCGCATCCATCATATTCTTTGTAATTGGTAATTTTAATTGAACAAGTGTAAATGTCACTAACTACTCCATTAACTATTTCAGAGTCAATTTCCATTGAGGTAATAATTTCAAAATCTTGATTTTCAGAATTAAAAGTTATTGACGTTTCAGTATCACGAGGTTCCATAGTAATTACATAACCATTTTCCTTTACACAATTTATAAACTCTAAATTTTTATCTGTAAGCATTTTATTTGCTAAGTCTAAATCTGATCCCTTATAAACCAGAAAATATATTAAATTGGATTCGATGGTTGTTTTTTTTGAGAATGATGGATTTAGTAGGCTTGACCATTCTTTATCAAAAGAATTTTCGCTGTTTTTCTCATCTCTAATATGGGTGAAATTATATTTTGCATCTTTTAATATTGCATCAATCATTTCGCAATCTGTTCCATTTTTATCGATTTTAAACGGACTAAACGACTTGTAATCTTCTCTTATTAATTGAATATTTATTACTTTTCCTTGATTATAATTATAATGCAAATAATAATTTGGAAACGCTTCTGGGCTAAATTTTATTTCATAAGTATTTTCATATTTTTTACTTTTTTTTACATGACTAAACTTACTTTTTAAAGTAGCTGGTGTATCTGTAAAGCTCAAACCAAATGGCAGTTTATGAGTAAATTTTTTATATTCTTTATCGTTATTATAAAAAGTTATAGTCCTTAGCATTTCATATTCATTATGAGGAAAACTTAATACTAATCCTTTACTATACCAAGCATTAATATCACCAGACATTTGAGAAAACAAAGCGTTCATGTTCTCTTTTGGTGTATCAGGCTTACCAAATTTTTCATGAATTAATTGTATTTCTTTACTATCTTCTGTTTTTCCTAAAGCATTTAACCAAAGAGCATCTTGTGCAAATGATAATGTTGTTTTTAATAGTAAAACAATAATTAATAAATTAATAGATCCCTTTTTCATTTTAAAAAAAATTAGTTGAAATAATTACCTAGAATAGACACCTGTTGCAGAATATACAACTGCTGGTCCACCACTCATTCCCATTGGTGGAACAATTACGGGTGTAGATACTCCATTTATTGTTAATGCTACTGTTTTTGCTTCTGCTTCTAAGGAATCATCATGAAATGGTAAATTAGGCGATTGCCTGTTTACTCTAGTAAGTTCACCAAAATCTGAAAGTTTTAAATGCACATTAAAACCTTTAATTTCAACTGTTACTTCAGCAAAATTTGGCATATCTGTATTTACATTTATTTTACCAATAATAGTTGGTGCTTGCTCAAATGGAGTGCCTGCAAAAACATTTTTAGCAAAATAATTGCCAACTTTTTCACTGGTAGAAATAAATCCCATAACCTTTGGTGATCCATCTTCATTTGGCAACAACAACATACCTGATGGCGCAGAGCCAACTGGTGTATGAACCATTCTTGCTAAATGAACTATTACATTTGGCATTTCCATTTTTTCGTTTGATAAGGCTACTAAATCTACTCCACCTTCCCAACTCATCCAATTTTGTACTTTCATAATATTTAATTTTATAGGTTAGATTAATTATTTAATATTTTATTTATTACTTTTTGTTTGTCACCTTTATCTATGTTGATAAACGAAACTGACACTTCAAATAGTTCTTCAAATTTATTTGTATTTTTATTATGCGAATATGAACCTCCCAAATTGAATTTTATCAATAAATTATCTGTTTTTGTGGTTAAATAGAAAATTCTTTTTTTACTTGTATGGTCTTTATTATTTAAATCTTCTACTTCCTTTATAAACTGAAACTCTTTACCACTATTAAATCTACAGGCATACCAATTATTATATAATTGTACTATTGCTGTATTTGCCTTTTTTAAATCAAGACCTCTGTAAGATTCTAATTGGAATTTCCCATACTTTGTTTCTATAGTATAATCACTAAAAACAGCTGGTATAGCAAAATTTGCATCCCATTCTTGGCCTAAACTATTGTTGTTCCTTTTTTTACTGGTAAGGTTTAAATAATTGTTTTGATAATTATTGTATATTTTATTATAACAGCCACAAAGAGAATTATCTTCTGTTTTTGTTTTTGTTTTTACTTTTTTCAGTGTTCTTTTTTTAAGTAGTTTATTTTTATCTGAGTCACTTAGCTTGGTAAAACTTATTTGAGTAATTTTATTTTCTTTATAAAACACTTTAAATATTAGATTTGGATATTTTTTTTGGCTAACAAAAATTGAATAAGTCTTTCCAACTTGAATACTGTTCTTATATTTTGCTTTTAAATCTCTAGGTGAATCTGTAAATTTAAAACCCATTGGCAAATATGTTTTACATTCTTGATAGTATTCGTTTTTAGGGAAAAAATCGACTGTTTTTAACGTTTTTTTGTTGTTTTTATTAAAACCTAATCTAAGACCTTCACTCCTATAAGGTTTAATAATTAATTTGAAATATCCTTGGGTAAATTTATCAATGTCATTTAGTTCATTTGGTGTTCCTAAATTTTTAGTTAGCAATTTTACTTCTTCACTATCCATAGGTTTACCAATAACAGTTAACCAGTTTAGAATTTTATTGCTATTATTATTAGTTTGTTTATGTTGCTTTGTTAGCTTTTCATTTTGCCCCTTTCTTTCTTTTTTAGAAACAATAACATCCCGTGAAAAAGATTGAAAAGACATTGACACAAATACAATTAGAAATACAATAATATTTTTCATTTTTTGAATGTTTCGTTTTTTAAAATTCTTTTATGACCATGTTTATCCATTTTACAACCACAGTTTTTACAAGTATTTCCTCCCCATAAAATTTCTTGCCAACCTTTTGGCTTTCTTATTTTAGGTTGCTCTAAACCGCATTCGGGACAATTGACTTTGTTTAAATTTGTATCGAAAAATTTTTTAAAATTCACTTTTCTGTTTTTTATCAATTACCAATTCGTAATAAATTACTTACTTTCTTTAAAGTTGACGATTTATATTCTGCTGTTTTAAAATAAACATCATTAAAATAGAATACTTTTTTTTCATTATTTCTTGATTTTAATTCTGCTACAACATTCACTGGTTTTCCAAATAATAAATCTGGTTCCATTAATTCACCATTTTTATAGAGATCTACAGTAAATGAATTATCATAAACTGTATTATTTACACTTGCAATTTCTTTAGCAATTAATTTTGAATTTCTACCATAAACACTATAGGTTACACTGTTAATTAAAGGATCAGACATTACATCTGAAGTAAAAATTGAAAGCTGAAAGTGTTTTCTTCCTTTTGGGCCTTTTTCTCTACTTAATGTAGATTTTAAATAAAACTCAGGAACCTTGTTAATTATAATATTCTTTTTTGGTTTTATAAAAGTTACATTGCTTATAGTAAGCGCTTCATGACAAGTAAGTCTGTGTAAATCATAAGAAATATAGCCGTATCCTTTGTCTGCCCATTCTTCTCCCCAAGAATTTTTAAATATAAATCCCTTGTCATTATAACCCACAATATTTACAGCATGTCCGCCATAATTTGTTTTTACATCTTTAAACTTATTAGGAACTTTCTGAGTTTTTATAGCATTAATTATATCTCCTTTATAAATTACTTTAGCATCATTATAAGACAATTCCTTACCATCAATAATTACATTAATCACGGAGTTTAAACTTATAGGAGAATTAGTATTACAAGCACCTTTTACCCAAGTAGGTACATGAATATTTGAATAGACTACTGCCACAGATTTAACACCACTATCTAATAAGCTTTTAATAGTTTCAGGATTAGAGGCTTGGTTATAGCCAAAGTAGCGAAACTGACTTGTATTGGTAAGACTATATTTTGCATAATATTTTAAAAGATATAATGATACTTTACCCAAATGTGCACCTCTAATAACTTTTGTAAATTCTGTATCATCATCGTTCCATTTATTTTTATTAGGATTATATGGTAATTGTTTTTCATGCATAAAACCATATTGATTTAATGATGGAATATAATTTTTTAAAAAATCGCCTTCACTAAAAGTTTTGTCTGGTTGAGAATGTTTTAAAGCACCATAAATGTATTGCTCACTAATATCTGCAGGAACACCAGGTAATATTTCTAGAATAGAAGCAACACTAAATGCTGTACAAGTTCCTCTATATCCTTGGTTTTTTACGGATGTTTGAAATTGCCTGTAATCTATTCTCTTAGTTGAGTTTTCTACACTTTTTTCAACTGTTGCAAGTGCAGATGTTGTTGCAGGTAATGTTAAAGAATCACTTTTAACTATTTTTTTTTCACTTTTACAAGAAAAAATAGTCAGTAGTGATAATAAAAAAGGTATTAAAAGGCTCTTTTTTTTCATAATTAATTGATTATTAACAGTAATATACAAATTTTATTTAATTTTTAATTTCTTACAATACGTAATTTAGCGTAGTTTTTATATTTTTTGTCTTTCTACTTAATCTTATAAATTTGCAAATTCATTAGAAATAATTGTAAACAAGAAAAGGCATCCAACGGACACCTTTTGCTTATAAAGTAAATAAAAACACAGTTTTTTTTTGTACAAGTCTGTAGCTTAACTAGAACCTATTTGTTTTAAATAATATTTTTTTTTAACACTTTTTCAATGTTTTTTTTTGCATTCGTAATTAGTAAAATGAATATTAATTTTTATGAAACAAACTAAATTATACTTCAAACTGCTTTAGTCAATCCAATTTTTAAAATCCTTTACACGTTCTCTACTCACAATAATTTCTGTTTCCTTATAAGATTCTAAAATCAATTTTAAACGAGAATTAGAATAGGCAATAATGTCTTTTATTGCATTTATATGCACAATAAATGTACGGTTCACTCTAAAAAAATGTTCTGGATTTAATTGTTCTTGCCAAGTTTCTAAAGAATTATCTAGCAAGTAATTTCTGTTTTCTTTTGTATGAATATACGTAGCTTTATTCTCGCTATAAAAACACTCAACCTCATCAATATTTATAATTTTAATGTGCTGACCCACTTTAATTGTCAAACGTTTTTTAAATTTTCTATCTACCGGATTTACCAATAATTTTCTGATATCGTCTAAATTTACTTGCACATCTGATTGCTTTGGCTGATGTTCTTTAAACTTATCTACAGCAACTTTTAACTCGTCTTCATCTAAAGGTTTTAGTAAATAATCAATACTATTTAGTTTGAAAGCTTTTAACGCATATTCATCATACGCAGTTGTAAAAATAATAGCAGATTTTACTTCAATTTCTTCAAAAATTTCAAAAGACAATCCGTCTGAAAGCTGAATATCTAAAAATATTAAATCTGGATGTTCGTTATTTTGTAACCAATTTAAAGACTCTTCTACAGAATGCAACATTTGCTGTACTTCTATATCTAATGTTGCTAACATTCTATGTAATCTTCTTGCTGCTGGTTTTTCATCTTCTATTATTAATACGTTCATTTGTGGTTGGTTGTGGTTGATGGTTGTTGGTTGTGGTTGATGGTTGTTGGTTTGTGGTTTTCAACTTTAAAGCATTCTTCATTTGCTAGTCTTCTTTCTCCATAAATTCTTTAATTTTCTTTTCTTCCCAATCATTGCCAAAACCAAAAGATTTAAATCCGAAAACGCCCAACCAATGAAAAAACATTCCTATTCCCCAAAAAAGCCATGTAGAATAGACGCCAAAATTAGAAAAAGTATCTACAATATTGTACCCCGCTTTTGTTAAGCCAAAGATAATAATTCCACTGATAAAAATATTTATCAACACGTACACTATTAAATGAACATAAAACCCTTTAATAGCTTTTACACGCTTTTTAGCTCTTATGTATTTGTCTTCTTGTATAAAATTTTGTTGCATCCTATTATTTTTTATCGTTCATAAATTCTTTAATTTTCTTTTCTTCCCAATTAGTTCCTAATCCTAATAAATTAAAACCAAAAACAGATAACCAGTGAAAGAAAAGCCCTATTCCCCAACCACATAGAGAAAACCAAAACCAATGAAAATGAGGTTCAAATTTTAAGTTTACAAAAATGATTATAGGAATTACAAAACAGTAAACACATAAATGTGTATAAAATCCTTTAATTTTTTTTACTCTTTTTTGAGCTTTATAGTAACGTTGTTCTTCTGTAAAATTAGACTCCATTTTATATTCTTTTATTTTGTTCGTCCATGTATTTCTGAATCTTTTTTTGCTCCCAGTCTTTATTCATAAACAAGCTTAATCCAAAGGTATTTAAAGCCTGAAAAGCAATTCCTATTCCCCAAAAAAACCAAATTTTATAATTATGATAATTAGAAACAGCTTCTGTAAACGTATCGCCATCATTCATATTTCCTACAATAAAAATGGCTGATAAAAAGACATTTACTACAATATAGATGGCTAAGTGTTTGTAAAATTTACTTATTTTTTCTACCTTTTTCTTTGCTAAAATATATTTTTGTTCTTGTGTAAATTCGTGTTTCATTATCTTCTATTTTTATGTTGATTCTCTTCTTCCATCAGTTCTTTAATTTTTCTTTCTTCCCAATTAGTTCCTAAGAAAATATTGTAATTATTTACTTCTAAAAAATGGAATGTCAATCCCATTCCCCAACCAAAAATTGGAAACCAAAACCAGTGAAATCCTGGAGAAAATCTTAAATTGATAAAAATTAAAAAAGGAATTACAATGCAATAAGCTGCTAAATTCTGATAAAATTCTTTCAATTTTTCTACTCTTTCTACTGCTTTTACATATTTGCTATTTTCTAAATCATCTGTGTACATAATGTTATTCATTTTATATAAGAGAGGTAAACTCACCTTAAAAGTTTTATTATTATTTTCTATTTTCACTCCTTTTTGAGTGATTAAGCCATATCTATCAACAATATTTTGCAATCCTACTTTGGTGCTTTTCCCTATGGCTTCTTTAGGATTTACATTGTTTTCTATAATTAAATAATTGTCTTCTTCATAAATTGATATTGTTAAAGGCTTTGAAGTAGAAACCACATTGTGTTTTACGGCATTCTCTAACAAAAGTTGCAAAGAAAGTGGCACAATTTTTAATTCTTGATCACTTGCCACATCCGGAATATTAAATTTAACAGCATCTTCAAAACGCATTTCTAACAATTGCATATAGGTTTTTGCAAAATTTAATTCTTCAACAATGGGTACTAAATCTTTATTTCTTTGCTCTAAAACATACCTATAAACTTTAGACAATTTTGTGGTAAATTTTTCTGCCTGCGCAGGATTTTCTCCAATTAAACTGGTTAACACATTTAAACTATTAAATAAAAAATGTGGATCTAATTGATTTTTTAATGACTCAAATTTTGCCGTTTCTGTTTTTGCTACAATTTCTTGTTTGGTAGTTTCTTGTGTCATGGCAGATTTCCAATTCACCATAAAACCTTTGGCATGAAAAAAAGCAGCCACTCCAAGAGAAAAAATAATAGCAAATAAATGCACCCAAACTAAATATCCTTGAAAGAAATTTTCAATTTTATAGCCAAAAAGCAGTATATATTGAATGTAATGAATAATTAAAACGGCAATAACGGTATATAAAAATGTAGCTATAATTCCGCCCCAAACTCTTTGGTTGGTTTCTGTAACCCAATCCCATTTTGTGTTTAAGTATTCATTTATAATTCCGTTTCCAAGTCCTAAAATAAAAGAATACATACCCGAAATTAAAAAGGTTAAACCCATCCCTTTTAAATTAAATTGTTGATTAATGATGATAAAAACAATTCCTATAATCACAGTCAGTTTTGTACAAACAATAAAATCGTTTTTTATTTTAGTAAATAAATTTGAGTTTAATGATTTCATTTTCGAGAATTAAATATAGATTATAAACTTACTAAAATTTTATTTCTAAAGACACATGTTTATCCATAACAATAAATTTTGCATCCTCAAATTTTGGTGGGCCAAAAGACATGTTATTATTAGATGCGCCATAATCTTCTAAAGGCATTCCATTAGGTCTAAAATCCATTTTATTATTATCATTTTTATCATGATAACAGATAATAGCATATTCACCGGCTGCTACATTTTCAAAAGAAACACTACTTTTTCCGTCTACAATTTTAGATGTTGCACCCTGTATAGGTTTCATTCTAAATGTAGATTTGTCATACAAAGCAAACCCTACTTTACCCGCATCTGATGTAATATTTACTACAGTTGCTGTGACTGTTTTGTTTTGAGATGTAACGGTATTTGAAATAAATAATACTGTTGCTGTTACAAGTGCTGCTATAAGTTTCATAGTTTTAAAATTTAAAGGTTGTTGGTTAATGATGGTACAAAGATGCAAGAGCATCCTCGATTTTTAAATTAAAGAATACCGAGTTGTATTTTTTTTAGGATGAATTGTAATTTTGAAGGTGTTTGCATCATAAAACCTTCTAATTTTCTAAGAATTCAAAGAAAATGAAGGGTATAAATGTTGATAAATAATAAAATATCATGCTTTTTAATATTGAAATCTTAACGAAAATAAAGAATTTGTTAATTTTTAATAAAAGTTAGTAAAAACTGTTGTTATTGTATCATTAAAAAACAAAAAATACATACTTTTACGGTCATGAATACTTCAAAAAATAAAACATATATGGTAGTACCCAGTTTGCGCTTTCGCAGGTTGATTCGCTAATTCTTTAGTTTAGCCTATTTTATTAATTACTATATTTTATTTTTTACCCATGTATTTCAATTCTAACTTCAACGACAATCAAAACTTTATTACTTTTATCAGTAATAAAAGTTGTGTGCGCCGTCCAAATCTGCGTCGCCCGTAAGGGTGCGTTTATAATTATGGAGTTAGGTGTGTCCAATTCCGCTTTTAGCAAAAAAACTTTTCAACATAAAAATTTAAACAGTAATTCAATGGAGGTTGTAATTGCCAATGAAACGCATAGTGTTTATGCAGAAATTATTTGCAAAACCATTGCAGAATCAGCCCAAATTAGAGGAACAGGTATCGCAAAACGTACACCTGAATATATTGCCACCAAAATGGCAAACGGTAATGCCGTTATTGCTTTGGATGGTGATAAATTTGCCGGATTTTGCTATATAGAAAAATGGGGACATGGAAAATTTGTTGCCAATTCTGGTTTAATTGTTCACCCAGATTATAGAGGTATTGGGTTGGCTAAAAAAATTAAACACAAAGTGTTTAAACATTCAATAACTAAATTTCCTGATGCTAAAGTTTTTAGTATTACTACAGGATTTGCAGTGATGAAAATGAATACAGATTTAGGCTATAAACCTGTGCCTTTTTCTGAACTTACAGACGACCCTACTTTTTGGGATGGCTGCCAAACTTGTAAAAACTATGATGTTTTAACAAGAACAGAAAGAAAAATGTGCTTATGTACAGGTATGTTGTTTGACCCTAACAAGAATAAAACAGCTCCTAAAGAAGTTAAAGAAAATATTTTTAAAAGATTAAAAAACATTAAACAGAACTTGTTTCTAAAAAAAGACAAAAAATGAAAAAATTAGTTATTGCATATAGTGGTGGTTTAGATACTTCTTATTGTGCTGTTAGTTTATCAAAAGAATATGATGTGCATGCCGTAAGTGTTAATACTGGCGGATTTACAACTGAAGAAATTAAACATATTGAGAGTAACGCCTATAAAATGGGAGTTTCTACCTATAAAAATATTGATGCAATTGCTACTTTTTACAACAAAGTAGTAAAGTATTTAATTTTTGGTAACGTTTTAAAAAACGCTACATATCCTTTATCTGTAAGTGCAGAAAGAATTATTCAGGCAATTGAAATTGTTGAATATGCAAAGAGTATTGGTGCAGAATATATTGCACACGGAAGTACAGGTGCAGGAAACGACCAAGTACGTTTTGATATGATTTTTCAAACTTTGGCGCCTAATATTAAAATTATTACACCAATTAGAGACCAAAAATTAACAAGACAAGAAGAAATAGATTATTTAAAATCTGAAGGTATAGATATGCCTTGGGAAAAATCTAAATATTCTGTAAACAAAGGACTTTGGGGAACGAGTGTTGGTGGTGTAGAAACTTTAAAATCTGAATTACCTTTACCTAGTGAAGCCTATCCTTCTCAATTAGAAAAAGAAGGTGAAGAAAAAGTTACCTTGACTTTTAAACATGGTGAATTTGTTGCTTTAAATGGTGAAGAAAATGCACCGGAAATAAATATTGAAAAATTAAATGACATTGCTTCTGCCTTTGCAATTGGTAGAGACATTCATGTTGGAGATACTATTGTTGGTACAAAAGGTAGAGTTGGTTTTGAAGCTGCAGCTGCTTTAATTACCGTAAAAGCACATCATTTGTTAGAAAAACACAACTTAACAAAATGGCAATTACAACACAAAGAATATTTGTCTAGTTTCTACGGAATGCATTTACACGAAGGTCAATATTTAGATCCTGTTATGAGAGATATTGAAGCATTTTTACAAAGTTCTCAAAAAATGGTTTCTGGTAATGTGGTGGTTTCTTTAAAACCATATCATTTTTCTTTAGACGGAATTATTTCTGATCACGATTTAATGTCTAGCGCATTTAGTACCTATGGTGAAGAAAATAAAGCTTGGACTGCTGATGACGCAAAAGGATTTATTAAAATCTTAGGAAATCAGAATAAAATATACAGACAAGTAAATAATAAATAAGTTTAACTGTTAAATTGTTTAATTGTGTAACTGTACAATTAAACAATTTAACGATTACACAATAAAACAATGAGTTTAGAAGTAGGAATTATAGGAGGTGCAGGTTACACAGCAGGTGAGTTAATAAGATTATTGTTAAATCATCCAAAGACAAATATCAATTTTGTATACAGTACTTCTAACGCTGGTAACAAATTATATAAAGTGCATCAAGATTTAATTGGTGATACAGAAATTAGTTTTACTAGTGAAATAAATGCAGCTGTTGATGTTTTATTTTTATGTTTAGGACATGGAAACTCTACTGCTTTTTTACAAAAAAATAGCTTTTCTGAAAACACAAAAATTATTGATTTAAGCAACGATTTTAGGTTACTAGCAGATAAGAATTTTGAAGGAAAAGATTTTGTGTATGGTTTGCCAGAATTAGACAAAGAAATTATTAAAACAGCAAAATATATTGCAAATCCTGGTTGTTTTGCAACGGCTATTCAATTAGCTATTTTGCCTTTGGCAGCAAATGGTTTATTAAAAGATGATGTGCATATTAATGCAGTTACTGGTGCAACTGGCGCAGGAACTTCTTTATCTGCAACCACACATTTTACATGGAGAGATAATAATTTTTCGCATTATAAAGCCTTTAATCATCAGCATTTAGGAGAATACCACCAAACTGTAAATCAGTTACAACCTAGTTTTAATTCTGAAATTAATTTTATGCCAAATAGAGGCGATTTTTCTAGAGGAATTTTTGCAACTACCTACACAAAGTTTGATGGTACTTTAGAGGAAGCGAAAGAAATGTATAAAGCCTATTATAAAGATGCCGCTTTTACTTTTGTTTCTGATGAAAGCATTTTTATGAAACAAGTAGTAAACACTAACAAATGTTTGGTACAATTAGAAAAACACGGTAATAAATTATTAATTACAAGTACTATTGATAATTTATTAAAAGGAGCCTCTGGACAAGCTATTCAGAATCTTAATTTAATGCATGGTTTTGAAGAAACGTTAGGTTTAAACATCAAAGCGAATTATTTTTAATCGCAGGGCGATAGCCAAGAATTTATTTCACCAAGGATTGTGGCGTAATTTAGAATAGTAAGAAATAGGTTGTTAATTAATTACTAGCCCGCGTTAGCGATTGAAACGGCATCCTTTTTTTAGAGGAACGAAAAAAAAAGATATAGTGTAAAGCGCGACCTTTAGGGAACGCCCAAAAAAATATTTATGAAAGTAGCAATAATTGGAGCAGGAAGTTTAGGACAATCTATCGCCAAAGGATTATTAAAAAATAAGGTGGTAAGTTCTTTGTATTTAACAAAAAGAAATACTAATTCCATTAAAGATTTTAATGATTTTAGCGAGGTAATTTTAACTTCCGATAACGAGGAAGCTATTATAAATTCTGATATTTTAATTTTTGCAGTACAACCAAGACATTTAGAGAATATTTTAACAAACGTAAAACCATTGTTAAAAGAAAATCATGTTTTAATTTCTGTAATTACAGGATTTTCTATTGCAAAAATTGAGGCTATTGTTGGGGTTGATAGATATATAATTAGGTCTATGCCAAATACTGCAGCGTCTGTTGGGCAATCTATGACCTGTCTTTCTCCTAACACAAAAGGCAAAGAAAAAGTGGAATTGGCAAAAACTATTTTTAATAGTTTAGGACTTTCTATGGAAATTCCGGAAGAACAATTACAAGCCGCAACGGTTATTTGTGCAAGCGGAATTGCTTTTTGGATGCGTTTAATTAGAGCAACTACGCAAGGTGCTATTCAACTAGGTTTTGAAGCCGACGTAGCTCATGAATTAGCCATGCAAACTTGTTTTGGCGCAGCTACTTTACTAAAAGAATCTGGCAGACATCCAGAAGCAGAAATAGACAGAGTAACAACACCTGGAGGTTGTACCATAGAGGGTTTAAACGAAATGGAACATCAAGGATTAAGCTCTTCTTTAATTCAAGGTATTAACGCGTCCTTTGATAAAATTAACCAAATTAAAAACTAACAACACAAGGGGTTTTAACCCCTTGCAAAAATAAAAAAATCATGCCATTATTTAACGTTTATCCACTGTACAATGTTACACCTGTAAAAGCTAAAGGAGTTTATGTTTATGATGAAAATAAAACTGAATATTTAGATTTATATGGTGGTCATGCTGTGATTTCTATTGGTCACGCTCATCCTAAATATGTAGAAGCTATTACCAAGCAAGTTTCTAAATTAGGTTTTTATTCTAATGCTATTCAGAACCCTTTACAGGTTCAATTGGCAGATAAATTAGAAGCAATTTCTGATTGTAAAGGTTATGAACTATTTTTATGTAATTCTGGTGCCGAAGCAAATGAAAATGCACTAAAATTAGCTTCTTTTAAAACTAATAAATCTAGAGTTATTGCTTTTAAAAATGGTTTCCATGGTAGAACTTCTGCCGCAGTTGCTGCAACTGATAATAAAAACATAATTGCACCAATTAACGCGCAACAAAAAGTTACTATTTTAGATTTAAATGATATTGATAGCGTAAAAACTGAACTTGAAAAAGGAGATGTTTGTGCCGTTATTGTAGAATTTATTCAAGGAGTTGGTGGTTTAGACCAAGCTACAGCAGCCTTTTTTGAACAAGTTGATGTTCTTTGTAAAGCAAACAACACATTTTTTATTGCTGATGAAGTGCAGTCTGGTTATGGTAGATCTGGTAAATTCTTTGCTTTTCAGCATTACAATGTAACTCCGGATGTAATTTCTATTGCAAAAGGAATGGGAAATGGTTTCCCTATTGGCGGAATTTTAATTCACCCAGCTATTGAAGCAAAATTTGGAATGCTAGGAACCACTTTTGGAGGAAATCATTTGGCGTGTGCTGCAGGTTTGTCTGTTTTAAATGTTATTGAAGAAGAAAATTTAATTGACAATGTAAATGAAATGTCTTGCTATTTTATGAAAATTGCAAAGACAATTCCGCAAATAAAAAATATAAAAGGAAGAGGACTAATGCTTGGTTTAGAATTTGATTTTGAAGTGGGAGATTTACGCAAGAAATTAATTTATGACTATCAAATATTTACGGGTGGTGCAATGAATAAAAATTTGTTGCGAATTTTACCTCCTTTAACCTTAAAAAAAGAACATATCAATCAGTTTTTTGAAGCTTTGGTTGATGCTTTAGGAGAATAAAAATTAAACACAAAGAACATATAAAGTTTTCGCAAAGAGCGCAAAGTTTTTTTGAGAACTAATGCTGAAAACTGCAACTGAATACTGTAAACTTAAACTATGAATACGTTATTATCTATAGAAACTAGAAATGCTGTTTTATTAACAATGGCAGAACTTTTAAATGAAGAAAGAGAAGCAATTATAACTATCAACAAAAAAGATTTAGAAGCCTATAAAGGCGATGACATTTCTATGTTTGATCGTTTAAAAGCAGATGATACCAAAGTAAATGAAATGATTGCTGCTGCCAAACATTTGGCTTCTCAAGAAGACCCAGTTGGCGTAGAACGTTTTAGTTTTAAGCATGATAACGGAATGCAAGTGTATAATAAAACGGCTTCTTTTGGTACCATTCTTATTATTTATGAATCGAGACCAGATGTAACTGTAGAAGCTGCAGGAATTGCTTTTAAATCTGGAAATAAAATCCTTTTAAAAGGTGGAAAAGAGTCATTAAATTCCAATTTAAAAATTGTTGAATTGTGGCACAAAGCTTTAAAAAAGCACAATGCTTCTACAGATTGGGTAGAATATTTACAATTTAATAGAACAGAAACACAGGCTTTTTTAGAAAAACCAACTCAAAAAGTAGATTTAATTGTACCAAGAGGTGGCGAGCGTTTAATTGCTTTTGTTAAAAAACATGCCACTTGTCCTGTTATTATTAGTGGTCGTGGTAACAACTTTGTGTATGTAAATAATAACGCAGATTTAGATATTGCTGTTGATGTAATTATCAACGGAAAATCTAAAATATCTGCTTGTAATGCCGTTGATAAAGTATTAATTGATGAAAATCTTCCTGAAAAAGAGGCTTTCATTAATACATTAATTTCTGAATTAAATGCTGCAAAAATTCAAGTTTTAGGTGATGAAACGGTTGCTAAAAATCATAATTTAGAGCAGATATCATCAAACGAAGTTTGGTATGAAGAGTTTTTAGATTATAAAATTGTAATTGGTGAAATAGCTTCAAATTCTGAGGCCATTGCCATGATTAACAAATATGGAGGCGGACACTCAGCAGCAATTATTACTAAAGAAATTGAAGTTGCTAAAGTATTTATGGAAAACGTAGATACTGCGGTTGTGTATCATAATGCTTCTACTCGTTTTACAGATGGCGGTCAATTAGGTTTGGGTGGCGAATTGGCAATTAGTACAGACAAATTGCACCAACGTGGGCCAATTGGTTTACAACATTTGGTAACCAATAAATGGTATGTTCATGGTAGTGGACAAACTAGAGCTTAGTTTTTGGTTGTTAGAATAATTGAAATTTATCAACTTTAAAAATAAAAATTCTTATTTCAAAATTATTAATTCGTAATTAAATTAGATGCAAAAAAAGAAACGCATTTTACTAAAAATAGGTTCTAATACGCTTACCAAAGAAACCGATAATATTTCGAGAGGAAAAATTGAAGATCTTGCAAATCAGATTGCAAAATTACAAGATACTTGCGAGTTTATTATCGTAAGTTCTGGCGCCATTGCTGTTGCCAAACAGTTTGTGAAGCTAGAAAGTAAGCACGAAGAAGTTTTTGTAAAACAAGCTTTGGCTTCCATTGGTCAGCCACATTTAATAAGAATTTATCAAGAAATTTTTAGAGAATATGGTTTATTGAGTTCTCAATGCCTACTCTCCTATTCAGATTTTAAAAGACAACAAAGTAAAACCAATATTGTAAACACAATAAATGTGTTGGTAAACAATAATTACATTCCAATTATTAACGAAAATGATACGGTTGCAACCGATGAAATTCAGTTTGGCGATAATGATAAATTAGCAGCTTTAACAGCAACTTTATTAGGCGTAGATTTGTTAATTATTGCAACCAATACAAACGGAATTTACACCAAAGAATCTTTCAAAAATAATACACCAGAAACTATTTTAGAAGTTACTAATTTTGATGCCTTACTAAAAGAAGTGGTTAGCACAAAATCTACACACGGTAGTGGCGGAATGGCTTCTAAAATTGAAGCTGCGGCTTTAACTAAAAAAGCAAATATAGAAACATGGATTGTAAATGGATTGGAAGATGATTTTATAGTAAATGCTATGAATAATAAAGTACCTTTTACAAAAATTAATTAAAAAAGTGTAACTGTTTAAATGTGTAATTGTTTAATCGTCTTGGTACTTTTAAACGATTAAACCATTAAACGATTAAACCATTAAAGAATGAAAAACTACACATCCATAAACGACATTGACAACATCAATACTTGGATTGAAGAAGCAAAAGCGATCAAAGCAACCCCTTTAAAACATATCGAATTAGGAAAAAACAAAACCGTAGGATTGTTATTTTTTAACTCGAGTCTTCGTACACGTTTAAGTACACAAAAAGCTGCTTTAAATTTAGGGATGAACCCAATTGTAATGAATGTTTCTGGAGATGCTTGGGGAATTGAATTTGGTGATGGCACTGTTATGAACGGCAACACTGCAGAGCATATTAAAGAAGCTGCTGCTGTAGTTTCTCAATATTGCAATGTTATTGCTGTTAGAGCTTTTCCTAGTTTAACAGACAAGCAAAAAGACGAATCTGAAGAAGTGTTAGCGTCGTTTGTAAAATTTGCTTCTGTACCAATTATAAGTATGGAAAGTGCAACAGGGCATCCTTTACAAGGTTTAACAGATGCTATTACAATTTCTGAAAACACTACCAAAAAGAAACCAAAAGTAGTTTTAAGCTGGGCTCCACATATTAAAGCTTTGCCTCATGCTGTTAGTAATAGTTTTGTACAAGCGATGCAAAAAATGGATGTTGAGTTTGTAATTGCAAATCCTGAAGGTTATAATTTAAACCCAGCAATTACAAAAGATACGCCTATATATCACAACCAAGAAGAAGCTTTTAAAGACGCAGATTTTGTGTACACAAAAAACTGGAGTTCTTATGAAAATTATGGTGAAATTCTAAAAACCGATTTAGATTGGATGATTACCAAAGATAAAATTGGTGATGCAAAATTTATGCATTGCTTACCTGTTAGAAGAAATGTTGTGGTAGAAGATGCTATTTTAGATTCTGACAGCTCTTTAGTTATTGAACAAGCAAATAACAGAACGTATGCAGCGCAATTGGTTTTAAAGAAAATTTTAGAAAACAACTAACGTTATTGCGAGGCACGAAGCAATCTGCCTATTAAGAAAGAGATTGCTTCGTACCTCGCAATGACTGATTTACGAAAAATGGAAAAACTATCAATCATAAAAATTGGAGGAAACATAATTGAAGATGAAACCTCGTTAAACGCATTCTTACAATTATTCTCTATTTTAGAAGGAAAAAAAATCCTTGTTCACGGAGGCGGAAAACGTGCTACACATATTGCATCTAAATTAGGCATTGAATCTAAAATGGTTAATGGAAGACGCATTACCGATGCTGAAACTTTAGAAGTAATTACCATGGTATATGGTGGTTTGGTAAACAAAAATGTGGTTGCTAAATTACAATCTTTAAACACCAATGCAATTGGTTTAACAGGTGCAGATATCAACAGCATACAATCAGAAAAAAGACCTGTTAAGGAAGTAGATTTTGGTTTTGTGGGTGATGTAAAAAAAATAAACTCAAATGGAATTGACAAACTAATTCAAGCAGATTTTACTCCTGTATTTTGCGCAATTACACACGATGGAAACGGACAATTACTAAACACAAATGCCGATACCATTACAAGTACAATTGCAGTAGGAATGAGTAAAATATATGAAACATCCATCTATTATTGTTTTGAATTGAAGGGCGTTTTAAAAGATTTTAATGATAAAAATTCTGTGGTAAAAGTGCTCAATTCTAAAACATATCAAGAATTATTAAATGATCATATTATTGTTGATGGCATGATTCCTAAATTAGACAATTGTTTTGATGCTTTAAATAACGGAGTTTCAAAAGTACATATTGGAAATACTGCTATGTTGACAAAAGAAAACGATAATTATACGACAATAACCTTATAAATATGACGTTACAAAATTTAACAGAAAACGCAATTTCTCTTTTAAAAAATCTGATTGAGACACAATCATTTTCTACGGAAGAAGAAAATACAGCAACATTGATTGAAGGTTGGTTTATAAAAAATGAAATTCCTTTTAAAAGAACAAAAAACAATATTTGGGCAACCAACAAATATTTTGATGACAGTAAACCAACCTTATTATTAAACTCTCATCACGATACTGTTCATCCAAACTCTGCATATACCAATGATCCTTTAAAAGCCATTGTAGAAGACGGCAAATTATACGGTTTAGGCTCTAATGATGCCGGTGGGTGTTTGGTTTCTTTAATAGCAACTTTTACCAATTTTTACGCGCAAGAAAACTTAAAATATAATTTGGTTATTGTGGCTTCTGCGGAAGAAGAAAACTCTGGTCCTAACGGATTAAATAGCATGTTAAAGATCATTCCACATATAGATGTGGCTATTGTTGGTGAACCTACTTTAATGAATTTAGCCGTTGCAGAAAAAGGATTGGTTGTTTTTGATGCTGTTGTAGAAGGAACTCCGAGTCATGCAGCACATCCAAATAATAACAATGCTATCTATAATACCATTGAAGTTTTACAGTGGTTTAAAGATTTTAAGTTCGAAAAACCTTCTGTTGCTTTAGGTGATGTAAAAATGACCGTTACTCAAATTTCTGCCGGTTCTCAGCACAATGTTGTGCCCGCGCATGTAGATTTGGTCGTTGATGTTCGTGTAAACGATGCCTATTCTAATAAAGAAATTGCAGCTATTTTGCAAGAAAAATCGCCTTGTACAACAATTACTCCAAGAAGCTTGCGCTTAAACTCTTCTTCTATTTCTACAAATCATGATTTAGTAAAAGCAGGAATTGCAATGGGACGAGAAACATACGGTTCTCCAACATTATCGGACCAATCTGTATTAACCTGTCAGTCATTAAAGTTAGGGCCTGGAGACAGTACCCGTTCTCATTCTGCAAATGAATTTATATATTTGGCTGAAATTGAAGAAGGAATAGAGATTTACGTTGAATTGTTAAAGCGTGTAATTGTTTAATCGTTGAACTGTTTAAAAGACAGAACGCAGGCAATTACACAAAATAACTCAATAATTACACAATTAAACAATTAAACAACATTCATATGAAACTTTGGGATAAAGGATTTTCAATAGATCAACAAATAGAAAGGTTTACAGTAGGTAACGACAGAGAAATTGACATGCATATTGCAAAATATGATGTACAAGCTTCTTTAGCACACGCAATAATGTTAGCATCTATTGGTATTATAACTGCGGATGAATTAAAAGATCTTAAAAGAGGATTAGAAGAATTAGCTTCTGACATAGAAAACGGCACCTTTGTAATAGATTCTTCTTTTGAAGATGTACATTCTAAAATTGAATGGGAATTAACCAATAAGCTAGGCGAAGTTGGTAAGAAAATTCATACTGCTCGTTCTAGAAACGACCAAGTTTTAGTGGCGCTTCAGTTGTATTACAAAGAAAATTTGGCAATTATCAATAACAAAACAAAAACACTTTTTGATACACTTTTAGGTTTAGCAGAAACACACAAAGAAAGTTTATTACCTGGCTATACGCATTTACAAGTTGCCATGCCATCGTCTTTTGGGTTGTGGTTTTCTGCCTATGCAGAATTGTTAATTGATGATGTATATATGTTAAATGCAGTTTCTAGAGTTGTAGATCAAAATCCTTTAGGCTCTGCTGCAGGTTACGGAAGCTCCTTCCCTATTGATAGAGAATTAACCACCAAAGAATTAGAATTTGCAACCATGAAATACAACGTTGTGGCTGCGCAATTAAGTAGAGGAAAAAGTGAACGTTCTATTGCTTCCGCCTTAGGCGGATTGTGTAATACCATGTCTCGTTTTGCTATGGATGTTTGCCTGTATATGAGTCAGAATTTTGGGTTTATCACGTTTCCAGACGAATTAACAACAGGAAGTAGCATTATGCCACACAAGAAAAACCCTGATGTTTTTGAATTGATTCGTGGTAAGTGTAATAAAATTCAGGCTTTGCATACAGAAATGGTGATGATTACCAACAATTTACCAACGGGTTATCATAGAGATTTTCAGTTACTAAAAGAGAATATAATTGCTGCTTTTGAAGATGTAAAAGATATTTTAGACATCTTTAATTATTCTATTCAGCAAGTAATTGTAAAAGATATTGATTTGAATGATGAAAAATATCAATATTTATTTACGGTTGATAGCATTAACAATTTAGTAGTTGAAGGCATGTCTTTTAGAGAAGCCTATCAAAAAATTGGTGGCCAAGTACAAGCAGGAACTTACAAACCAGATTTAGGAAAACAACATACACATGTTGGTAGTATTCATAATTTATCTTTGGATAAAATTGCAGAAAAATATCCGAAGTCTTAATTTTTATCATCAATATATACTATTAAAAATCCTTGTTTACAATTTGTAAACAAGGATTTTTAATTTTTGAATACTTAAAATTTATCGCTTAAAAATAAAAATTAACACCTTTATATAAATGACTAAATGAGGTTAGGTACGGAAACTGAAACAGTATTTTCAGACATTATATTGCTATAACTTTCTTTCATCTCCTCAATTTAATCTTTAAAAAATGGCTATTTATATTTAAGTTTACCTGTCTAACTTTTGTTTTATCTTGTCTAGAAGGCTAATTATCAAAATATTATTCTATATTTAGCAATTAATCAAAAAATAAAATAATTCATGTTTTGGTTTTATCCAGATTTAGAGCGCTTAGAAAATCAAATTCAAGAATTAGAATATGATCCAAAATTAGTTTTTTATGGTAGTTCTACATTTACTTCATGGACTCAATTAACAACTACTTTTAGAGAGCACAATCCTGTAAACTTAGGTTTTGGAGGTTCTACTTTGGCTGCTTGCACATGGTTTTTTGACCGTATTTTCGAAAACATAAAAGAAATAGACGCTATTGTAATTTATGCTGGTGATAACGATTTGGGTGAAGGAAGACATCCGGAAGAAGTACTGCTTTTTTTAGAAAATTTATTATTAAAAATTAAAACAAAATACGGAAACGTACAATGTACTTGTGTTTCTATAAAACCAAGTATTGCTAGAAAGCATTTATTAAAAAGTATTCATTTTACAAATAGTCGTATTAAAAAATTAATGGATACAGATGATAATTTTCATTTTGTAAATATTTATGATGCTTTGTTAGATAAAAATGGAAAACCAAATGGTATTTATTTTGAAGAAGATGGACTTCATTTTAATGCAATCGGGTATAATTTGTTAACACAAGCACTTCAAACACAACCTAAAATTTTTCCTATAAGAATTCTTGAGAGAATACAATAAAAGCTGTACCTTAATAGCAAAAATTGTTTTTTCATGAAAAGAGAATATCATAAATGGTATAGTCCAAATCTTGAAAAAGAAATGGAACTGCTTGTATTTGGTCACACAGGTACAAAAGTTTTGTTTTTTCCTCCAAGAATGGGACGCTTCTTTGATTATGAAAACTGGAACGTAATTGAAGCTCTTAAACAGAAAATAACAAATGGCGAATTACAAATATTTTGTGTTGATAGTGTAGATATAGAATCTTTTTACAATAATTTAAAAGATCCAAATTATCGTATTTATAGACACATTCAATATGAAAAATATGTACTCGAAGAAGTACTTCCACTTGCCAATTTAATAAACCATAACAAAAATGTTGTTTCTGCAGGTTGCAGTTTAGGTGCATATCATGCCGTAAATATTGCCATGAGACATCCAACTATATTTTATAAAGTTGTTGGCATGAGCGGGCGCTACGACTTAACTAAATCTAAAGGTAGCTTTAAAGATTTGTTAAGCGGTTTTCATAATGATTTTGTTTATTTTAATATGCCAAATCAATATTTAAAAAATTTAAAAGACTCCTTTTTAATAGCACAATTGCGTAAAATAAAAATTATATTGGCTATAGGAAAACAAGACCAGTTTTTAGATAGTAATTACAAACTCTCTAATATTTTACACGAAAAAGGAATTCCACATGAACTATTTGAATGGAATGAAGAAGCTCATAAAGCGTGTTTTTGGAGAGACATGGTGCAAATTTATTTTTAAAATAAGACCTATTTAATACTAAAGATTACAAAATAATGACAAGAATAGAACATGTAAATATTACGGTACCTAACATAAACAAAGCAGTAAGTTTTATTAAAATAGTTGCTCCAGACTTTCTGGTTAGAAAAGATGAAATATCTTCAGACGGAATTCGATGGGTACATATTGGTAATGATAATTATTATATAGCTTTACAAGCAACTCATCAAGATTCAAAACCAAAAGATAAAAATCAAACATATATAAATTTTGGTATAAATCATATTGCTTTCATAGTTTCTGATTTAGAAACAATTACACGTAAATTATTAGAAGCTGGTTACAAACAAGGTAAAGAAACTCCCACTGAAAAATACAGAAAAAGAGCTTATTATTATGATGCTGCTGGTTTTGAATGGGAACTAGTTGAGTATTTATCCGAAAAACCTAGTGAAAAATTTTTATATGAATAAAGTCTTCTTAAAAAGAAGAAGATTTAAAAGTATCAAAAACAAATACTTGTTTACCAATTTTAAATAAAAAACTAAAAACATGAATTTAGTAGTTTTAGATGGATATACATTAAACCCTGGAGATCTTAATTGGCAAGGAATAGAACAGTTTGGTTCCTTAAAAATATACGATAGAATTGGTTTAGATGAAGAAACAATTATTAAAGCTATAGGCAAAGCAACAATTGTTTTTACAAATAAAACACCTTTATCTAAAAGTATTCTTCAGAAAGTACCAGATGTTAAATATATTGGCGTTTTAGCCACTGGCTATAATGTAGTTGATGTAAATTTTGCTAAAGAATTGGGCATAACTGTTACAAATATTCCTGCATATAGCACCAAGGCGGTCGCTCAATTTACAATGGGTTTATTGCTAGAAATGTGTCATAATATTGGAAAACATAATGTAGCTGTACATAATGGTGAATGGATACAAAGTGCTGATTTTAATTTTATCAAATCTCCTTTAATTGAGTTGGTAGGAAAAACAATTGGAATTATTGGTTTTGGTAACATAGGACAAGCAACTGCAAAACTAGCAGAAGCTTTTGGATTGCATATTTTGGTGCATAGTAGAACTAAATATCCTGAGCTTGAAACAGATAATTGCCGTTATGTTTCATTAGATGTTTTGTTTGAAAAATCAGATATTATCAGCTTACATTGTCCGCTTACCGAAAGTACAAATGGTATTATCAATAAAAATAATATTGCAAAGATGAAGGATGGTGTTTTAATTATAAACACTTCTAGAGGTGGTTTAGTTGTTGAAGAAGATCTTAGAGATGCGCTTTATTCTGGTAAAATAGCAAGTGCCGCTGTAGACGTAATTTCTAACGAACCAATGTTAGAAAATAATCCATTATTAAATGCTAAAAATTGCATTATTACACCTCATATTGCTTGGGCTCCTATAGAAGCACGTAACCGATTAATGCAAACTGCTGTGCAAAATTTAAAAGCTTTTATAAACGGAAATCCCGTACATGTAGTAAATGCTTAACAGGAGTGTTATTTTTACTTTTTCTTAAATTTTTCAATCAACAATACATTACCAAAAATCATCGTAAAAGCATACCCCACATCTTCAATAGGAATTGTTAACAAACGGATTCCTAAGTTTTCTGCATTGTTATACCAAACTACTGGTTCATCTATTCCTGTTCCTGTTAAAACGCCGTTTACTATAAAAAACGGAATCAAAATAATAAGGAACGAAATATAAAATCGTTGTAAATCTTTAATTCCGAAGAAAAACCCCATCAGCAACACAAAAAGTAGAAAACAATAATTTACAAAAGTGTATGCTTTGTCTGTATTCATGATAATTACCGGAACTAAAATCAGCATAAAAAAGACTGTAATCAACTTTGTTATCTTTTTTGAAATCAGCAAATTAGGTTTAAAATATTCTAGAGAATAATGAATAAATACACTTGCATACGGAATGCAGATAAAGAACATCCACTCATCAATTGGCATTCCAAAAAGCAATAAATTTAAGTGATAATCTGCATTAAAACCCCAAACTCCATTGGCGGTAAAAATAGCATCCCAAATTAAAAAAACAATGGAAACCAGTATTAAAGATAGAAAAACGGCTTTCCAATGTTTAATAAAACGCATTTTTTTCTCAAAGGAATACAAAAGCGGAATACTAATAGAACCCAGATTTAAAAGCAGGTATAAAAACACTATAATTTTGGTTTTTTAAAATATTTAAAAGGAACAAATAACATTCCAAAACACTCTCCTTCTTCTTTCCCTAAATGTTTATGATGAATTTTATGGGCTTTTCTTAATCCTTTTAAATATCGATTATTAGTATGTTTAAACCACTTAAAACGTTGGTGGATTAAAACATCGTGCACTAAGAAATAAGCAATTCCGTAAAATAAAATTCCCAATCCTATAAAAAATAAATACGTGTATTCTGTATAGGTTCCGAAATAAAAAAGCAAAATACTAGGTGTTGCAAAAACCACAAAGAAAGCGTCATTTTTTTCAAAAACACCTTTATATTTTGGTTGATGATGATCTTCATGAAGATACCAACCAAAACCATGCATCACAAATTTGTGCGTACACCAAGTTACGCCCTCCATCAATATAAAAACGCCCAATGTTATCAGTGCAAAAATCATTAAATAATGTTTAATTTATACTTTACATAACTCCTAGCCAATAAATTAATTTTCATCGGATTTGAAATTCTAATTCTGGCATTCATAATTTTTTCTGAAGGCACTCGCTTTAATTTTTTTAACAACCTTCTATAGTATCTATACGCCATATACACACCAAATTTTGCTTCAACAGGCAATTTAAGAATTCCATTTTTATAAGCAAAATCAAAATCTGCTTCTATTTCATCAATTATAAGTTGTTTTGTAGTGGCATTTAACTCTCCCAAATCTACATTCGGAAAATAAGAACGATTCAACACTTCATAATCATCTTTTAAATCACGTAAAAAATTTACCTTTTGAAAAGCAGATCCTAAACTCATGGCAGCATCTTTTAATTCTTCAAACTTTTTATCATCACCATCTACAAAAACTTTTAAGCACATTAAACCAACAACATCCGCAGAACCATAAATATATTCGTCATAAGCTTCTTTTGTTGCGTATTCCGTTTTGTATAAATCGGCTTTCATACTTTTTAAAAAAGCTTGTACCATTTCATCGGGAATTTGATATCTATGTACCGTTTGTTGAAAGGAATTTAAAATAGGGTTTAAACTAATTTTATGTTCTTTTGAAAGATAATAATCTCTTTCAAAATGCTCCATTAAAAGTTCTTTATTATACTCATGAAAGGTATCTACAATTTCATCAGCAAAACGAACAAAACCATAAATATTATAAATATCTGTTCTAATTTTTGGTGATAACATATTTACCGCCAAAGAAAAAGAAGTACTGTATTTTTTAGTAACCAACTTACTACAATCATTAGAAACACTGTCAAATAATTCTTTCATATTATTGTTGATTTTTTAAAATTAATGCTGTTGCTATTTTTCCTGATATTAAAGCTGGCGGAACTCCTGGCCCAGGAACCGTTAATTGACCTGTAAAATACAGATTTTTTACTTTACTACTTTTTATTTTTGGTCTTAAAAATGCCGTTTGCAAAAGTGTATTTGCCATTCCGTATGCATTTCCTTTATAAGAATTGTATTCACTTTTAAAATCATTGACACAAAATGATTTTTTAAACAACACATGTTTTTTTACTTCTTGATTGGTTAATTTCTCAAACCGATCTAAAATTTTATGGAAATATTCTTCCCTTAACTCCTCTGTATCTTTAATTCCGGGCGCTAAAGGAATCAAGAAAAAACCAGCTTCTTTGCCTTTGGGTGCAGATGTTTTATCTGTTATAGATGTAAAATTTGCATAAAACAACGGATCTGTTGGCCATTGTGGCGTATCATAAATCTCTTTTGCATGCGCATCAAAATCTGTATCAAAAAACAAAGTATGATGACTTACATTTTCTATTTTTTTATCAAACCCAACATAAAATAATAAAGATGATGGTGCAAAGGTTTTTTTGTTCCAATATTTTTCTGAATATTGTTTTACGGTATCTTCTAACAACGTTTCTGTATGATGATAATCTGCACCACTTAAAACCAAATTGGTTTTAATTTCTTTTCCATTCACCAATAAACCGGTTACATTTTTAGAAGCATCCGTGATAATTTTTTCAACATTGGCGTTGGTTTTAAATTGCACACCTAAACTTTCTGCTAAAGTTACCATTCCTTCAATTACGGTATACATTCCGCCTCTTGGATGCCAAGTTCCCAAACCAAAATCTGCATAATTCATAAAATTATAAAAAGCAGGAGTATTATTGGGTTTTGCTCCTAAAAACAAAACAGGAAATTCTAATATTTTAATTAATTTAATACTTTTTATGTTCTTTCTAACTTGTGTTCTTATGGTTGAAAAAAACTGAGAAACCCTAGAGATTGTTGTTGTATTTACCAATTCTAAAGGAGAAACTCCTGGTTGATACACCAAGTCTTTGATGGCAGTTTCATAATTAGATTTTGCAGAATCTAAAAAGGTTTTTAAATGTTTTGCACTTCCTTTTTCTTCACTTTCAAAAAGTGCATAAATTTCTTTTAATTTACTAGAAATCTTAAAGGAAGAATTTTCTCCAAAGTATACTTCGTACCCAGGATTTAATTTATCTAAAATATAATAATCAGATGGTTTTTTATCAAAATCGGCAAAAAAACGTTCAAAAACATCAGGCATCCAATACCAAGAAGGCCCCATATCAAAAGTAAAACCATCTTTTTTGTATTGCCTTGCTCTTCCGCCTAACGAATCATTTTTCTCTAAAACAGTAACCTTGTAACCAGCTTTAGCCATGTAACAAGAAGCAGCTAAAGCAGAAAAACCAGCACCAATAATGTGTATACTCTTCTTCATTTTAAAATTTGTTTAACAAATATACTAAAAAATTAAACAAAAATTATCGCTTGAATAAAATTATAATTCTATTAACATATCTAAAACAGAATTATACACGTCAATTTCTGATTCAAAATTAAGATGTTTCACCAATTGTGTTTTTGTTCCGAGCGCAATAAATTGATGATTTGTTCCTTTTAGAATACCATCAACTTCCTGAAAATAATCTACTACTTTCTCGTCATAAGGTTTTACCGTCATAGCGGTTACAAAACATATTTCTTTTTTATTTTTAAAGAAATAATCTAAATTACTTAAGGGTAAACTTTGTCCTAAATAAATGGTTCGGTTTCCTCTTAAAACCAATTCATAATTTAAATATAACAATCCTAATTCATGAATTTCATTTTCTGGCAAATACAATACATAATTTTTTTTTGTATTTGAAATATTGTATTGCAACTTTTCTGTATTGGTAAGAATTTTTTGAGCAATTAAATTAGAAATAAAGTGCTCATGAGCTGGCAACAAGGTTTCAGTTTGCCACAACAAACCAATCTGAGTTAAAAACGGAATAAAAACCTCTTTAAATATTTCTCTAAATGTCTTTTTTTGTAAAAGCTTGTTATAAGTTGTGTTAAACAATAATTTATCAAACTGAAACATGGCAATTTTAAAAGAATTAACCGCATCTTCATGCAAAGAACTTGTAGATGTAAGTTCTCTTGATTTCAAAATAATTTCGTCTTCAGACATCTTCGCAATCTTAGAAATCTTAAAATTATTATTGTTTAACAACACAATGTTCAATAATTTTCGCAAGTTTTCATTAGAATAATAGCGAATATTAGTTTCTGTTCTTTTTGGTACTAATAAATTATATCTCTTCTCCCAAATACGAATTGTATGAGCTTTAATGCCAGAAATATTTTCAAGGTCCTTAATGGTAAAATCTTGTTTAATATTGTTCAATCTATTTTGTTTTGAGTTGAACAAATTTAAAGAAAAAACAAAGAATAAAATATATTTTATCAAAAATGTAACAATTTATACTTTTGTGATACTAATAGATAACTAACCAATTTACAAGTGCAGAAAGATTTAGAGAAGAATTTTTTATTGGACTTTGAACAAAATCAGAACATAGCGCATAAAATTTGTAGGGTTTATACTACAAACCAAAGTGCTCATAATGATTTATTTCAAGAGATAACCATACAACTTTGGAAAAACTATCCGAAGTTTAGAGGCGATTCTAAGTTTAGTACATGGATGTATAGAGTGGCTTTAAACACCGCTATTTCTCTATATAGAAAGTCCACAAGAACTATAAAAACGCAAGATATAAGTGATTTTGCCTATAAAATTAAAGCTACTGATTATGATGATACGGAAGAAATACAGTTAAAGGCATTGTACAAAGCAATTCATGAATTAAATGACATTGATAAAGCGTTAATATTTTTATTCCTAGAAGACAAACCCTACAAAGAAATCTCGGAAACATTAGGTATTTCTAACGTAAATGCAAGAGTGAAAATGAATAGAGCAAAAGAAAAATTAAAAAATATCTTAAACCCATAATAACATGGATTTATTAGAAAAATATAAAAAAACTTGGGAAAATCAACCTGAAGATACTCATAAAGTAACTTCTGTTGAAATTTATAAAATGACTCAGTTAAGGTCTTCATCTATTGTTAAATGGATATTTATAATTGGTATTTTAGAATTTGTTGTCTTAAACTCTATGTACTTTTTCTTAGATATGGAAGATGCGTATGCTGAATATGAAAAAATAGGATTAATTAATTTTGTGTACTACTCGCAAATTTTAGCATATCTAATTTTGTTCTACTTTTTAGTGATGTTTTATAAAAATTATAAAAGTATTTCTACCATTGATTCTACCAAAAAATTGATGAAAAAAATTCTGAAAACTAGAAAAACAGTCAGAAACTATGTGCTTTTTAATCTTGGTTACATTGCACTATTGATGATTATTGTAATGGTAGCAGAAATAAACTTTAAAATTGAAGACTTAAATACAAAACAAATATTCTTAATTATTTTACTTACACTGGTTGTAACTTTGGTTATTTTAGGTGTTTTATGGTTATTTTATCAATTGCTTTACGGAATTTTATTAAAAAAATTGAATAGAAATTACAAAGAATTGGCTAAATTAGACGAGACTAATTAATTTTACAATGAAAAAATATGTCCTTCTTACATTTTTAAGTTTTTCTCTTTCTGTTGTTGCACAACAAAAAAGTGATTTCTGGGAACACGTTCGTATTGGTGGTGGTGTAAGTGCTAGTTTTGGTTCACAAACTACGTTGGGTATTTCACCAAGTGCCATTTATGATTTTAACAACGGTTTTTCTTTAGGAGCAGGTCTGTCTTATCAATACAGTAAATATGATACCTTTACTTCAAATGTATATGGAGCAAGCATTATAGGTTTGTATCAAATACCTGTTGTTAATCTTCAACTTTCAACGGAATTAGAACAACTTTATTTGAATCAAAAAGATGGTGTAAATTCGTACAGCTCCAATTTTCCGGCATTGCATTTAGGGGTAGCGTACAACCAAGGTAGATTTGCTTTTGGTTTTAGATATGATGTTTTATATGATAAAAACAAAAGTATTTACGGCTCTGCTTTTTCACCAATTGTTCGTTTTTATTTTTAGAAATTTTTTAGTTCTTTTAAAAGAACTTCGTGCATTTCATTGGTATAATCTAAATGAGTTACAATTCTAATTTTTCCATCGCCCATTGGCGTTAATAAGATGTTTTTTTCTTCCATTTTTTTTATAAAATTGGCGTCACCTATTTTTTTATCAACATAAAAAATTACAATATTAGTTTCTATAGATTCTACTTTTGTAACATAAGATACTGTTTCTAATACTTGCCCAATTTCTTTGGCTTTTTTATGATCATCGGCTAATCTTGTAACATGATTGTCTAAAGCATAAATTCCGGCTGCTGCTAAAAAACCAACTTGCCTCATGGCGCCACCAAACAACTTTCTAATTCGTAAAGCTTTTGCAATATGTACTTTAGAACCTAATAAAATTGAACCAATGGGCGCACCCAATCCTTTAGACAAACAGATAGAAATAGTATCAAAAAGTTTTCCATATTGTTGTGGAGTTTCATTTTTAGCCACCAAAGCATTAAACAAACGTGCGCCATCTAAATGAAAAGCTAAGTTATTTTCTTTTGATATTTTCTGCAATTTTTCTAATTCAGAAAAATCCCAACAAGCGCCTCCTCCTTTATTCGTGGTATTTTCTATACAAACCAATCTAGAAAATGGAACATGAATATCAGAACGACCGGCAATTGCTTCTTCTAATTGCACTGCTGTGAACATTCCTCTATTTCCATCAATTAATTTGCATGTTACTCCAGAATTAAATGCTGCTCCACCACCTTCATAATTATACACGTGTGCATATTTATCGCAAATTAATTTATCTCCAGGTTGTGTATGCAATTTTATTGCTGTTTGATTTGCCATGGTTCCCGAAGGAAAAAATAAAGCATCTTCCATACCAAATAGTTTTGCTGCTTTTTCTTGCAACTCAATGGTAGTTGGGTCCATTTTAAAAACATCATCACCTACTTTGGCACTCATCATTTCAGCCAACATTTCTTTTGTTGGTTTGGTAACTGTATCGGAAATTAAATCTATGATCATTCTTTAAGTATTTTTTATAAAAGCCAAAGACTAAAATAGTATTATTTTTAAAATATTTATTGCCAAAACTTAATAAGTTAACACTAAATTTGATTTTAGACATATTATAATTTATCCAATGAAAAATCTTACCTATTATTGACTATTTTGTTAGTATCTTAAATAATCAAAAAAATTACTAATTAATAGTAATGCTACGTCAACAACGGAATTTTTGGTACTTCTCTAGTAATTTATCAATTCACTTTTGATGCCAACTATAAATTTCTTATAGAAGTTGAAGGAAGTACTTCAACAGGAGTCCCTATATATACTCAACTGAAATTATTGTTGATTCAGTTTATTTCTAAATATTAAAATAACTATCAACTTATAAAACAAAGAATCTTAAAAATTCCTTTATTTTTGTTCAACTTATGATTACACAAGACCAACTTAAAGATATTGACACTAGAATAGAAAAGCTAAAAAATTATTTAGAAATAGATAAAAAGCTCATAGAAATTGCCAACGAAGAAGAAAAAACGGCAAATCCAGATTTTTGGAACAACCCAAAAGAAGCAGAACTTTTAATGAAAGAATTGCGTTTTAAGAAAAAATGGGTAGAAGATTACAAAAAAGCCATTACATTAAATGAAGATGTAAATGTTTTATATGAGTTTTATAAAGAAGGTGAAGTTGAAGAAACAGAAATTGAAGAACAGTTCGAAAAAGTAAGCACTTTTTTAGAAGACATTGAGTTTAAAAATATGTTGTCTGAAGAAGGAGATTCGCTATCCGCAGTAATACAAATTACAGCCGGCGCAGGCGGAACAGAAAGTTGCGATTGGGCAGAAATGCTTTTTAGAATGTATAGCATGTGGTCAGAAAAACAAGGGTTTAAACTAAAAACACTTAATTATCAAGCTGGAGATTCTGCTGGAATAAAAACAATTACCGTAGAAATTGATGGAGACTACGCATTTGGTTGGTTAAAAGGAGAAAATGGTGTGCATCGTTTGGTGCGTATTTCACCTTTTGATTCTAACGCAAAACGCCATACAAGTTTTGCTTCTGTGTACGTGTATCCTGTTGCCGATGATTCTATTGAAATTGATATAAACCCAGCAGATATAGAAATTGTAACCGCAAGATCTAGTGGTGCTGGCGGACAAAATGTGAATAAAGTAGAAACAAAAGTACAGCTAACACACAAACCATCCGGAATTCAAATTCAGTGTTCAAACTCTCGTTCTCAACATGATAATAGAGCAACAGCCTTACAAATGTTAAAGTCGCAATTGTATGAAATTGAATTGCAAAAACAACAAGCAGCAAGAAATGATATTGAAGCCAATAAAATGAAAAACGAATGGGGAAGCCAGATTAGAAACTATGTTATGCATCCTTATAAATTAGTAAAAGATGTTAGAACAGCCCATGAAACTGGTAATGTAGATGCTGTTATGGACGGAAATATCAACTCGTTTTTAAAAGCATATTTAATGCTAAATGGACAGAAAAGCAGTTAACTGTGTTTAGTGTACAGTGTGCAATTATCAGTTATCAGTGTACAGTTATCAATTATCAGTTATCAATTATCAATTATCAGTTATCAGTTATCAGTTGTTGGTTGTTGGTTGTTGGTTGTTGGTTAATATAAAAATTTAGCATCTTTAAATCCTAAAAAAATTCAAATTTTAAACCTTAAAAAAATGATAAAAATATACCACAACAACAGATGCAGTAAATCTCGCTGCGGATTAGAAATTTTAGAAAACTCAGGAAAAGAATTTCAGATTGTAAAATATTTAGAAGACATTCCTACTGAAAAAGAATTGGCAGAAATCATCAATTTATTAGGCATCTCTCCTATTCAATTGGTTAGAAAAACAGAAAAAATTTGGAAGGAAGAATTTAAAGGAAAAGAACTTTCAGATTCAGAAATTATAAAAGCCATGGTAAACAATCCAAAGTTAATAGAACGTCCAATAGTTATTAATGGTAAAAAAGCAGTAATAGGAAGACCGCCAGAAGCTATTTTAGACATTATTTAATTTTTAAATTAGAACAAATCTAGCGCACTATTTTAATTTAAAAATACTATAATTTTTATTTTTTAACACTTTAAATTTCCTTGTAAAATTTGAGTCAAAATGTGCATATTTCTTAAAGACTTTTAACGTTTCTTTAACCTCTTCTGTTTAAACTTAACATCAACTTTGCTGTCTTATTTGAAGAACTATTCAAAATCAGCCATGAAAAAAACTACGTTATTACTACTCTGCCTTTTAACTTCAACTTTTCTATTAGCCCAAAAACCTATAAAAGAAGGGATTACTATTTCAGGAAAAGTTGTTGATGAAATTTCCAATCAACCTTTAGAATATGCAACTATTGTTCTAAAAAACACAAAGACACAAAAAATTACAGGCGGTATTACAGATGAAAAAGGATTTTTTAACATTGTAACTCCAAAAGGCTTGTATGAAATTAACGTTGAGTTTATTTCTTTTAAAACTATAAAACTTGCCGAACAAGAAATTTTAAGTAATAAAAGTTTAGGTACCATAAAATTAGCCGAAGACTCTAGTAGTTTAGATGAAGTTGTGGTAATTGCAGAAAAATCTACCGTTGAAATTCGTTTAGACAAAAAAATATATAATGTTGGTAAAGACATGACAGTAAAAGGCGGTACAGCTTCAGATGTTTTAGACAACGTGCCCTCTGTAGATGTAGATGCCGAAGGAACTGTAAGTTTACGTGGAAGCGAAAATGTACGTATTTTAATAGACGGAAAACCATCTGCTTTGGTAGGTTTAAGTGGCACAGATGCCTTAAGACAATTACCTTCTGACGCTATAGAAAGAGTTGAAGTAATTACCTCTCCTTCTGCCAGATATGATTCTGAAGGAACCGCAGGAATCTTAAATATTATTTTAAGAAAAGGAAAAGCTACCGGCTTTAACGGCTCTGTAAATGCCACCGTGGGAGACCCAAAAAACTATCAAGGAGCAGTAAATTTAAACTTACGAACAAAAAAAATAAATCTATTTACAAATTTTGGTTATAATGATAGTAGTGGACCCGGAATTTACAATTCTGATATTATCTATTTATCAAACGGAAGTATAGATAGCACAAGAATAGAAAACAGAGATTATCTTAGAAGTAGAAAAGGCTTCAACGGAAATATTGGGTTAGAATATTATATAAATAAAAAAAGCTCAATAACCGGTAGTGTATTCTTAAGAGATTCTAACGGACAAGATGTTGCAACCAACAACATCAGTTCTTTTGATGCTTTAGAAAATAATTTATACAATTTTAACCGTATTCAAGATGAAAGTGAAGATGATACAACCATACAGTACTCTTTAAATTACGTTAATAACATCAATGATAAAGGACACAAATTAACCTTAGACTACCAATATAGTAAAGGTGAAGAAAATGAATCAGCAATTATTACAGACACAAATCCAGAAACCAACACAACAGATGAAGTTTCTATAGACAACTTATTAGCAGCAGATTACGTATTACCAATAGGAGAAAATTCTCAATTCGAAGCCGGATATCGTGGTAGTTTTCAAGACTTAACATCAGATTATCTAGTACTTGCACCAAATTTAGATCCAAGATACAATCCTTCTAATAATTTAGAATTTATACAAAACGTAAATGCTTTTTACACACAATATGGAAGTAAAATTAACAAATTCTCATACTTAATTGGTTTGCGTGCAGAACTTACTAATATTGATATTAAACTGGTAAACACCAATGAAAATTACAGCAAAAATTATACGGATTTTTTTCCTACTGTAAATCTTGGCTATGAAATGACAGAAGACCAAAGCTTTACTTTAGGCTATAGCAGAAGATTAAGAAGACCACGTTCTAGATATTTAAATCCGTTTGAAAGCAGAACAAGTGAAACCATTATCTCAAAAGGAAACGTAGATTTAAACCCAACATACACCAATTCTTTCGATTTAGGATACTTAAACAGATGGGGAAAACTAACCTTAAACTCATCGCTATATTACCAACATTCCATAAACAATATAGAAAGAGTAAACCGTCAAGATGTTAGAATTGTAAATGGCAAAGAAACCAATATTTTAATAAGGCAACCTATAAATTTAGCCTCAGAAGATAGAACTGGTTTTGAATTTACCGCCAATTACAATGCCAGTAGAAAAGTTCGTTTTTCTACCAGTTTTAACTTTTTTCAATTCCAAACAGACGGAGAATATACCTACAGTACAACAGACCCTAATACAAATGTCATTACAAATATTACCCAAAATTTTGATACAAAAAGCACCACGTGGTTTACCCGTTTCGATGCAAAAATTACACTTCCTTGGGACATTCAGTCGCAAACTAGATTATTCTATTATGGTCCAAAAAGTGAGGCACAATCAGATGTAGAAGGCATTTTATCTACAAATTTAGCCTTTAGTAAAGATATTTTAAAAGACAAAGCAACCGTAGTCTTAAACGTAAGCGATCTTTTTAATTCAAGAAAATATCAAATTAAAAGTTATGCCCCAAGTAGAGAAAACCCCACAAATATAACAGACCAAACCTTTCAAAGAAGAGTACGCCAAATCTCCTTAAACTTCACCTACAGATTTAATCAAAATAAAAATCAAGCAGAAAAAAGATCCAAAGAAAACGGCAACGATGATGGTGGCGGAGATGAATTTTAATTTGGGCGTTTAAACGGGCTTTCCGCACTCGCTTTTTTTGAGATGCTGATAAAAATCAGCATCTCAAAAAAGAGCTCAAACAAATGCTTCAATCCCTAACGCGCTCACTCAAACCCACAAAAAAAACTCGTAACGCCATAATGCGTTACGAGTTTTATTCTATATAAGTTAACTAAAGTAAAAAATTAGTAATTACTTTCCTTCAGCAGCTTTTCTTGCTTCTTTCTTTAATTTCATGTTTTCCCAAATAGTTCCACCAATCCAATAAGGAACCACAAATGTTAATAAGAATATTAACAACCAAAAACCAGTTGTAAAAATAAACATGAATAAAACCAATCCTGAAAACTCTGAAAAATCTAACATTTGTATATTATAAAAATTATTACAGCAAAAATAATACTTATTTTGAAAAAAGCCCTATCAAAAAAATATTTTTTTTAGTTATCTAAAAATGACAATTATCAACATTATGTAAACATAGTTTTTTGTAATTTAGCTTCATCAAAAATTTACATCATAATTATGAAATATAGAATTGAAAAAGACACCATGGGGAACGTAAATGTACCCGCCGATAAATATTGGGGTGCACAAACAGAACGTTCAAGAAACAACTTTAAAATTGGTGATGCAGCTTCTATGCCACTAGAAATTATCTATGGTTTTGCATATTTAAAAAAAGCAGCTGCGTTTACAAACACAGAATTGGGCGTTTTGGCAACCGAAAAAAGAGATTTAATTGCCCAAGTTTGTGATGAAATCTTAGCAGGTAAATTAGACAATCAATTTCCTTTAGTAATTTGGCAAACAGGTTCTGGTACACAATCTAACATGAATGTGAATGAAGTAATTGCCAACAGAGCACATGAAATTGCAGGAAAAGTAATTGGTGAAGGAGATAAAACCATTCAACCAAATGATGATGTAAACAAATCACAATCATCAAATGATACTTTTCCAACAGGCATGCACATTGCAGCTTACAAGAAAATTATAGAAACTACCATTCCTGGAATAGAGCAATTAAGAGACACTTTAAAAGCAAAATCAGAAGCTTTTGCAGACGTTGTAAAAATAGGACGTACACATTTAATGGATGCCACTCCCCTAACTTTAGGACAAGAATTTTCTGGGTATGTAGCACAATTAAATTTCGGAATTAAAGCATTAAAAAACACATTAGAGCATTTATCTCAACTTGCCTTAGGAGGAACTGCTGTTGGTACAGGTTTAAATACACCAGCAGGATATGATGTTTTAGTTGCCAAATACATTGCCAAATTTACAGGATTGCCTTTTATTACGGCAGAAAATAAATTTGAAGCCTTAGCCGCTCATGATTCTTTAGTTGAAACTCATGGCGCTTTAAAACAAATAGCAGTTTCTTTAAATAAAATTGCAAATGATATTAGAATGATGGCTTCAGGACCAAGATCTGGAATTGGAGAAATTATTATTCCTGCAAACGAACCAGGTTCTTCAATTATGCCAGGAAAAGTAAATCCAACACAATGTGAAGCTATGACAATGGTTGCAGCACAAGTAATGGGTAATGATGTTGCAGTAACAATGGGCGGTGCTCAAGGGCACTATGAATTAAACGTATTTAAACCAGTAATGGCCGCCAATGTTTTACACTCTGCGCAATTAATTGGAGATGTTTGTAAATCTTTTGACGAAAATTGTGCGGCAGGAATTGAACCAAATCACGATAGAATTACAGAATTAGTAAACAATTCTTTAATGTTGGTAACTGCTTTAAATACCAAAATAGGATATTATAAAGCGGCAGAAATTGCAAATACTGCACACGCAAACGGAACTACTTTAAAAGAAGAAGCCGTACGTTTGGGCTATGTTACTCCAGAACAATATGACGAATGGGTAAAACCAGAAGAAATGATTGGAGCATTGAAATAAAAATCATTATTTTTATAACTTATTAAAAGCTGCATAATTCTTGCAGCTTTTTTTGGCTAAAAGAAATAAATCATAATAACAGAAAATGAAGACGACAAACCACGAAGAATTTATGAGTGAAGCTGTAAAAGCAGCTTTAAAGGGTATGAATAATAATGAAGGTGGGCCTTTTGGTTGTATTGTTGTAAAAGACGGAGAAATAATTGGACGCGGAAATAACAAAGTAACCTCTACAAATGATCCAACTGCACATGCAGAAGTTACCGCAATTAGAGATGCTTGTAAAAATATTGGTTCTTTTCAATTAGATGGTTGTATTATTTATACTTCTTGTGAACCTTGTCCAATGTGTTTAGGTGCTATTTACTGGGCAAGACCAGACAAAGTTTTTTACGGAAGTAATCAACAAGATGCAGCAAACATTGGTTTTGATGACGAATTTATTTATAAAGAAATTCCTTTACCCTATGAGAAAAGAAGTATTCCTTTTGAACAAATAGGAAGAGAAATTGCCTTAGAACCTTTTCAAAAATGGTCTGAGAAATTAGATAAAACTGAATATTAAATTGATAATAAAAAATAACCGAAGTTTTAGCTTCGGTTATTTTTATTATAAATATCTTTCTTTAACAATATTTAAATGATGTTTTTGATGACCAGAAAACAAATAACCTAAAGCCCTAACAGACATTTTATTACCAGAAGCAACTCCAACTCTTAACAAAGCCTCTTTAGAAAAGCTCTTATAAAGAAAAATCGTCCCTTTTCTTACTATTTGCATCTCATCTAATACATCGTTAAAAACTCTAGAATTTGTCTTTGAGTTTTCTACAAAAATATCCTGATCAAACCCCGGCAAAGCAGTTGTATCATTTCTTGCAAAACACAATGCTCTATAACAAAACACACGTTCTGTATCTATCACATGCTGTATTAATTCTTTCAGAGACCATTTTCCGTCGGCATAAGAGAAGTTTTGTTTATCAACAGACAAACCTCTTAATACAACATCAAACTCTTTTTGAGATTCTTCTAAATTTTCTATAATTGATTTTCCTTCATTAGTAACAAGTTTAAGGTATTGTTTAAAGTAAGGAGCATATTCCGTTTCTAAAATCATTACAATAGATTTATGTATGTTTGTTGTTGCTAATTTAATCATTTTTTAATGACACTTTTATTTATCAACATAAAAGACATTTTACCAGTTAAAGACAAATTTACACGTATAAATTATGGTTTTCCTGAGGAAGAAATTCAAAATAACCCTGGCAGAATTTTAAATTTAGCCATAAAAAACAACCTACTTTCTGTAGATTATTTAGAAAAACAAAAAGATAATGGGTTGGCAATTTTAAAAAAATCGGACAAAATGCCAGTATTGTTTTACTCCGATTCATTTTTATTGAATACAAACAATACGCTTGCTAAAAAAATAATCGATGTAAATTTACCAATTGCACAGGCAACAGATTACATTCTGGATGCTACATTTTCCGAAAACAAAAATTTTGTATTTTCAACAGCCAGCATCAAAATAAAAACAACAGCGGAAGAAGCAACAAACACATCAACAACAAATGACGCTTTTTCTACGGATTTAAAAAAATGAAGTTGACAGCATCGCAAAAGGAAAATTAATCAACTTTTTTATCACAAAAGAAATCAATTTTTATAGATTTACATCTTATAGTTTTGGCTCAAATTTAAAGAGCTCAGCACCCCTTAAAAATACTAAAATTTAATGTTTTTCAAAACAATTTCATATCTCAAATTTATCTTTAATTCTACAAATCAACATGGTGTTCACTCTCCATTTGTATATAGTTTTGTTACCAAGGGATTGTATTCCAAAAATAAAAACAACAAGAATGTTTTTAAAAATCTTGAACTTAATTTTATTAGTAAAAAAGAACAAAAAGTACTTTTAAAGATTGTAAACTATTTTCATTTACATAAAATAACACACAACACCAATAGCTCAAGTTTTAATTTAAATAAAATACACAATAATCTGATTATAAGTGAAATAAAACACAAATACGTAGATGATTTTAAGTACTTAGATTTTAATGATATTTTGATAATTCACGGAATTTATCAGAACAAAAAATCTAACTTTAAGTGGTTAGAAATGATCAAAAAAAAGGAAGCAACTGTTACCATTGACTTGTTTTATTTTGGTCTTATTTTCTTTAGAACAGAACAAGCAAAAGAACATTTTATAATAAGGTCATAAAATCTAATTGTTAAATTTTGTTAATGATGAAGGTTGCAATTTTTAATCGTTGTAACTTTGATAATTAAATTTTAAACATAGAACTCTTTCGAATGAAAATATATACAAAAACTGGTGATGCTGGTACAACAGCATTGTTTGGCGGCAAAAGAGTAAAAAAACACAATATCCGTATAGAAAGCTACGGAACGGTAGATGAATTAAACGCATATATTGGCTTAATTAAAGACCAAGAAATAAGTATTTCTATCAAAGAAACGTTGCTAAAAATTCAAAATGAATTGTTCACTTTAGGCGCAATGTTAGCAACTCCACCAGAAAAGGAAACTTTAAAAAATGGAAAAGAGCGCTTAAACATTCCTAAAATTAATGTGGATTCTATTCTTTTTTTAGAAGAAAAAATAGACGAAATGGATGCAGAACTTCCTCAAATGACTCATTTTATTTTACCCGGAGGACATCAAACCGTGTCATTTTGTCACATTGCTAGATGCGTCTGTAGAAGAGCTGAAAGGCTTTCTGTAGAGTTAAGTGAAGTCGAAAATGTACATCATGACATTTTAAAATATTTAAACCGACTTTCTGACTTTCTTTTCGTGTTGGCACGGAAGTTGTCTAAAGACTTAGAAACAAAGGAAATCCAATGGATTCCCGAAAAAAATTAAAACGTTCTTTTTTTATTGATAAAATTTCTTAAAAAAGACTTGCATAATTGGGTAAAAAAATTATTTTTGCACAAAATTAAATATTAAGAAATGTATTGGACATTAGAATTAGCATCTTATTTAGCAGATGCGCCTTGGCCAGCAACCAAAGACGAATTA
>NZ_JBPOGL010000017.1:0-85133 GCF_051251875.1 Polaribacter sp.
GTACTTTAATATACTAAATATTCTGCTTTTTTTATAGGTTTAATTAAAATTTCTTACATCGAACTCACGTTTAATAGTACGATATCTTTGATGGGGTAAAATGTAGTTTATATTGATTTATTATAAGAACAGAAAATAGCATTTCCTTTTTTAAGTGCAATCATATTAGTTCTTATAGTTCTTAATGGTGATATGCATTTCAAGGTGGTTAATACTAAATTAAGTAGTTTTTAAAAGTTGTATTAGCTATGCTAATGAGTTTTGTAAGGTATTTGTAACAATTAATTAGGTATGAGTTTCCAATTAAGGTGCAATGTCTGTTTTATTTGAATGCTGATATCTTTGGTAGTAATATCAAAATATGGAATAAAAAAAAGCCGAAGCATTGAGCTTCGGCTTTTATAAATACTAAATGAATAGTATTTGTAATTATTTTTGATTGATAACTCTAAAAGTTGTTCTTCTATTTCTTCTGTGTTCAGATTCAGTACAAGAAACACCGTCAGAACATCTATTTGTTAACTTTCTTTCACCGTAACCGTTACCAGTTAATTGGCTAGGATTAGATCCTTTAGAAATTAAGTAGTTTGTTACAGCTTGCGCTCTTCTTTGAGATAAGTTTTCATTACTTTCAGCAGTTCCTCTAGAATCTGTATGAGACTCAATTGCTACAGCTACACCAGTTTTTAATATTGGTAATAATCTAGTATCAATGATTCTTTTTGCTGCAGAAGTTAAAGTAGCACTTCCTAAATCCCAATTAATTGGTAAAGGAGTATTGTTTACTAATTCACACTCAACTTCTTTCCAAGTAGTTAAACCACCTTTATTAACTAATACTTCTTTAGTTACTGTTTTATATTTTGCAGCAACAGTTACTTCTTCCATCCAAGCATCTTTAGCTAAAACTACTTTTGTAATTGTGCTATATACTGCAGGAATTTCAACAGTTTTAGTTGTTGGACCAGAAACCATTACTCTTTTAGTATATGTTTTTTCATAACCAGGAACAGGGCTTTTAGTAGTACTTGCATTAGAAGCTAATTTTGTTAAAGGCACAGTTACGTATCTAGCTGGTACTGGCTTATAACACCAATATCTACAGTCATTAGGATCACTTGATTCACAATCTGGAGCTTTTTCGCTCATTTCCCAGTTTGCAGAAGCTGCTTTGGTTTCAATTGTTTGAGAATCAGGAGAAAAAGAAGCACTTACTGCGTTTAATTTACTAGCATCCTCTTTTGCTACATAAGTAACAACTTTGTTTTCCCATACTGCAGGTACAATTACTAAATTTTGACCAGCTTCTTTTACTAAAACTCTTTCTGTGGTAGTTTCATATTCTGCAGGATGTGTAATAATTTTTTTGTAGGCCGGAGCTACTTCAATTGTTACATCTTCGTTTTTCCATACTTCAGGAGTTTTACAACGTACATAACATTTTCCTGGTTCTGGGTTTGACGGTAAATCTTGTGCAAATGCTGTTGCTCCAAACATTAATAATAATCCGCTTAATAAAATTTTTTTCATGATAATTAGTTTTGAATTTTTTGTTCGTTAATAAGACACTAGTATTTCTCTTGAGTCACACAAATATAGAAAAAAGTTTTAAAAAAGTTAAAGAACAGTTAAAGTATATTTATAGTTTGTTGTGAAACAAACTTTTAATAATTCCGTCAGATAAACCTATTTTTGGAACATAAATCTTTCTAGCTCCGCTCCATTTCATTGCAGACAGGTATATTTTTGTGGCAGGAATTATTACATCGGCTCTATCTGGGTTTAAACTTAATTCAGAAATTCTTTCATCAAAAGACATTTGCTTTAAGAATTGGTATTGTGCATTTAAGTATATAAAAGAAATTGGCTTGCCTTCTGTTCTACCAGACATTTTAAACAACTTATTAATATTACCACCAGAACCTATTAAGGAAATGTTTTTTAAATTATGAGTGTTGCTTTTAATCCATTTTTCAACATTTGCAAATATTTTCTTGTTAACAGATTTTTTATTGTTAAGAAGACGTACTGTTCCCATTTTAAAGGATTTGGAGGAAATAATTTTACCTTCAGAAAATATTGTAAATTCGGTACTACCACCACCCACATCTACGTATAAATATGAATTATCTCCTTCTATAAGTTGATTTAAATCTGTAGATGATATAATTGCAGCTTCCTCTTTACCGCCTATAATATCTATTTTTACACCAGTTTCTTTGAGTATTTTTTCTACTACTTCTTTACCATTTGAAGCTTCTCTCATTGCAGAAGTTGCACAGGCTTTGTATTTTACAACACCGTGCACATTCATTAATAATTTAAAAGCCTCCATGGCATTTACCATTCTAGTAATATTAGAATCACTAATAATTCCTTCTCCAACAAATGCATCTGCACCTAAACGGATAGGTACACGCACTAACGAAGATTTTTTGAACTGAGGTTCTTTGTGTTTACTTACAATTACGTTTGATACTAACAATCTAATTGCATTAGAGCCAATATCTATGGCGCCATATTTTTTTATTTCTAACAAACTAAATTTATTTATGGTTTTTGGGATATTCTACAAGAAATGTTTTCCCTTTTTTTATATTTTTCCAATGTTTATCTTCAAATTGTATTCCAATAATACCGCATGTACTAACATGTGATATAGGAGTACTTCCAAATTTGTTTACAAAAGTATTGATTCCATGATCATGGCTAAAAATTATTGCTGAATTGAATCCATCGTCTAATGCTTTTACTGTTTTTACCAAATAACCATCGCTAAAACTATATAATTGCCTTTTTATTTGCAAGTTGGCTAAAGGATATTCAAAGTTTTCACAAAAGATTACTGCTGTATGCAAGGCTCTGTTTGCACTACTGGATACAAAAACGCCCGGTCTTTCAATCTGTTTTGAAAGGAATTTAGACATTAAATGAGCGTCTTTTATTCCACGTTTTTTTAGAGGTCTGTCAATATCTTCTATGCCTAGATATTCCCAAGAAGATTTTGCGTGTCTAACAATGTATAATGTTTTCATTAAATTTTAATTGTTGAAGTGTAAATATAAAAATTTATGGCGCTAATCGTTCAATTTTCCAAAAAAAATCTTCGGTTAATGTATATCTTATTCTATCATGCATTCTATTAGGTCTACCTTGCCAGAATTCTATAGAAATAGGTTTTACTAAATAACCGCCCCAGTGTTTTGGTCTTACAATTTCTTTACCACTAAATTTTTTTTCAAAAGTTTTTAATCGATTGTCTAATTCTTCTCTAGACAAAACTACAGAACTTTGATTTGATGCCCAAGCACCTAATTTACTACCATCTGGTCTTGATTCAAAATAACCATCAGATAAATTTTCTGACAGTGTTTCTGCTTTGCCTTTAATAATAATTTGCTGTTCTAAAGCTGGCCAAAAGAAAGACAGACATATATTGTTGTTGGTTTCAATTGCTTTCCCTTTTTCTGAATTATAGTTGGTGTAAAAAATAAAACCTTCCCAAGTGAATTTTTTTAGTAAAACAATCCTGGTTTTTGGGAAGCCATCTTTTCCTATGGTAGCAATAGTCATGGCATTACTTTCATCAACCATATCAGAAGTATCGGCATTTAAAAACCAAGTTTGAAACAATTCTATAGGGTTTTCTGGACAAGTACTTTCTAAAAGTTCTTGTTTTTCGTATGATTTTCTGTAATTACTTAAATCTTTTTGCATTTTGTTTACTTGAATACAGTAAAAGTAGGAATTATTTTAAGAGTAGTTACATTCTAAATCTACCTTTTTTAAGGAATTGTATTGATATATTTTGCAAGGTAAACACCAGAACTTACACATCCTTGAATTAAATATCCACCAGTGGGTGCATCCCAATTAACCATTTCGCCAATACAATATTGATTTGGAATTTTATGTAACTGAAAATGAGTGTCTATGGCATTTAAATGAACTCCGCCAACAGTAGAAATGGCTTCGTTTAAGTTTCCTAGTGCTGTAATAGTTAAAGGAAAATTTTTAATTTTTTTTGATAGCATTTCAGAATCTAGATAAGCTGCTTTAGATAGATTTAATTTTAGTAAATCTATTTGTGAATTGCTTAGTTTTAATCCTTTCTTTAAAATTTGTGTGGTGTTTTTAAAGGTTGAATTTGTAAGTTTAGAAGTTACTTTTGCTAGCGTAAGTGTGGGTTTAAAATCGATAAAAATCAACGCTTTTTCTTCGGATTTTAGCTGTTTTCTAATTTGCGGACTTAACCCATAAATGGCGTTTCCTTCTAAGCCAAATTTTGTAATTACAGCTTCTCCTTTTTGTGTTTTATCAGCACAAGAAATTGCAATATTTTTTAAAGGTTTTCCTTCGTTTTTGTTGATGAATTCAGGATTCCAATCAATTTTAAAAGCACAGTTTGAAGCTTCAAAAGGAGTTGTTTTAATTCCCTTTTCTTTAAAAGTTTCTAGCCAACTTCCGTCAGATCCTGTAATTTTCCAGCTTGCTCCGCCTAAAGAGAAAACAGTGTAATCAGATTTTATAATTGTGTCATTAATTATTAAATTATTTTCAGCATTCCAACCAGAAAAAGTCTGTTCAAATTTAAAAACAATTCCTTTTTCTTTCAAATGCTTTAAAATGGTATTTAAAACGGTAATTGGTTTCATACCTTCTTCTGGATACACTCTTTTACTGCTGCCAATATACGTGGGAATTCCAATGGATTTTAACCAATTTCTAAAATCATCATTGGTAAAACTTAATAATGAATTTTCTAAAAAATCACTAGGTGTATAACGTTCAATAAGTTGGGTAATAGGTTCTGAATGTGTGAGGTTAAAACCACCTTTACCTGCAACTAAAAATTTTCTTCCTGCGGTTTTATTCTTTTCATAAATAGTAACATCAAATTTTTTAGTATCTAAAAAAGCAGCTAAAAGTAAAGACGAAGGTCCGGAACCAATAATGGAAATTTTGTTTTTCATTTTATTGATGTATTCAATTGTCTATAAACTTAAGAAGGTAAAATTTTATGATGTTTTTATTTTGTTCAAAAAGAATTCGCCAACATTATCAAGTTTATTCAACGTTTTAATTTTTTAATGTTTCACTAACTCAGCAAGTGAAGTAATCCGAATTTAAGTTTAGAAACAAGCTAAATTATTTCTTAACTAGATACAACCCAATAAAAGTTAATGCACCATTTAATACCAACACAAAAAATCCAAAATCGAAACCAAATTTTTCTTTTGAATAATAACTAATTATCAGAGTAAGAACAGGAGCAATTAAGCAAATGGCAGGAATTAATTTATCCTGAACTTTTATTTTTGTAAACATTCCAAAAGCATACAAACCAAGTAACGGGCCATACGTATAACCGGCAAATGTGAAAATTTTTGCAATAACACTGGCATCGGCAATAAAATATTTAAAAACAAGAATGGTTGCTATCAATACAAAAGAGAATATAATATGAATTTTCTTTCTTATTTTTTCTTGTTCATTTTTATCTTTCTTTTTATTTATTTCTAAAATATCAATACTAAAAGAAGTGGTTAAGGAAGTTAATGCAGAATCTGCGCTAGAATAAGCAGCTGCAATTAACCCTAATAAGAAAAATAGGGCAGTAGCTAAACCTAAAGTTCCTTTGGTTGCTATTATGGGGAAAAGTTGGTCTTTGTGTGCGTCAATGCCGTTTTGTTGTGCGTAATCGGTTAGTAAAACACCCAGGGCTAAAAAGAAAAAGTTAACAATTACCAAGACAATGGTAAACCAAAACATGTTTTTTTGTGCATCTTTTAAGTTTCTACAAGTTAAGTTTTTTTGCATCATATCTTGGTCTAAACCCGTCATAACAACAGCAATAAAAGCACCTGCTAAAAATTGTTTCCAGAAATAATTACCAGCATTTACATCGTCAAAATAGAAAGTTTTAGACAATTCACTATCTGCAACATAGGTAAATAGATTGTCTATTTTCATTTCACCTGAAATGGTGTAAATACAAACGCCAACAGCAATTAACATAAATAAGGTTTGCAAAGTATCTGTCCAAACAATAGTTTTTATTCCGCCTTTAAAAGTGTACAACCAAATTAATAAAATAGTGATAGAAACAGTTACCCAAAACGGAATTCCGTAGGCATCAAACAAAATTATTTGCAGCACATTTGCTACTAAAAAAAGCCTGAAAGCGGCGCCAATTACTCTAGAAAGTAAGAAAAAACTTGCGCCAGTTTTGTAAGAATAGTTACCAAAACGATCTTGTAAATAAGTGTAAATTGAGGTTAAATTTAGTTTATAATAGAGTGGAAGTAAAACCAAACCAATAATTACATACCCAACAACGTATCCTAAAACCATTTGAAAATAACTCATAGAATCTGTTTCTACCCAACCCGGAACTGAAATAAATGTAACTCCAGAAAGTGAGGCGCCAATCATACCAAAAGCTACTAAATACCATGGAGAGGAGTTGTCTGCTTTAAAAAAAGTTTTGTTGTCTGCAGATTTTCCGGTGATGTAAGAAATACCTATTAAAACAGAAAAATAAGCGATGATTAATAATAAGATATAAAGTGGTTGCATTTGATAAATTACGAATTATGATTTAGCAAGCACGAAGATATAGTTTTTAAATTTTTAATTGATTAATTCGTAATTGATAATTGATAATTCGTAATTTTGACGGCTATGGATTTTTCGTCAAAAATATTAGAAAATGCAGTGAATGAAGTATCACGTTTACCAGGAATTGGAAAACGAACTGCTTTACGTTTGGTTTTACATTTATTGAAACAACCATCGGAAACTACAAAATATTTATCAGAAGCGTTGCTACATTTAAGAAATGATATAAAAACGTGTGAGAAATGTCATAATATTTCGGATACTGAATTGTGCAATATTTGCAACAATGTAAAAAGAAATCCAGAAATTGTGTGTGTGGTAGAAGATATTAGAGATGTAATGGCTATTGAAAGTACCTCTCAGTTTAACGGGTTGTACCATGTTTTGGGTGGAAAAATTTCTCCAATGGAGGGTATTGGACCTCAGAATTTAGAAATAGAATCTTTAGTAAATAAGGTAGAAAATGGCGATGTGAAAGAATTAATTTTTGCTTTAAGTTCTACAATGGAAGGTGATACAACAAACTTCTATATTTTTAAACAAATTGAAAAATTTGATATCACAACTTCTACAATTGCCAGAGGAATTTCCGTGGGTGATGAACTAGAATATGCAGATGAAGTTACTTTAGGAAGGAGTATTGTGAATAGAATTCCGTTTGAGCAGAGTATACGAAATTAAAAAACTCATTTTAATAGTTAAAATGAGTTTTAAAAAGTAATTAAAAGTAATGCTATATTTTTTTATAGATGGTTATATAAATATTGTTCGCATCTGTTTCTGTAATTGACATTACGGTGTTGTTTTCAGTAAAATTTACTTTAGAACTATAGGTTTCAGTATCATAAGTTACAGAATAATTAGAGCTACCCGTGTTTTTCCAAGTGCCGTTTTCAGTTTCACTGATGCAATTATTATTTCCATCTTCATAAAAATAGATATCTACAAGATTTCCGGTTGAAGTAAATTCTAACGTAGATTTTTTACTACAAATTGTGGCCCATTCTTTTCCGTTTTCTAAATCAGAAGTTAATTGCCATTGACCAACAATTGGGTCTGAATCTGATAAATCATTGTCATTAGATTCACAAGAAAACAAAATAGCAGAGGCAATAAAGAAGTACAGTAATTTTTTCATAATAGTTTATTTTAAATAATAAAACAAAACTAGAATAAAATTGAGGTTGAAAATATCCCTATAAATAGGTAAAATAAATTTTATTACTTTTTATCATTTTCTAAAACTTCTTTCTCAGCTTTTTCCCAAGACTTTTTTTCTCTTATTTTTTTGTAGAGTCTAATTCCTAACATTAGTAAAACACCAAATAATATAATGCCCACAACGCCCCAAATCCAGTTAATGGCAGATTTTAGGGTTACTAAGAAGACTACAGCAAAAAGTATGATTGTTGGTGCTTCGTTTATAATTCTTAGTTTAAATGCGGTATATTTTATAATATCATTTTGTAATTGTTTGTATATTTTATGACAAAATCCATGATAGACATATAAAGCTAATACAAAAGAAAGTTTTATGTGCATCCAAGGCATTTCTAGATAATAAGGGTTTTTATACATCATCCAAAAACCAAATATACTTGCTAAAATTGCAGATGGCCAAGTAATAATGTACCACAACCTTTTGCTCATTAATTTGTATTGAGTTTGTAAAATTGTTTTTGCAGGTTCGTCTTTTTTTTCTGCTTCTACATGATACATAAATAAACGAACAATGTAAAATAAGCCTGCAAACCAGGTAACAACAAAGATGATGTGAAGTGCTTTTACGTATAAGAAATCCATAGATTTTCAGTTATCAGTTATCAGTTATCAGTTATCAGTTATCAGTTATCAGTTATCAGTTATCAGTTATCAGTTATCAGTTATCAGTGTTCAATAACAACTGATAATTGTTTATTAGTTTTTGTTTTTCCAATCGTTAATCCATTTTACCATTACAGCTACCCAATCATCATTGTCATTCATACAAGGGATGTGTTTGTAATCTGTGCCACCAAATTTTAAGAATTCGTCTTTTCCTTCCATGGCAATTTCTTCTAGCGTTTCTAAACAATCTGCCACAAAAGCAGGAGTAATTACGGCTAATTTCTTTTTTCCTTCTGAAGGAAATTTTTCTATTTCGAAATCTGTATAGGGCTTTAACCAAGGGTCTTTTAATAAACGAGACTGAAAAGAATTGCTATAAGTTCCTTCTTTTAATTGTAGGGTTTTGGCAATTTCTTTGGTGGTTTCGAAACATTGATGTCTGTAACACGTGTGGTGCGCTACAGAATTACGTTCGCAACAAGAACCGTCTATTTTACAATGATTTTTAGTTACATCAGACTTTAAGATATGACGCTCTGGAATGCCGTGATAAGAAAATAAAATATGATCGTAATCAAAACCTTTTAAATGATTGGCAATGTTGTTGCTCATTGCTTTTATATAATCTGGTTCGTTATAAAAAGGAGGTAAAATATCTAATTTTACTTGCGGATATTTCTCTGCTAAAATTTGTTCTGCTTTTACAACTACGGTTTCATAAGAAGACATGGCGTAATGCGGATATAAGGGCGCTAAAAATATTTCTGTAACACCTTTGTCTACTAATTCTTTAATACCGTTTTCCATGGTCATAGAACCGTAACGCATTGCCAACGCAACGGGTAGGTCTACTTTTTTTACTAGTTTATCTGTAAATCTTTGAGATATTACAACTAGCGGAGAACCTTCTTTCCACCATATTTTCTTGTAAGCTGCACCCGATTTTTTAGGTCTCGTTTTTAGAATAATTCCATTTATAAGCAACCAACGTTTCCAATACGGAATGTCTATTACACGTTCGTCCATTAAAAATTCTCCCAAATAACTTTTTACGTCTTTTGTTTCTGTTGAATCTGGTGATCCTAAATTGTTAAGTAAAATTCCTTTCATAAATAAGCCCACCTTAATCCTCCCAAAGGGAGGAGAAGGTTGTGGAAGTTTTTAGTTTTTATTAATTTTTTCAATCTGAACTTGTCTCAGAATTTGATTTTTTTTATATTCTACGTGAAGTTGAAATAAGTTCAGCTTCACGTTTTGTTACCGTATTTTATCCCTTCCCTTTGGGAAGGTTAGGATGGGCTTTTAACTGATTTGTAACTTCATACAGAGTAATTGCCAAACTATGAATAACATTCATGCTAGAGTTTCTACCGTACATTGGTATTGCAACTGTTTCATCAACTAAATGAATGTTTTCGATACCGTTTCTTTCGCTTCCCAAAAGTAATACGATTTTTTCATGATTTTTAAAATTAAAATCTTGAATATCGATGCTTTTATCAGTAATTTCTATACCAATAATTGTGTTGCCTTCTGCTTTTAATTGATGAATGATTTCATTAAAATTACTGTAAACCTCATGGTCTATTTGATTTATAGTATTTCTCGCTGTCTTTTTAACAATTCTATTTTCTGTGGAAGGTGAACTCTCATGAAAATAGATTTTTTGTACTCCAAAACTTTCAGAAATCCTGAAACACATTCCTATGTTTTCTGGTGTTCTTATAGCATCGCAAACAATTGTTATTGGAAATTGCTTTTGATTGTTTACTATGTTATAATGTGTTAATTGTTCCAAATTAATTGATATTCAAAGGTTTAGAGTTCAGTTTCAGCACCGTAAAATTTTTATTTTTACTTACTACTTAAGGTTTAAGACTCATTACATATTTTTTAGGCGTTGTGCCAAACTTCTTTTTAAAGGCGGCTATAAAATGGCTCGATGTACTGTAACCAACTTTAACACCAACTTCATTTACGTTAAACTGATTGCTTTCTAACAATCTACGTGCGTGTTCCATTTTATAATCAAATAAAAAACTGTACACGGTGTCTCCGTAAATTTGTTTAAAACCTTCTTTTAATTTTTTAATATTTAATCCTATTTCATTTGCTAAATCTTGCAAACTTGGCGGTTCTGCCATTCTAGAAATAATAATATCCTTTGCTTTTCTAATTTTTAATACATTTTGTTCATCAACCAAAAAAGGACAATATTCGCCATTTGTATTTTCTTCTTGTTGAAAATGAAGACTTAACAACTCGTATACTTTTCCTTTTACATACAATTCTCTTATAGAACTGTTACTATTAGAGTTTATAATTTGTTGTAATACAATGGCAACAATTGGTTTTATTTCTTGATCATCATAGTATTTTTTGTTGCTATTTTCATCACTTAAAAAAGGAATGTAACCAGATTCTTTTGAGAATAATGAATGAAATTTTTCAATAGAAATTAACAATGAAACTAATGTTGTTTTTGGTTGAATTTCTAAATTGATGGGCAAAGTTCTTTGCGGATTGTATAATAAAATAGATCTATTGTCTAAAACATCAAAAGTATATGAGCTGTTGTTAAATAAGAACTTAGAATTTCCCTTTAAACAAAAATGAATTTGAATAAAAGTACTATTAATTTCTCGTTCAAAACTTTGAACTTCCATACTTTCATTCTGAAAATGAAGCACATAAAATCCTTTTTCTAAAATAATTTCTTCAAAAGTACTTTCTCCGACATTTTTAAACATAAATATTCTTTTGTTTTATTTAGAATCATTCTATATAAAAATAATTCAGAACGACAATTCATCAACAAAAATAGTGCTTTTCGTGATTTTATCGGTAAAAAAGTATTTAAAAAACATCTAACGTTATAAAAAGTACTTCAAGCGACATTTTTTTCTAATTGATGTTTATACTTTTGTTGCACTTTATAAGTTTATGAAAGAATTCGGGCAAGAGCACTTTTACAATATTGGCGTAAGTTATAAAAAAGCAGACGCAGAAACGCGTGGTAAATTTTCTGTATCAAAAGAAAATCAAGTTAAGCTATTACAATCTGCATCACAGAGAGGAATTGCTGGCGTTTTTATAATCTCTACATGCAACAGAACTGAAATATTTGGTTTTGTAAATCGTCCTTGTTTATTAATTGAACTTTTATGTGAATTTTCTGAAGGTAACTCTAAAGAGTTTACAGATATTTCTAATGTTTTTAAAGACCAACAAGCAATACAACATTTGTTTAGAATTGGTACAGGTTTAGAAAGTCAAATTCTTGGAGATTACGAAATTGTTGGTCAATTAAGACAGTCTTTTAAAACGGCCAAAGAATACAAAACCACAAATGCATATATAGAACGTTTGGTAAATAGTGTTTTACAAGCAAGCAAACGTGTTAAGAACGAAACTAAATTAAGTTCTGGAACAACTTCTGTTTCTTATGCTGCGGTTCAATATATCATTAGAAATTTATCTGATTATAATACTAAAAATATTTTGGTTTTTGGTTTGGGTAAAATGGGGAAACATACATGTAAAAACCTTGCAGAATATACCAAAAACAAACAAATTTGTTTAATTAATAGAACAGAAGTAAAAACTACTGAATTTGTAAAAGACCATGTGTCTATTAGAAAATCTGTGATAGAAGATTTAAATGAAGAGGTTGCAAATACAGATGTTTTAATTGTTTCTACAGGATCAGATAAACCTACCATTACAAAAGAACAAATAGCAAAAGATAAAAAAATTCTTATTTTAGATTTATCTATGCCAGAAAATGTTGCGCATGATCTTGCAGATTATGAAAACGTAACCTTGGTAAATGTTGATGAATTATCTAAAGTTACAGATGAAACTTTAGCCATAAGACTTGCAGAAGTTCCGTTTGCAGAAGCCATTATAGAAACTCATAAGTTAGAATTCAATGATTGGCTAAATCACAGAAGGTTTACCCCAGCAATATCTGCTTTAAAAAAATCATTAGAAACCATTAAAAATGATGAAATTAATTTTCAGAAAAAGAAAATTTCAAATTTTGATGAAAACCAAGCAGAAATATTAACATCACGCTTTATACAAAAAATTACCACTCAGTTTGTAAAACACTTAAAAGATGAAAATACTTCTGTTTCAGAAAGTATAGAAGTTATTCAAAAAGTGTTTCAATCTTAATAAAAACTCCATGCAGAAAATAATAAGAATAGGTACTCGCGATAGCCAATTAGCGCTTTGGCAAGCTAATAAAGTGCGCAAAGAATTATTAGAATTAGGCTATGAGTCTGAGTTAGTACCCATAAAATCTATCGGAGATATTGTTTTAGACAAACCCTTATATGAAATGGGGGTAACAGGAGTTTTTACAAAAAATTTAGATATTGCCATGTTAAATGGTGATATTGATATTGCTGTACATTCCTTAAAAGATGTACCAACAGTATTGCCAGACGGAATTGTACAAGCTGCAGTTTTAAAACGAGCAGATTATATAGATGTATTGGTTTTAAAAGATACAGAAGAGTTTTTTGGACAACCAAATGGTGTTATTGCTACAGGAAGTTTGCGAAGAAAAGCAATGTGGTTAGATCGTTATCCTACTCATAAAGTAGAAGATTTACGAGGAAATGTAAACACACGTTTAGAAAAATTACAAAATAGTGAAACTTGGAATGGAGCAATTTTTGCTTCTGCCGGTTTAGAAAGATTAGGTCTTAGAAATGCAGAAGCAATTCCATTAACTTGGATGATTCCTGCGCCAGCTCAAGGTGCAATTATGATTGCTTGCTTAGAAAAAGATGAGTTTGTAAAAGATGCTTGCGAACAATTAAATCATCATGAAACTAAGGTTTGTGTAGGTATAGAACGTGAGTTTTTAAACTTGTTAGAAGGTGGTTGTACTGCGCCCATTGGCGCATTGGCTTATGTAGATGCTAGAACGGAAGAGGTAGTTTTTAAAGGAGTTTTATTAAAAAAAGACGGTTCTAAGAAAATTACAGTTACTAAAAATGCAAAATTAGGCAGCCACAGGTATTTGGCAAAAGATTGTGCAGATTATGTAATTAATAGAGGTGGTAAAGAATTAATGTTAGAAGATGAAGCAACCAATTCAAAAGAGGTTACTGTATATGCTACCAAAAAACTTTCTGAACTTCAAAAAGAAACCTTATCTGAAACCATAGGGATAAAAGATAGCGATTTTATTAAAATTCGTTTTAATAGAATACCAGCTAAAGTGATGAAAAATCAGCATGAAAATGTGTTAATTACTAGTCAAAATGGCGCAGAGGCTCTTTTAAATTCTTTCACCAAAGATGAAATAAATATTAAGAATATTTATTGTGTTGGTAGACGAACCAAAAAATTGATTGAAAAGCGAATTGGTAAAGTTACATATGTTGCCAAAAACGCATTAAAATTAGCAGAATATATTTCTAAAGAAACTGAAATTAAAGAGGTTACGTATTTTTGTAGCGATCTTAGATTAGATGTTTTACCAACTTATTTACAAGCACATGATATTGTTGTAAATGAAGTTGAAGCATACAAAACCATGTTAAGTCCTGTAAAAATGGAAAATGATGTTGATGGAGTTTTATTTTTTAGTCCATCAGGTATCGAAAGTTATTTAGAAGAAAATAACACAAGTAAAGTTGCATTTTGTATTGGTGAAACTACCGCTGTAGAGGCCAGAAAACATTTTAATAAAGTAGAAGTTGCCAACATGCCAAGTGTAGATAGTGTCTTAGATTTGGTAAATACATATTACTCAAAAGAATAGAGAATGTCTTCTCGAGCATTACTGAAATCAGAATGTTTTTTTTGATTAAAAGATTAAACGTAGTTTTCGAGAGGTTTTTATAAATTAGGGTATGCCTTTGCTTAGCCTAACATACATATAAAAATTATGTTTCGTACAAGAAGATTAAGAAAATCAGAAGGAATTAGAAGATTAGTTAGAGAAACAAAACTTTCTGTTGATGATTTTATCTACCCTCTTTTTATTGAAGAAGGAGAAAATATAGAAACGGAAATTGTTTCTATGCCAGGTATCAAACGTTTTTCTTTGGATAGAATTTCTAAAGAATTAGATGAAGTGGTTTCTTTAAATATTCCTGCAGTTTTATTATTCGGAATTCCATCTACAAAAGATAATGAAGGAACAGAAACATGGAATGATAACGGAATTATGCAGCAAGCAATTCGTTTTATCAAGAAAAACTACCCAACCTTATTTGTAATTACAGATGTTTGTTTTTGCGAATATACGTCTCATGGGCATTGTGGAATTATACATGACAATGATGTTGACAATGATGCTACTTTGGTAAATATTGCCAAACAAGTTATTTCACACGCAAAAGCAGGTGTAGATATGGTTGCACCTTCCGGAATGATGGACGGAACCATAGATATGGTACGTCAGTCTTTAGACAATACAGGTTTTGTAAATTTGCCAATTATGGCCTATTCTGTAAAATATGCATCGGCATTTTATGGTCCTTTTAGAGATGCAGCAGATTCTGCACCTAGTTTTGGAGATAGAAGAACGTACCAAATGGATCCGGCAAATAGAGATGAAGGAATGCGAGAAGCTACTTTTGATGACCAAGAAGGAGCCGATATTTTAATGGTAAAACCAGCATTATCATATTTAGATATTATTAGAGATTTAAAAAATAATTTCGACAGACCCATTGCATGTTATAATGTAAGTGGAGAATATGCAATGATAAAAGCCGCAGCAGAAAAAGGTTGGATTGATGGCGAAAAAGTAATGATGGAAAGTTTACTGTCTATGAAAAGAGCAGGAGCAGACATTATTATTACGTATTTTGCAAAAGAAGCAGCAAGATTATTAAATAAATAAGTAAAATGAACCTTTATACTGTTTGTCGTTCTTGTAAAGAAAGCAACAATCTTAAATTTGAGGCTATAACTAGACCAGATTTACAAATGCAAATAGGTTCTGAGTTTGATTTTAAATGTGCTAAGTGTGGTAATTCTGAAAAGGTTCATATAAACGATGTGAGTGCAGAACCCAACAAAAAAATTATGAGAATTGGACTAATTATCGGAATTGTGCTGGCTATATTTTTATTTTATTTCTATGGAGCAATTGCAATGGTTAGTATAATTATACCTTTTTTATTTTGGCAAGTAGAAATACAATCAATAAGATCATTTAACGGTTATATGATAAGAAGAAAATAGAAAATTAACATTTTATCAATGTGGTATCCTAAAGTAATCTCTTAATTTAGAGGTAGATTACGAAACTACGTTTACAATGACAAAAAGTTTAAGAAAGATGGAATTTAAGAAATCACAAAAGTTATACGAAAAAGGGTTGGTAAACCTTGTTGGAGCAGTAAATTCTCCGGTAAGAGCATTTTCATCTGTTGGTGGAAATCCGTTGTTTATAAAAAAAGCAAAAGGCACTAAAATTACCGATGTTGATGGTAATAAATATATAGATTTGGTACTTTCTTACGGACCAATGATTTTAGGTCATAGACATAAAAAAGTACAAAAAGCTATTGAAAAAGCATTGAAAAAAGGGTATACTTTTGGTGCGTCTACAGAAAACGAAATAAAATTAGCAAAAATAGTTTGCGATGCTTTTCCAGGAATGGATAAAGTTCGTTTTGTAAATTCAGGTACTGAAGCTGTTTTAAGTGGAATTCGATTAGCAAGAGCATTTACAGGAAAAGATAAAATAATAAAATTTGCAGGTTGTTATCACGGGCATCAAGACGCTTTGTTAGTTGCGGCAGGTTCTGGTTTGGTAACCTTAAGTTTACCTGGTTCTAAAGGTGTTCCTGAAGGAGCCGTAAAGAATACGTTAATTTCTAATTATAACGATTTAGATAGTGTAAAAAAACACTTTAAAAAATATGATGATATTGCGGGAGTTATTATTGAACCAGTTGCCGGTAATATGGGCGTTGTAGTTCCTGAAGATAATTTCTTAGTAGAATTAAAAAAATACTTAGAAACTAAAGGAGCATTATTAATTGCTGATGAAGTAATGACGGGTTTCCGTTCTAAATTTGGTGGAGCCCAAGAATTACTTGGTGTAGAAGCAGATATTACATGTTTAGGTAAAGTAATTGGAGGTGGTTTTCCTGTAGGAGCTTACGGCGCGAGAGAAGAAATTATGCAAGAAGTTGCACCTTTAGGCGGCATGTATCAAGCAGGAACATTAAGTGGTAACCCAATTGCAATGGCTGCAGGAATTGCTACATTAAAGGAATTAGAAGCGCAAAATCCTTATGAGCAATTTGAAGAAAATGCCAGTATTTTAGAGGTCATGTTATTAGAAACAGCTAAAAAATATAAAATTGGTTTAGTCGTAAATAGATTTGGTTCTATGATCAATCCTTTCTTTGTAAAAGGAGAAGTAACTAATTTTGTAGAAGCTCAATTATCGGATACTAAAAAGTTTGCAGTTTTCTTTTGGGAAATGATAAAAAATGGAGTTTTCCTACCGCCAAGTCAGTTTGAAGCATGGTTTTTATCATCAGCTTTAACAGATAAAGATATTCAGAAAATAGCAAAAGCAATTGATGCAGGAATGAAGAAAGTAGCTGAAATGAAAAAGTAACCGCAAAGAGGCAAAGGAAAACGCAAAGTTCGCAAAGAGTTTTAAACTCTGCGAACTCTGTGAAAAAACTTAGGACCTCTGTGTTTAATAAAATTGCGTTTAAATTAAAAGTAACCGCAAAGAGGTAAAGTAAACCATAAAGGTCGCAAAGAAATATTATAAAATCTTTGCGAACTTAGCGAAAAAACTTAGCGCCTCTGCGTTTAAAATATAGACAATGACAGAGAACGAAATTTCTAAAATAATAGTAGACTGCGCTTTAAAAGTTCATAGAGCTTTAGGTCCAGGTCTTTTAGAAAGTTCTTATGAAGAATGTTTGTTTTATGAGTTAAGAAAAAGAAATTTAAAAGTAGAAAAACAAAAAGCACTACCTTTAATTTATGAGGAAGTAAAACTGAATGTAGGTTATAGAATAGATTTAATTGTTGAAGATAAAGTAATTGTTGAGTTAAAGTCAGTAGAAAATATAAATGATGTTCATTTAGCTCAAGTTTTAACCTATTTAAAACTATCAGAATGTAAATTAGGGTTGTTAATTAATTTTAACGTTGCTTTATTAAAATACGGTATTAAAAGAGTAGTAAATAATTTGTAATTTAAATGAACCGCAAAGAGGCAAAGGAAAGTGCAAAGTTCGCAAAGAGTTTTAAACTATGCGAACTCTGCGAAAAAACTTAGCGCACTTTGCGTTTAAATTATTAAATAATTTGTAATATAAATGAACCGCAAAGAGGCAAAGGAAAGCGCAATGTGCGCCAAGAATTATTCATAAAACCTTTGCGAACTCTGCGAAAAAACATAGCGCCTTTGCGTTTAAAGTTATGATAAAAAACGATTTATTTTTAAGAGCATTAAAAGGAGAAACTGTAGATCGTCCACCAGTTTGGATGATGCGTCAAGCAGGAAGATATTTACCAGAGTTTCAAGAAATCAAGAAAAAGTACGATTTCTTTACCCGTTGTCAAACTCCAGAGTTGGCATCAGAAATTACGGTGCAACCAATTCGTAGATACGGAATGGATGCTGCAATTCTGTTTTCAGACATTTTAGTCATTCCACAAGCAATGAATATTGAAGTGGAAATGAAACCAAATTTCGGACCCTATTTACCAAATCCAATTCGTACTCAAAAAGACTTAGACTCTGTTATTGTACCAGATATTCAAGACACCTTGGGGTATGTAATGGATGCCATTAAAGCAACCAAAGAAAAGCTAAATAATGAGGTTCCATTAATTGGTTTTGCAGGTTCACCTTGGACAATTCTTTGTTATTGTGTACAAGGGCAAGGCTCTAAAAATTTCGATAAAGCAAAAGAATTATGTTTCACAAATCCTGTGGTAGCACATTCTTTATTGCAAAAAATTACCGATACAACTATAGCATATTTAAAAGCAAAAGTTGCTGCAGGAGTAGATGCCGTTCAGGTTTTTGATTCTTGGGGAGGAATGCTTTCTCCAGTAGATTATCAAGAGTTTTCTTGGCAATATATGCAGCAAATAATCGATGCTTTAAAAGATGAAACTCCAGTAATTGCTTTCGGAAAAGGTTGTTGGTTTGCACTAGACAGTATGGCTAAATCTGGCGCTTCTGCGTTGGGTGTAGACTGGACATGTTCTGCTAGAAATGCTCGTTATTTATCCGGTGGAAAAATTACATTACAAGGTAATTTCGATCCTTCAAGATTGTTTTCTCCTCCATCAGAAATCAAAAAAATGGTTACTCAAATGATTAATGAGTTTGGTAAAGACAGGTATATTGTAAATCTTGGCCATGGTATTTTACCTAATATTCCGTTAGAAAATGCAAAAGCATTTGTAGACGCCGTAAAAGAATACAAAGCTTCATAAAAAAATAATTTGGGCGTTACCACACAGAAAAAGTGTGGTCGCGCTTTCCGTTATATCTTTTTTATGCTGAATTTAATTCGGCATCTGTTCTATCATAGAGGAATTTGATAATTAAAAAAAGATACTGAAACGATTTCGGCATAAAAAAGGGTGCCACTTCAATCGCTAACGCAAACCAACGCTAATGATTAAAAATATACTTTCAGGCATTCAAGCCTACGCAGGTGCTTTTGGTTTAATTTCAAAATTAAAACTTTGGAGCTATTTTATAATACCCATTGTTATAAGTGTTGTAACAGCAGCCGTAATTGGTTTTACAGCGTATGGTTTATCCGATACTATTGGTCATTTCTTAGCTAAAATCTGGATTTGGGATTGGGGAAAAGAAACATTTACAACCATTACCTCTGTAATAGGAGGCATTTTTGTTTTAGTCATTGGTTTAATTTTATACAAGCATATTGTTTTGGCATTATCAGCGCCATTTATGAGTGCTGTTTCAGAAAAAATAGAAATTCATATCAACGGAGATTTAAAACACCATCACAGAAAAACTTCTTTTCAAGAGCAATTGTGGAGAGGAATTAGAATTAATATCAGAAATTTAGGAAAAGAATTGTTGATTACTGTTCCTATTTTATTACTAAAATTTATTCCTGTTGTAAATATATTTTCTACTATTTTGTTGTTTTTAGTGCAAGCTTATTACGCAGGTTTTGGTAATATGGATTATACGCTAGAAAGACATTTTAACTACCGAGATAGTATTAATTTTGTAGGGAAAAATAAGGGAATTTCTATTGGCAACGGAATTGTATTTATGCTGTGTTTGCTAGTTCCGGTAATAGGAATCATTATTGTTTTACCGCTTTCTGTTACTGCTGCATCTGTAAAAACAGTAGGTTTATTAAATAAAGAAAATGAAAGATCAGTTTTATAAATACATAGAAAATTTACAAGACCAAATTACTTCTAAACTAGAAGAAGTAGATGGCGGAGCAAAATTTAAAGAAGACCTTTGGGAAAGAGAAGAAGGAGGTGGAGGTAGAACACGAGTTATAGAAAATGGAGCTGTTTTTGAAAAAGGAGGGGTCAATATTTCTGCAGTACATGGCAAATTACCAGAGGCGTTAAGAAGTCAGTTTAAAGTAAAAGAAGGAAACTTTTTTGCATGTGGATTAAGTTTGGTTTTACATCCCATTAATCCGTTTGTACCAACTGTGCATGCAAATTGGCGTTATTTTGAAATGTATGATGAAGCCGGAAATGTGGTAACCCAATGGTTTGGTGGCGGACAAGATTTAACGCCATATTATTTATTTGATGAAGATGCCACTCATTTTCATCAAACTTGTAAAACTGCTTGCGACCGTCATAATAATGGTTTTTATAATCAATTTAAAGAAACTTGCGATTCTTATTTTTGGAATTCCCACAGAAATGAAGCACGTGGAATAGGAGGTTTGTTTTTCGATTACTTAAAAGAAACAGAAGATTTTTCTATTGAAGATAGATTTAACTTTGTTACAGAAGTAGGAAATAGTTTCTTAGAAAGTTATGTGCCTATTGTAGAGAAAAGAAAAGAATTAAAGTTTACAAGAGTACAAAAAGATTGGCAAGAAGTGCGCAGAGGACGTTATGTAGAGTTTAATTTAGTACATGATAGAGGAACGCTTTTCGGTTTAAAAACAAACGGTAGAATAGAAAGTATTTTAATGAGTTTACCGCCAATGGTACAATGGAAATACAACCATCAACTAGAAGAAAATTCTGAAGAAGAAAGACTTGTAAAGGTTTTAGAAAATCCTAAAGAGTGGGTTTAGTAGTTCTTTAAAAGTTTTACCTTGCTTCATATACAAGCCATAAAGAAACGCATATCGGTAGTAATTGTAGCTTCAATTATAAGTTTTAAAATGGGCTCTTTTTTGCATCAACTTTCCTTTAGTTGGGGTGTTTTATTTTGGTATAAGAACCCTAATGCAAACATATAATTTTTAAAAACATTTTATTATAGATAAAATTAATGAATTTTAAGAGTTGTATATTAATTTGTAGTACATTATTACCGTTTTTAGAACATACGAAATAGATGCACAAAAATGGAAATGTTAATTAATTATTAATTATGTTATTTTTAGTAATACAGGCTTAAAATTGAATTTTATATTGAAAAATGTATTATTAGGTTTTTATTTTTGAGAATAATATAATTATTGATTTTTTTAAATGTTATTTTTCATACGTTAATTTGATGAAAAATCAACGATTTTTAGTACTTTTGCATTCTGTAAAATCAGAAAGAAATGGCAAGATTTGAATTAAAGTTACCAAAAATGGGAGAAAGTGTTGCGGAAGCAACCATCACTTCTTGGTTAAAGGAAGTTGGAGATACCATTGAATTAGATGAAGCTATTGTTGAAATTGCTACAGATAAAGTAGACTCTGAGGTGCCTTCTGAAGTAGAAGGAACCTTAGTAGAAATCTTTTACCAAAAAGAAGATGTGGTTGCTGTTGGTGAAACAATTGCTATTATAGAAGTGGACGGTGAAGATGCTGAAATAGATACAGTTGTAGCTTCTGATAAAGATGAAGTATCTAATGTAGCTGAGGTTGAAAAGATGGTAGATAAAGCTGTTGAGGTGGTCTCAACTACTATTAGTAAAACTTCAGATTCAGGAAAATTTTATTCGCCACTTGTTAGAAATATCGCCAAGGCAGAAAATGTTTCTATGGAAGATTTAGAATCAATTGCTGGTTCTGGTGTAGATGGAAGAGTTACAAAAGAAGATATACTTTCTTATATAGAAAATAGAGGAAATAGCCCTAAACCAACACCTATTACTACTTCTGTAGAATCAATCGCAACTAAACAAGTAGAGAGAACTGTTACAAAAGCAGCACCTATTTCTGTAAATGGAGGTGATGAAATTGTACCTATGAGCAGAATGGGTAAATTGATAGCAAAACACATGGTAGATTCTACTCAGAGATCTGCTCACGTGCAATCATTTATTGAAATTGATGTAACCAATATTGTAAAATGGAGAGAGAAAGTAAAAGAGACTTTCCTTAAAAGAGAAGGGGAGAAACTTACTTTTACACCTATTTTAATGCAAGCAATTGCAACAACTATAAAAAAATATCCTTTAATTAATATTGCTGTTGATGGTGATAATATCATTAAAAAGAAAAATATTAACTTAGGAATGGCTGCTGCGTTGGCAGATGGAAATTTAATTGTTCCAGTTATAAAAAATGCAGATCAATTAAATTTAGTTGGCATGACAAAAGCTGTAAATGATTTGGCTTTTAGAGCTAGAAATAATAGTTTAAAGCCAGAAGAAGTTCAAGACGGAACCTATACAGTTACAAATGTTGGTAGCTTTGGTTCTGTTATGGGAACACCAATTATAAATCAACCGCAGGTGGCTATTTTAGCTTTAGGTGCCATTAGAAAAGTACCTGCAGTAATAGAAACTGCGGAAGGAGATTTTATTGGCATCAGACAAAAAATGTTTGTTTCTCATTCCTATGATCACAGAGTTGTAAATGGAGCTTTGGGTGGTATGTTTATTAAAACTTTAAAGGAACTTTTAGAAGCCTGGGATGTGAATCAAGATTTTTAAAGAAACATAAAATAGATACTTAAAACGCTGGCAATTAGCCAGCGTTTTTTTGTAGGTATTTTAATGTTTTTCTAAATAATGACAAATATGAAAGTAGAGAAGCATGAACTAATAATTTAGGTTACAGTTCTTTTTTAAATAATTTAGAGGAGCCTTCAAACTTTACTAACAAAATTTTTGGGTTGCCGTAAATTTCTGTACTACTTTTTTCAGAAGCTTCTATGTTAATTGTATCCATACATTGTATGGAAAAATCGGCAACATCTTTAATTACTGAATTGCATTGTTTTGCAATAAAATTTTTGCCTTTAAATTTAGAAGAATCTATAAAATTTGCTTGGGCAAAACTAGCACTACCAGAAATATCGGCAAATGAGTTTTCTTTCATAAGTACTTGTAAACTATCTGTTCTAATACTAATATCTGAGTTGCTAGATTCATTTAAAGATAAATTAGCATTTACACTTTCTATATTTAATTTAGTTTTTGAACGTAATTGAATTCTAGATCTATTGTTGTTGATAAGTCTAAAATTTTGAGACATGATAATCAAATCAGCTTTTGAATAATCATTTATTTTTAGTACAAAATTAGGAGATTTAATAGTATTTAAAGCTTCCATTTCTGCATCTTCATTTAAAATTATTTCCTCAAGGGGTTTGTTATAAGAGACGGTAATATTTAAACGTTTCGATTTTAGTTTATTACTAGTTGAAATTGAAAGAATAGAATCTACAATACTAAAATCTATTACTTGATGTAGGTTCTCATCTGTTTCTATTTCTATAGAAGATTTTTTTGATTGTACTAAAACTATTTTAAAATCGTTATTAACCTTAATTTTATTAAAGGGCTTTAAGGGTGTTTTTACTATTGTAACATTCTTGTTTCCTTTAATTTTACTTTGAGAAAATGACGTATTTGATAAAGTACACAATACTAAAAGTATTAAAATATTTTTTTTCATAAGATGTTTTTTAGTTCTATTTCATAAAAAAACCATTTCAAAAGTAATCTTTTGAGATGGTTTTTTTTTATTGTGTACTATTTTTTTTTACAAATTATCTATGCTAACATTGTAACTGGGTTTTCAATAAACGTTTTTAATGTTTGTAAAAACTGAGCTCCAACAGCGCCATCTACTGTTCTATGGTCGCAAGTTAACGTTAATTTCATAGTGTTTCCAACTACTATTTGTCCGTCTTTAACAACTGGTTTTTGAACAATTGCACCCACAGATAAAATAGCCGAATTAGGTTGGTTTATGATAGAATTAAAATTTTCGATACCAAACATACCTAAGTTAGAGACTGTAAAAGTACTACCTTGCATCTCTGCAGGAGCTAATTTTTTATTTCTAGCTTTACCAGCTAAATCTCTAACACCTGCACCAATTTGAGTTAAACTTAATTGGTCTGTATGCTTAATTACGGGTACTAATAATCCATCATCAACAGCAACTGCAACACCTACGTGAATATGACTGTGATATACTGTGTTTGTTTCTGTCCAAGATGTATTTACTTGTGGGTGCTTTTTTAATGCCATAGCACAAGCTTTTACTACCATATCATTAAAAGATACTTTAGTATCTGGAATTGCATTTATGGTTTTTCTAGAAGCCATTGCATTGTCCATATCAACTTCAATATTTAAACTGAAATCTGGAGCAGAAAATTTAGAATTCCCTAAAGATTTTGCAATTGCTTTTCGCATTTGAGAATTCTTTACTTCTTCTGAGTTTTCTACACCTGCAGCAGCAACATTTGCAGTAGCAGCAGCAGCTTCTGTTTTAGCAACTGGCGTATAGTTTTCTACATCTTTTTTAATAATACGTCCGTTTTCACCAGTACCATTAATATCAGCAAGATTAAAACCTTTATCAGAAGCTATTTTTTTAGCCAATGGCGATGCAAAAATACGTCCGTTAGAAGTATTGTTTGATGCAACAACTTGTTTTGTTTCTTCAACTTTGGCAGCTGGTTTTTCTTCTTTTTTATCAGAAGTTTTTGCAGGAGCAGCGGTAGTTTCAGTAACGGTAGTAGCACCACCACTTGCAACAATTGCAGAAACATCTGTTCCGGCAGGGCCAATAATAGTTAATAAACTATCTACAGGAGCTGTTTCTCCTTCTTGCACACCTATGTATAGAATAGTTCCTTCATAGAAACATTCAAATTCCATAGTTGCTTTATCTGTTTCAATTTCAGCAAGCATATCACCTTCTTCAACAGTGTCTCCAACTTTCTTTAACCATGTTGCCACAGTACCATCAGTCATTGTATCACTTAAACGAGGCATCATTATAACTTGAACACCCTCTGGAATTGCTGCAGCTTCATTAGAAACAACTTCAGAAGTAGTTTCTTCTTTTACTTCTACTTTCGTTTCGGTTTTTTCTTCTTCAGAACTTTTATTTATAATAGCAGAAATATCTTCTCCTTCTTCTCCTATAATAGCCAATAAAACATCTACAGGAGAAGTTTCTCCTTCTTGAATACCAATATATAATAAAGTACCTTCATGGAAAGATTCGAATTCCATAGTTGCTTTATCGGTCTCAATTTCAGCTAAAATATCGCCTTCTTCAATTTTATCTCCAACACTCTTTAACCATTTTGCCACAACACCTTCTTCCATGGTGTCACTTAATCTGGGCATATTTACAATTGTAGCCATATTTTTAACTTATAAAAGGATAATTTTCTTGTTCATATACCATGTCATACATCTGTTTAGCTTCTGGATATGGAGAATCTTCTGCAAATTTCTCACATTCTTTTACGCTTGCTTTTACTTCTTTATCAATAGCAGCAATTTCTTCATCAGTAGCGTACTTTTTTTCTTTTATAATATCTAAAACTTGCGTAATAGGATCTATTTTTTTGTACTCTTCTACTTCGTCTTTTGTTCTGTAATGTTGTGCATCAGACATAGAATGTCCTCTGTATCTGTAGGTCTTCATTTCTAAAAATGTAGGGCCGTCTCCACGTCTTGCTCTTTGTAAAGCTTCGTCAACAGCTTCTGCTACTTTTATCGGGTTCATAGCATCTACAGGTCCACAAGGCATTTCATAACCTAAACCTAATTTCCAAATATCTGTATGGTTGGCTGTTCTTCCAACGGAAGTTCCCATTGCATAACCATTATTTTCTACAATAAATATTACAGGTAATTTCCATAACATTGCCATGTTAAAAGCTTCGTGTAAAGAACCTTGTCTTGCGGCACCATCACCAAAACATGTTAAGGTAACACCTCCATTACCTTTGTACTTATCTGCAAAAGCAAGACCAGCACCTAATGGAATTTGACCACCAACAATACCATGACCGCCATAAAAACGAAATTCTTTAGAAAAAATATGCATAGAACCACCCATTCCTTTAGATGTTCCTGTTGCTTTTCCATATAATTCTGCCATTACACGTTTAGGATCTTCTCCCATACCAATTGGTTGTACGTGATTTCTGTAAGCAGTAATCATTTTGTCTTTAGTTAAGTCCATTGCATGCAATGCACCAGCTAAAATAGCTTCTTGACCATTGTATAAATGTAAAAACCCTCTTACTTTTTGTTGAATATAAACAGAGGCTAATTTGTCTTCAAATTTACGCCAAAAAAGCATGTTTCTGTACCAATCTAGATAGGTTTGCTTGGTTATTTTTTTCATTCTTGCGGTTGTTGTTTATTTTATGAGTATCAATTTAGATAAGATAATCGAAATACAAAAATAACTTTTTTATATAGAATAAAAAAAAAAGGTTTTTAGAATTTAACTACAACGTTTTCGTTGGGTTTATTTGTCCTTAGCAATGACTAGTGTTGCTTTTGCGCCCGTTGCTAAATTCCATTCGTTTGAAGATAATAACATTCCGGCGTCATTATAAACTTTAAAAGCTGCCGTATTTGGGCCAGAAGTACCTTGATTTAATGCTTTAATTTCTATTTTATTAAGTCCAACTTGAAGTGGAATATTAAATTTTTGATAACGTTGTTCTAAAAGAATATTTACAACTACAGGAATATCATTTACGTAAATAGTTACTCTATCACCATCTGGATATTGATAATCTCTACAAATAATATTTACGCTGTTAGAGTTGGTTCTGAAACTACCCAAATCTTGATCTATTTTTGGGTACACATATTGACCATTAATTTTTCTGAAATTCTTTTGAAAACGTTCTTCACTTAACTTTGCCTGAGAAATAATTCCTTTATTGTTTAAGTTTTCTTCTTCTTGCTTCGTTTTTAATTTTTCGTTTTCTGCTTCGTATGCTTTTTTAAATCCATCATGGGCATCTAATTTTATAGATTTTGGCCTGCTTACAACTTTAGCGTTGTTGCTTACCACCGCTTTTATATTCCCTTTTTCTTGCGTTCCGGTATTGCTGTCTAGTTGAGCCAATAATTGAGATGAAGTAAGAATACAACTGAAAAAGAATAAAAATTTGATAATTGATTTCATAGTGCTTAGATCTAGCAATTTGCAATGCAAAGATAATGCCGATTTACAGGAAGGTAGTTTCTATTTTGTTAAAAATTAGTTATTCTACAGGAAAATTAAAATAAGTATGCCTAAAAGGTTCGTTATTTAACGTAAAATGCCACCATTCTTTGTGGTAAGGTCTAAATCCATTTTCTAACATAATTGTACGCAAAAGGTTCCTGTTTTTTTGCTGATTTATCGTTATTTTTTTATAAAATGGATGAGATTCATCGCCAAAAAAATCATAAGCACTACCCATGTCTATTTCTTTTCCCGATGTTAAATTGATAATGGTTAAATCTACTGTGCTACCTCTTGTATGGCCAGATTTAGAAGCAATAAATCCCTTTTTAAATAAGGTTTTCTTAGCTACTTTTGGGTAAAACTCTTGCTTCATTAATGTGTCATTTAAGACCTTTGCCCAACGCACAAAATGATTTACAGCTTCTTGTGGTCTGTAGCCATCAAATATTTTTAAACTTAAACTGTCTTTTTTTAAAATAGTTTGAATTTTTTTTAATGCTTTGGCTGTTTCTTCAGTAACAATTAAACAGTTTTTATGATAACCATCTATCGGTTTTCCTATAAAATTATGATGCGAAAAATAACGCAATTCCGTTTGTATGGAAGCATCTACATCAGATAAATACACAAAACCATTTGGAAGTTCTTGTGCTTGTATAGAAAAAGTTAGGAAACTTAGTACAAGAATAAATTTTTTTATCATGTTTCTAAATAATAAATTAGAACTTAAATTTTAGGACTAAATATGTGGAACAGTAATTATTGGCGTATGAACTTCTGGTTCAGTTGGTAAAATACGGACTTTATAAATAACTGAAGGACATTGTTTTGCTCCAATTTCACTGACAATTTTGCTGTGCTCTTTTACGTCTAAGTTTTCAGTTTCTATATTTAACCTTACTAAATGTTCATCTAAAGAAGGATACATTTTCTTGTTAAAAATACTATTGCTATGAAAAGTACTTATGGTTTTGGAAATTGTTTTTAAACCTTCTGAATAATTTTTAGACTCGTAATTGGCAGTTATTAAAATAGATATATTTAAGAACAATGGTGGAGATGTTTTTTCAAATGTATTACCCATTTTTTTTTTGGTTAATTGAATTGTTTCTGAGTTAATGTTTAGTAAAGTAATTACTACTTTATTTTTTACATCAACATTTATAGAGCCGTCTAAATTGATAAGATTACCAATTACTACTTTGTTTACATCTGTATTAAAACCTAATTTTAATTCTCTGTTTAAAAAGTCTGACAAAAATTTAAGAGTAGCATGTATCATTTTGTAATTTTTAAATTTATAGTTGTAATTCTATGTAATAGTACTAAAGAGAAGCCCTTTATTTATGTATTAGGTACAGGGTTCATAGTCAATTACATAGGGTTAAAATACGTTTTTTTTAAATATAGTTGTATTAATTATTTGTGAGTTATTAGTAATTTTGATTTATGGAACAACTTACATTAACAACACCAGCACTTTTATTTTCGGCAATTTCTTTAATTATGCTGGCTTATACAAACCGTTTTTTAGCGTATGCAGCGGTAATTAGAAACTTGCATGATATTTATTTAGAGCGTCAAGATGATTCTTTAATAAGACAAATTAAAAATTTAAAAATGCGGTTAAGCCTAACTCGTTGGATGCAAATTTTTGGAATTTCTAGTTTGTTACTCTGTGTATTAACAATGTTTTTAATTTATATACATCAACAATTATTAGCCGTTTGGGTATTTGGTATTGCCTTAATATTATTAATTATTTCATTGAGTTTATTAATTAAAGAAATTCAAATTTCGGCAAAATCCTTACAATATCATATTGCAGATATTGAGGAACATTTAAATAAGAAATAAAATTCTACTTCTTGAAAAGTCTTTAGAGTATATAATTTTTATTAAAATATACTAGCCTCTTTTTATTTCATTTTTAATAACGGATGATTTAAACCACCAACTTCATTTTTAATAACTTCAAATTTATCTATGTTTTCAAAAAGTTTTGTTAGACTTTTAAAACCATAACTTCTAGGGTCAAAACTTGGGTCAATTTTTCTAATATTTAAACCTAAAGCAGAAATATGTGCTTTGTCTTCTTCATTGGTAGAAATATCAAAAGCTTTGGTAACTGTTTTCCAATCTTCTTTAGACAAGCGGACTTTTTTAGGCGTCTTTTTACTCTTTTTTAGGGTGTTTTCTTTATTAGATGTTGGTGTTTTGGTTTCGTTCTCTTCCGTTTCTGCTATTTCTTCAATCTCTTCATTTTTTAGGTTTTCTGTAAAAGTGAAAACTTCGCAAGATTTTACAAAAGCTTCTGGTGTTTTTTTTTCTCCAATTCCCATTACAAACAAGCCTTCTTCTCTAATTCGTTTTGCCAAACCTGTATAATCGCTATCGCTAGAAACAATACAAAAACCTTCTGTATTTTTACCGTGTAAAATATCCATAGCATCAATTATAAGTGCGCCATCTGTAGAGTTTTTACCAGTTGTATAAGAGAATTTTTGAATGGGACTTATAGAGTGTTGATTTATAATTGCTTTCCAACTATTCATTTGTTGTGAAGTCCAATCTCCATAAATTCTTCTAATAGTAGCTTTCCCATATTTAGAAACTTCTTCAATTATTTCTTTTATTAATTTAGGCTGTGCATTGTCACCATCTATAAGAACTGAAATATTAAATTTACTTTCCATATTTGTTTTTGATGTTTAACACTAAGATTAATTTTGCTTAGTATACATGTAGCTAAGTTATAAGAATTTAATTTCAGAAACAAGTAAAATAGAGTCTGAAAAAGATTCAGTAAAAATTATATTTATAAAAGAGAATTAGATTTCTGTAGCAGATCTTTATCATTAAAAACCTAAATCTAAAAACATCTATTTGAAAAATGAAATGCTGGTTTTTCTAGGGGTTTTTTTATTTGGTTGAATATTTTTTAGCACAAAAAAAACCTTGCCAATTTGGCAAGGTTTTCGTTTAATAGTTTCATTTTATATTTGAATGTCATTGCGAAGATTTTTTTTTATTTTCCGTGGCAATCTTGTAATTTAAAATAACAGATTACTACGTTCTAATGCCCTCTTAATGACTATAATTTTATAAGTGAATTACTTCATCATACGCATCTGCAACAGCTTCCATAACCGCTTCACTCATGGTTGGGTGAGGGTGAATTGTTTTTAAAACTTCATGACCAGTAGTTTCTAATTTACGTCCTAAAACTGCTTCAGCAATCATGTCTGTAACACCAGCACCAATCATGTGGCAACCTAACCATTCGCCATATTTAGCATCAAAAATTACTTTTACAAAACCATCAGGAGTTCCTGCTGCTTTTGCTTTACCAGATGCAGAAAAAGGAAATTTACCAACTTTTAATTCGTAACCTGCTTCTTTTGCTTTTGCTTCTGTTAAACCAACAGATGCAATTTCTGGAGTTGCATACGTACAACCAGGAACGTTTCCGTAATCTATTGGTTCTGTATGTAAACCAGCTAATTTTTCAACACAAGTAATTCCTTCTGCAGAGGCAACGTGTGCCAATGCTTGTCCAGGAACCACATCACCAATAGCATAATAACCAGGTATGTTTGTTTGGTAGTAATTGTTTACTAAGATTTTATCTCTGTCAACAATAATACCAACATCTTCTAAACCAATATTTTCAATGTTAGATTTAATTCCAACTGCAGATAATAAAATATCAGCTGTTAAAGTTTCCTCTCCTTTTTTAGTTTTTACAGTTGCAACCACACCTTCACCAGAAGTATCAACAGACTCTACAGAAGAATTTGTCATTACTTTAATTCCAGCTTTTTTAATAGAACGTTCAAATTGTTTAGAAACGTCAATATCTTCTACAGGCACTACATTTGGCATAAATTCTACAATAGTAACCTCAGTTCCCATAGAATTATAAAAATGAGCAAACTCAACACCAATTGCACCAGAACCTACAACAATCATAGATTTTGGTTGGCTAGGTAAATTCATTGCTTGTCTGTAACCAATTACTTTTTTACCATCTTGTGGTAAGTTAGGCAACTCTCTAGAACGTGCACCCGTTGCAATAATAATATTGTCTGCGCTATATTCAGTTACGGTACCATCAGCAGCAGTAACATCTACTTTTTTACCCGTTTTTATTTTACCAAAACCGTCAATAATATCAATTTTGTTTTTCTTCATTAAAAAGGCAACACCTTTACTCATTCCATCAGCAACACCACGACTTCTTTTAATTACCGCTTCAAAATCTTTATCAATAGCTTCCGCTTTTAAACCATATTGGTCTACATGCTTCAAATAATCGTAAACCTGTGCAGATTTTAACAAAGCTTTTGTTGGTATACATCCCCAGTTTAAACAAATTCCACCTAAGTGTTCTTTCTCTACAATGGCAACTTTAAAGCCTAATTGAGAAGCTCTAATTCCTGTAACATAACCTCCAGGTCCACTTCCAATAATAATGATGTCGTATTTCATTTTGATTTATTTAAAAATTTATGAGTAAAAGATTCAAAAATTACCTTTTAATATTTTTTATTTGGGCGTTTTAACGGGCTTTCCATTGTATCTTTTTTGTAAAAACAAAAAAGGATGCCATTTCAATCCCTAACGCGGGCTAATTTACTAACTTTTATGTTTATAGACAATGCTAGTAACAACTATTTTACATTCTCTCCGGAACATGAATTCCCAATAATAAAAATGCAGACTTAATAGTATCAGCAACTTTCTTTGCCAATTGAACTCTAAATATTTTGTTGTCTAAATTTTCTTCACCTAAAATAGATACATTTTGATAAAACGAATTAAATTCTTTTACCAAATCATAGGTGTAATTTGCAATTATGGCTGGCGAATAATTTGCAGCTGCTTGTTGAATTGTTTCTGGATATAACTCTAACTGTTTTAACAATTCTTTTTCTTTTTCGTGTAATTTTATTGTTACAGGTTGCGAATAATCAAAAGCTGCTTTTCTAATAATAGATTGTATTCTAGCGTACGTATATTGAATAAAAGGCCCTGTATTTCCTTGAAAATCTACAGAACTTTTTGGGTCGAATAAAATTCTCTTTTTAGGATCTACTTTTAAAATAAAATATTTTAAAGCACCCAAACCAATGGTGTTGTATAAATCGTTTTTTTCTTCATCAGAATACCCATCTAATTTCCCTAATTCTTCAGAAATCTCTTTTGCTGTTTCAGACATTTCTTCCATTAATTCATCAGCATCTACAACAGTTCCTTCTCTAGATTTCATTTTACCCGAAGGTAAATCTACCATACCGTAACTTAAATGATGCAGTTGTTTTGCCCAATCAAATCCTAATTTTTTTAAGATTAAGAACAATACTTGAAAATGATAATCTTGTTCGTTACCAACCGTATACACCATTCCGCCAACATCTGCATAATCTTTTACACGCTGTATGGCGGTACCAATATCTTGGGTCATGTATACCGCTGTTCCGTCTGAACGAAGCACAATTTTTTCGTCTAAACCATCTTCTGTTAAATCGCACCAAACAGAACCGTCTTCTTTTTTATAGAAAACACCTTTTTCTAAACCTTGTGCAACCACATCTTTTCCTAATAAATAAGTATTGCTTTCATAATATAAAGTGTCAAAATCTACACCCATATTTTTGTAAGTAACCTCAAAACCTTTGTAAACCCAAGAGTTCATTTCTTTCCAAAGTGCAACCACTTGCTCGTCTCCAGCTTCCCATTTTAACAACATTTGTTGGGCTTCTAAAAATAACGGAGCTTGTTTTTTAGCTTCATCTTCCGTTTTACCTTCAGTAATTAATTGCGAAATTTCTTTTTTATATTCTTGGTCGAATTTCACATAATAGTTACCAACCAATTTATCACCTTTTAAGCCCGTAGATTCTGGAGTTTCTCCGTTCCCAAACTTTTCCCAAGCTAACATCGATTTACAGATATGAATTCCTCTGTCGTTAATAATTTGAGTTTTGTACACCTTTTTACCAGCAGCTTTTATAATTTCAGCCACAGAATACCCTAATAAATTATTTCTAACATGACCTAAATGTAAAGGTTTGTTAGTGTTTGGCGATGAGTATTCTACCATCACCGCTTTTTCATCCGCCTTTGGCGAAACAGTACCATAACTAGTATCTGAATATATAGTATTAAAGAAGTTGGTATAAAAAGCATCATCAACAACTAAATTTAAGAACCCTTTTACTACGTTGAAATTGGTAATTTCTGTGATATTTTCAACCAAGTATTTACCTAAATCCTCTCCAATTTGTACAGGATTTCCTTTTTTGTAACGCAATAAAGGGAACACTACAACGGTAATATCTCCTTCAAATTCTTTTCTGGTTGCTTGAAATTCTACAGTTGGAATTTCTATATTGTATAAAGCTAAAAAACCTTCTTTTACTTTGGTTTCTATAATGTTTTGAATGCTCATTTAGTATCGAAAATTGAAATGCAAAATTACATATTTTTATTTGTTTTTTTAGAATGATTTTTGGTTCAGAATAATTGTATTTTTGCACCATGGAAAAACGCTTACAACAACTACCTAAATTAGCAGAAGATGCTAAAAAAGAAAATCTAAAATATTTTACAAATCTTAAAAAAAGAGTTCCTAAAAATTTAGATTATGTTGTGCAAGAGTTACATGACGCTGAGTTTGAAAAAACAGATTGTTTAACTTGCGGAAATTGTTGTAAAACTACTAGTCCAATTTTTACAGATAAAGATACAGAACGTATTTCTAAGCATTTAAAAATGAAAGTTGCAGATTTTCAGAAGCAATATTTGACAAGAGATGAAGATGACTTTATGGTGTTAAAAACAGCACCTTGTTCTTTTTTAGATGAAACAGACAATACCTGTTTTATTTATGATGTGAGGCCAAAAGCTTGTGCAGAATACCCACATACTAATAGAAAAAAGTTTATTGGAATTACAGATTTAACGGTGGCTAATACTGCAATTTGCCCAGCGGCTTACAATATTGTTGAAGCCTTAAAAAAGCGCATTCCTATGGAGTCTAACAAGAAAGTTAGAAGAAAGTAGTTTTATTTTATCTAAAATGTGGTTTGCTTTAATTTTACTATTTTAGTAGAAAATAAAAATTAATTTGGAAACTATTTACACGTATTTTGAGACCATTCCGTCAGCACACAGAAGTTTAATTTTAGTTTTAGGAATTACATTTTTTTGGCTTTTAGAAGGCGCAATACCCTTGTTTAAATTCGATTACAAAAAATGGAAACATGCTTTTCCTAATTTATTTTTTACGCTTACTACCATCATCATAAATTTTGCATTGGCTTTTTTGCTATTAAAATCAGCAGATTGGGTGCAAACCAATAATTTTGGATTGATAAATTGGTTGCCAGCATTGCCACTTTGGTTATATGTAGTTTTAGGCGTGTTGTTTTTAGATTTTTTTGGCGCGTATTTGGCACATTATACAGAGCATAAAATTGGCGTACTTTGGCGGGTTCATTTGGTGCATCATACAGATCATAAAGTAGATACAACTACGGCAAACAGGCATCATCCCATAGAAAGTATAATTCGTTTTATGTTTACGTTATTAGGTGTTTTTGTGGTAGGAACGCCTATTGCTATTGTTATGATTTATCAATCTATGTCGTTGATATTTACTCAATTTACACATGCAAATATTAAAATATCACCAAAGGTGGATAAACTTTTGAGTTACTTTATTGTTTCTCCAGATATGCATAAAATTCATCATCATCATAAATTGCCTTATACAGATTCTAACTACGGAAATATTTTTTCTATTTGGGACAGAATTTTAGGAACTTATATGGAATTTGATCGGGAAAAAATTGTGTACGGAGTAGATACATTTCCTGATGAAATCACAAATTCTTCGTTAAAAGAATTGTTAAAACAACCTTTTCAGGGATACAGAAAACCTACCGAAATAGAAGATATTTAGTGTTCGGTTATTCTGGTTTTTTTTGGAAATGAAACAAGAAAAGTAATGTGATTATTCAAGATGTTCAAAAAAACTAAAAACATTGCCACCATAACGTTTGTCGTAACTATGATTTTTATGTGTAGAAATGTCCGTTTGTTTAGAGTGTTCAACAACTAAAACTCCTTCTTCGTTTAAAAGATTTCTGTCAAAAACGAAGTCAACAATTTTTAAAAATTGTTCTGTTTCAAAATCATAAGGTGGATCAGCAAAAATAATATCTGCTTTTAAAGCTGTTTTTTCTAGGAATTTATACACATCGCTTTTAATGGTGTTAATTGGCATTTCAAAATCTTTAGCCGTAGAATTTATGAATTTAATACATCCAAAATGAGCATCAATGGCGTAGATTTCTTTTGTACCTCTAGAAGCAAATTCATAACTAATATTACCTGTTCCGGAAAATAAATCTATTACAGAAATGCTATCAAAATAGTAATTATTATTTATAATATTAAATAAACCTTCTTTGGCCATGTCTGTTGTGGGTCTAACAGGCAGGTTTTTAGGAGCGTTTAATCGTCTACTTTTGAATTTTCCTGAAATAATTCTCATGAACCTAATTGTATATAATGTGAATGTTTTGAGCTTTCTAAATGGTTAAAAATAGGATTGTTACTTTCTAAAAAGTACACATTTCTAATGTATTTATACAGCATTTTATAAATATCAGCTTCAACTTCTATTTTACCGGTTACATATAACTTAACATTGTCTGTTGCCAGTTTTAATTGTTCTGCTGTAAATAAAATGTGATACATAAAATCTTTATCACTTTCAAAATCAAAAGAATTTACAAATAGTACATTTTTACCTTGTAAAACAACCAAATCAAAATTGCTTTTAGAAACGTTTACAAACATTGTTTTATCATCAGAATTTATACTATTTAAAAGTTTTTCTACAAAGATAGTAAGGTGATGTTTGTATTCAAATTCTCCAAAATTCTGAAATAAATAATTGTTGATGTTTATATACGGCACATAAATATTTTTTATGGGAGCTGTTTTTAAACTATCAAAAGCAATAAAATCTGTTGCTAATGTTTTAATATTTAAGTTTAAATAGTGTGCTAAATGATCTTCATTAAAAAAGGTATTAGGAACAAATGTTGCTAAATTGTTTTGATGAATTACAAGTACTGAAGAAAAATTATGCTGTAAATTAGTGTCATTTTTAAAAATTTCTTCAATTTTAAATAATAAATTTTCGGGTGTTTTTAGGGTTTCGTCAAAAGTATATTCAGAAAAATAAACGATGTTGTTTGTTTCTATTTCTGTAATACAAAAAGAAAATCCATCCAAATTAAATTGGATGGATAACTTTGTGTTTTCTGTATTTTTTACAGTTGTATTGCTATTCTTTTTCTGCACCGTCTTTCTTATCATAAGAAGGAGGCCAGTTACCACCTGTAGTTACTTCATCTAAAGAACCAACAGAAACATATTCTCCTCTAATTTGATCTGTTGCAATTGCTTCTAATTCTTGTTTTACCAAAGAATTGTTCATCCCTTTTAGAATATCTTTTTTATGTGTTTTTACTAGAAAAGTAGGAACTACTAAACCTTGTACTTTTTCTACTGTACCAACTTCAACTTCAAATTCTTTATTATCTAAACCAGGTACTTTAAACATGTTTTTATAATCTCTGTTTTTAAAGTACTTTAATACAGGTTCATGCCCAGTTATTTCTGTAACTCTTTTTTCTTCATCAATAAAAATACCACCACCTTTGTTTACTCTTTCTACAATAGTTTTGGTTTCTGTTAATTCTAATTTAGCAGTGTCTATAAATTTAATTAAACCTGCTTTGTCTTTTGTGTATTTACCAGTAACTTCGTAATACTTTACTTCTGCATCTCTAATAATTTTTAGTTTATCTACTACTTTGGCGTATTTTACTACTTTATCTTTTCCAAATTTAATAGGTTCCATAATTCCAAACCAAATTTTGTAACCTAGTAATACGGTTATTGCCATTAAAATAATAGATGCTATCCATCTTAATTTTAAAGGTAAAAATTTAACTACAATAATTGCTAAAAGTGCAGCAACTAAAACGGCCGCTATAATCATTCCTACTAATCCCATTTTATTTATTTTTTTTAATAGTCTTCTCGCAAATCTACAATTTTTTTTTAATCATAAAAATTTTTATTGATAAATCAGTGTATCTTTACTACTTTAATTATTTTATGATAAAAAAAACTGCTGAATTTTATGAGAAATTGCGTGCAATTTTTCCACATACTCCAACTCAAAAACAACGTAAATTATTACATCTTTTAAGCAATTTTATTTTTAATGAAGACGCTAATGCCTTGTTTTTATTAAAGGGATACGCGGGTACAGGTAAAACAACTACCATAAGTACATTTGTAAATACCTTGGCTTTTGCAAACAAAAAAGCTGTTTTATTGGCGCCCACAGGTAGGGCTGCTAAAGTAATTGCTATTTATTCAAAAAAACCAGCATTTACCATTCATAAAAAAATATATTTCCCAAAAAAACAAGCAAATGGCTCTGTAGATTTTGTTTTACAGAAAAATAAGTATCGAAATACGGTTTTTATTGTTGATGAAGCATCTATGATTCCGGATGGTAAACAAAATCAGAAATTGTTTGATACAAGTTCATTATTAGATGATTTAATTTCTTACGTATATTCTGGCTATAACTGTAAATTAATTTTTATTGGAGACACAGCGCAGTTGCCACCTGTAAAATTATCGGTTAGTCCGGCGTTAGAAGCAGATACTTTACAATATGATTTTGATAAAAATGTAACAGAAATAGAGTTAGATGAAGTTATGCGCCAGCATGAAAACTCTGGAATTTTAGCCAATGCAACTTTGCTGAGATTGTTGATACAAAATAATAGTACCATTTTTAAATTTGATGTCCATTTTCCTGATATCATTCGTTTAGAAGATGGTTATGATATAGAAGATGCTTTGGTAAATGCCTATGAAAATGGTATAGAAGATACTGCTTTTATTGTACGTTCTAACAAAAGAGCCAATTTATACAATGCCCAAATTAGGTTAAATATTCGCGGACAAGAAAATGAAATTTCTGCGGGAGATTTTATCATGATTGTTAAAAATAATTACTATTGGTTGCAAGAAAATTCTGAAGCAGGTTTTATTGCCAATGGCGATATTTGTGAAGTTTTAAAATTATTTTCTATTAAAGAATTATACGGCTTTAAATTTGCAGAAGTAGAAATGCGGATGATTGATTACCCTCAAATGCAACCTTTTGAAACTGTTTTGTTGTTAGATACCTTAACCAGTGAAAGTCCTTCTTTGTCTTATGAAGAATCTAATAAATTATACCAAGCAGTGAAAGAGGATTATGCTGATGAAAAATCGAAATTTAAACAGTTTTTAGCCATTAAAAAGAACAAATACTTTAATGCTTTACAGGTAAAGTTTTCGTATGCCATGACCTGTCATAAATCTCAAGGAGGACAATGGAAAACTGTTTTTATAGAGCAACCTTATTTGCCAGAAGGAGTTTCTAAAGACTATTTTAGATGGTTGTATACGGCCATTACTAGAGCTCAAGAAACGTTGTATTTAATTGGATTTAAAGATGAGTTTTTTGAAAGTTAAAGATTCAAAAAATATAATTTATCTTGTAAAACAAATTAATCTGTTTAGAACTTAGAGACACTATTTTAATAAATAATGTATCATAATACTACCAAATTTATGGCCAGTATCTTTGCGTAAATTTTTAGATTTGTTAGTATTATAATTAAAAATATAACCAAAATTAAACCGATTTACGGTAAATCTAAATCCTACTTCAACATTAAAAACAATAGGATTTAATTCATTTGTAACCACACTATTTTTATTTAAAAAACTGCCTTGTAAAGTAGCGTCATAAAAGGCATAGCGCAACATTGGTTTTATATATAAAAAGGATTCTGTTTCTCTATTGTAACTGGTGTTTTTGTTATTTACTTGTGTGTTAAAAGCAATAGAATTAGCAATACTTTGTAGAGGTTTAAAACCAATTCTACCCATAAAACCACTTGAAACATTGGTGTAAATAGTACCTAGTTTTGCAGAGTTTACCCAAGATATGTCAAACAAATTTGCAGCATCTTTGGTAAGAAGTTTTAAGTAACTGGCTTTAATATTTATACCAATTGCATTTTTAATTTGATATTTCCAACCAACAGCTTTTTTAAAGCCATAAATATCATGTATAAAGTCTTGTAATTCTTCTCCAAAGGCATTTGAGCCAAGCACTCCAACTTGTAACTCAGTGTTAAAAATCTGATTATTTTTATAGACTCTTTTTACGCCAAAACTGCCAAATAAATAAGCGGCAAAAGGTCTGTCATGGTTTTTTAAAGTTGTAACCGTTGCTTTATAAGGCGTAAACATTTCATGCCCAATTTGCCATTCTAAAATTCTTTTTTCTTGATTTTCTTGCTTGTTTTCAGACAAATATCTGTACGAAAAAAACATGCCATTGGTGTAATATCTATCATCAAAGGTAGAAACATATAGGTCATTATCATTTTTAAAACTAAATTCTTTGGAATATTTTTCTTGAGAGATAATTGAAAAAGAACAAATTAAAATTATAAAAAAAAGTAGCTGTTTCATAAGTAGCAAATATAAAATAACTTCATTAATTTGCTCTTTTTTATCCATTATAAAAAAAAAGTAGTTATTTTAGTGCAACAAATTAAATACATGGATCAGAACGTAGGATTAAGTGCCCAAGATTTTCAAGATTTGCAAAATAATAAGGATTTATTGCTTGAAATTGAACAGAAGAATAACCAATATAATAATGTAAAAAAAACGCTGTTATATAATGATGAGCTGCGTTTATTACAGATAGAATTGGTAAAATTACAACGTTGGATCTCTAAAGAAAATTTACGTGTAGCTGTAATTTTTGAGGGTAGAGATGCTGCTGGAAAAGGTGGAAATATTAGACGGTTTATGGAGCATTTAAATCCTCGTTCTAGTAGATTAGTTGCCCTAAACAAACCTACTGAAATAGAAAAAGGGCAGTGGTATTTTCAACGATATATTAAAGAATTACCTAACCCTGGTGAAATTGTTTTTTTTGATAGAAGTTGGTACAATAGAGCAGTAGTAGAACCTGTTATGGGATTTTGCTCAGAAAAACAATACAAAGAGTTTTTAGTACAAGTACCAGAATTTGAACACATGATGTATGAAGATGGTGTTGTCATTATTAAATTTTGGCTGTCTATTACCAAAGAAGAACAATTAATACGTTTTGAGGCCAGAAAAGAAAACCCATTAAAACGTTGGAAATTTAGTCCTGTAGATAAACAAGGCCAATTGCTGTGGGATAAATACACACATTATAAAGGAGAAATGTTTTCTAAAACGCACACTTCTTATAGCCCGTGGATGATTATTAAAACAAATGATAAAAAAACGGCAAGATTAGAGGCTATGAGGCATGTGTTATCTCAATTTGATTATGATGGTAAACAAGAAGCAACAACAATTTTAAATCCAGATCCTAATGTAGTAATGCGTTATTATCGTTCAAATATTCAGGTAGATTAAGCTATGGAAAATAAACTTTCACCAAAACAAATAAAAAAATTAAATTCTAAACAAGGCTTATTGGCATTATTATCTAAGCCTTATAATACAGATAAAGCAATAAGATATGTAGATTATCAACGTAAATTACAAAAGTTACAAGTAGAGTTGATACGTTTACAAACTTGGGCAATAAATAATAATGAACGTATTATAATTGTATTTCAAGGAAGAGATGCGGCCGGAAAAGGAGGTGCAATTAGGAGGTTAACAGAACGTATTAATCCGCGTCATATGCGCATTGTGGCGTTACCTAAACCTACAGAAGATGAGCAATCTCAATGGTATTTTCAAAGATATGTAGAGCAATTTCCGAAAGCTGGAGAAATTGTTTTTTTTGATAGAAGTTGGTATAATAGAGCAGTTGTAGAACCCGTAAATAATTTTTGTACAGAAGACGAATATAAAATTTTTATGAATCAAGTAAATGATTTTGAACGTATGATTCTAGAATCTGGCATTCACTTGGTAAAAATTTATATGTCTATTTCTAAAAAGGAACAAGCAAAGCGTTTTGAAGATATAAAAAGCGATCCTTTAAAACAATGGAAAATGACCAAATTAGATGAAAAAGCGCAAGGTCTTTGGGAGCAATATACAGAATATAAAAATGCTATGTTTAGACAAACAAACACAAAAATTTCTCCATGGAAAGTAATACGTGCAAACCGTAAAACAGAAGCTCGTGTTAATGTAATTAATCACATTTTAGAACGAATTCCGTATGACAAAAATTTAGAAATTTAAGAAACTAGGTCTTTCACTTTAGAAAATATAAAAAATATTTCTGCAGCAATTTGCTTATTTGTTTTCAAATAAGCTTCTGCCTGTAAATTAGTGCCATCAGAAGATTTTGGGTCTACAAATGGTAAGTAAAGTCTTGCAATTGCGTTTGGTATAAAAGGGCAGTTTACATCTGCATTATCACAGGTAAGAATTGCTAAAAAAGGTGTTGTATTTATGGTGTGATCAAACCTTTTAGAAAAACCTAAAATAGAAGAAGATGCCCCCAAAAAAGAAATTAAATAGGTAGGGTTTTGATGAGAAAAATCTTCTAATTGAAAAATAAAACCAGCACGTTGTAGTGTTTTTACAGTGCTTCTATAAAATGCAGTTGTTTCTGTTCCGCCAGAAAAAGAAGAGATTTTTAGATTAAAATAATGTGCAGCAAAAAATCCCCAAACTTGTGCCAACTGACTTCTTCTAGAGTTATGCGTACATATAAAGTTAATGTTTGCACTTTTGTTGTTTACATATTCTTTTGCAATTTGTTCAGCAATATTTTCTAAAAGCACTTTTCTTTCTGGACTAATTTTTATTTTCTTGCTAGCTTCAATAAAGAAGTTTTTGGTAGAAGTAGCTGTGGTTGATTTCATCTTGTTATTTTTGCGACAAAGATATTCTATAAATAAACAAATTAAATTAAGATAAAGTTAAGAATGTATTTAGAAGTTGGTAATAATGTTGCAGTTTTAGATGACGTTTTAAAAGGAAAAGTAATTGCAGTTTCTGCGGATGAAATTTCAGTTGAAACAGAAGATGGTATGGTTTTTAAATTTCATGCATCAGAATTGGTAAGAATTGATAAAGAACAGCATTTGTTAACCAAATTTTCTGATATTAACAACCCGCTTTTAAAGGAAAAAACTACACATAAAAAGCCTAAAAACAGCTTTTTTAATAAGGAAAAAAATGAAGTTATTTTAGAAGTAGATTTACATATTAATCAACTTATAAAATCTACAAAAGGCTTAGATAATTATGATATGCTAAACCTGCAAATAGATACAGCCAAAAGAAAAGTAGAATACGCAATTAGTAAAAGAATACCTAAAATTGTATTTATTCACGGAGTAGGAGAAGGTGTTTTAAAAACTGAGTTGCACTATTTATTAAATAAATATCCTGTAAAATTTTACGATGCCTCTTATAAAAAATACGGTTTGGGCGCTACAGAAGTATACATTTTTCAAAATCCGAATAGTTAAAATAGGTATGTTCTTTTTTGTAAGTGTTTATTCTGTGGAAGAAAATATGTAAGATAGAAATACCTTTAATTATAAATCATATTCTAAATTTGTCTGTTCTTTACACTCTATAAAAACGTATTTTTGCCAAATGAATGCAATCTATTTAGACAACGCTGCAACTACAAAAATTGATGAAGAAGTATTAAAAATCATGTATACTTCTATGCAAGATAACTTCGGAAATCCTTCTTCTACGCATCAATTTGGAAGAAAGGCAAAATCTGCAGTAGAAACTGCAAGAATAAAGATAGCAAAGCAATTTAATGTTTCTGCAAGTGAAATTATTTTTACAGCCGGCGGTACAGAGGCAGATAATTTAATTTTACACAATGCGGTTTTAAATTTAGGAGTCACAAGAATTATTACATCAAAAATAGAACATCATGCGGTGTTACATACTTGTAAGTACCTTAAAAAAACCTATAATATTACATTAGATTTTGTAGCTCTTGATGAATTTGGGAGTGTAGATGTAGATCATTTAGCAACGCTATTATCGTCTACAAAAGAAAAAACCTTGGTAAGTTTAATGTTTATTAACAATGAAATAGGTACTATTTTACCGGTGGATGAAATAGCCAATTTATGCAAAAAACACCAAGCTTTATTTCATTCTGATACTGTACAAGCAATTGGACATTATGCCATAGATTTACAAAAAACACCTATAGATTTTATGGTGGCAAGTGCGCATAAATTTCACGGACCAAAAGGTGTTGGTTTTGCTTATTTTAAAAAGGGATTTGGAATTTCACCCATGTTACACGGTGGCAATCAAGAAAAAGGAGCGCGTTCTAGTACAGAAAATGTACATGCAATTTTAGGAATGGAAAAAGCGTTGGAAATTGCCATGGTAAATCTAGAAGAAGATAAAAGTTATATAGAAAACTTAAAAATCTATTTTATTGCTGCATTGAAAAAAATATCAAAAGACATTGTTTTTAATGGCCTTTCTGCTGATCTAGAGAAAAGTAGTTATACTATTTTAAATGTTCGTTTTCCTTTAAAAAACGATATGATGCTCTTTAGTTTAGATTTAGCAGGTATTGCTGTTTCTGGAGGTTCTGCCTGCCAAAGCGGTAGTAATAAAGGTTCTCATGTGTTGTCAGAAATTCTTTTTGACGAAGAAGCAGATAAAACTTCTATTCGTTTTTCCTTTTCTAAATACACTACAATAGAAGAAATGAATGCAACCATAGAAGAGTTGATTAAAATATGTTAGAGAAATTTTAATTAAAATTTCTCTAACATTTGTAATTCCAAAATTTGAAAAACAGCAGAATTTTAGAATTAATTTATTCCTAATTCTTTTTTAACAGCAGTCATTAAATCTGTACCCTCGGCTAAAAGTAATCCAGAACCAGGAGTTTCATCTAAGATGTATTGAAAACCTAATGATCTACCTACTTTTTGTATGGCAGCTAAAGCTTTTTCTTGAATTGGTTTTGTTAAGGCTATATATTTGTCTTCAGCTGTTTTTTGTGCTGCAGCTTGTTCTTCTCCTATTTTAGCTTCTAATTCTGCTAATTCTTTTTTTCTGGTTTCATTTTCAACGGCAGTTTTTGTAGGTGCTTCGTTAGTATATTGAGTTAGTTTATTTCTGTATTGGGTAACAGATTCTTGAATATCTGCACCTAATTTTTGTTGAAGCTGGTCAAATGTACTTTTGGCAACTTTCATCTCTTTCATAGATGAAATAAGTTCTTGAGTGTTTATGTGTGCTACATTAGTTTGCGCATTTGTAATGCTTAAAGCTCCAAAAATTAGAGTTACAAATAGCACTACCTTTCTTAAGTTTTTCATAATTTAAAAATAATTTGATTTTTAGGTTACTAATGTAACAAAAAAATATGGAGTAGAAATTAGTTGGAAAATTTTGGGTTTATTATTATATAATGAAAACTTGCTGGTATCATTTTCTGAATGTTGATAACAGAAAAAATAAACAAAACCAAATGGTAATAAGGGTAGTTTTCTAATAGTTTAAAGTTTTATAAATTGATGATTATTCAGCAAGAATTTCATTTAAATAATCTGCAATCTCTTTACATTCGGGAATGTAAATTTTTAACATAAAATTTTCGTTTTCAGTTTTGTACTTTTCAAACATGCTTGAACCGCTGTTTTTGGAGTATTGTACATTGGCAATTCTATCACAAATTTTTATAAAAGATGCATTTTTAGTTACTTTAATTCCTTTGTAGTACTTGTCGTTTGCACGTTCTTCTCTTGTTCTACCTTTTTCATTGGTTAAAGCAAAAACAAGTTCAGCAATGGTTTTATTAGTTACTTTTTTTACGTCATTATAACTTTCTCTGGCATCTTCAATAATGTCATGTAACCAACAAGCAGATAACACATTTTCTTGTTCATGCGCTTCTACTAAATGAATAAATTTTAGGGCTACTTCATACACCATATTTAAGTGATACTCATAGCTAAATTCATCATATTTTTGATTTACATGCGCGTGTTTTTCTTTGGCGTAATTCATTGCTTTTTCTAACATCTTTTCCTTTTTATAATTTAATTTTGAAAGTAGCAATTATTTTTTAAAATGAACTTTTTTTAGCTGCTATTTTTTTTAAGAAGGAAAACAAAGCAAAATTATTTTCTTTAATTAAGTATACTTTCGCTTTCTTAAGTAATTAAAAGTGATTCCGAAAAGTAACAGTAAAATAAGCGGTAAAATAATATTAAAAAACTGCCAAAAACGTCTTTCTTTGTAGGCTTTTTGCTTGTCTAAAATGTTTATTTTTATAGACTTATTTCTCAATTCCATCAAGTCTACATCATCAAGTAAATAATCTACAGCGTTTAAAAGAAAATCCTTATTGCCAAACTGTTCATTGGTCCATTTGTCGGTAGCTAAATCAAAAGGTTTTCCCTTTAAAATTTGATTTTTTCCAACATCGCCATCGGCAATAACAATCATTTTATTTGATGTAGAAGTTTCTTTAAAAAGTGTTGTTTCAAAAGGTTTTACACGATTTTTATAAGCAGAATTAAAATTGCCTTCTAACAAAACAGCAAACAATTGTTGTCCGCTTTTATAATCGTCTTCAACGGGTTCTTCTGCAATAGATTGCAGTTCTATAATGGTAGGAGTTCCTACTTTTTGGGTTAAAGAAGAACTGATTAATAAGGGTGTTTTTTTGATGTTATTTTTTAAAGTATCAATCTGATTTGCAAACTGTAATCGTACTTCAGTAATATTTTTTGTAATGGCATTATTGGGGTTTCCAATTACCAAGGGATGATAAAACCAATCTAAGTTTTTAAATTGTGTTTGGTTGCCAACTTTGCCCGTTGCTAACGGAATTTTAGCAGAATACAAGTCTTTAATAAGTGTTGTATTTATGCGAATACCGTAAGAAAATAACATGTCTGTTAAATTTAAATCTCTAGGATAGGCTAACATTTTACCATTTGCAAACAAACTATCTTGGTCTGCTTGCACATTGTCTAACATCCACAATGTTTTTCCGCCATTGGCGATAAACTGATCTAAAACAAATTTTTCTTCTGCTGTAAAACGTTGTGTGGGTTTTGCAATAATTGCCAAATCTAAAGCTGTTAAATCTTCTAAAGTTTGTTGCGGATTTGTAGCTACTGAATCTAAAGTAAACTTTGCTAGTTTGTATTTTTTAGCCACTTCACTTAAAAAACTATATTGATACATATCATGTAACTCGCCATTTCCGGTTATAACAGCAATTCTTTGTTGCTTTTTTTGAGTAACAGCATTAATGGCGTTAGAAAAACTATATTCTAAGTTTTCAATTGCTTTTTGTAATTGTTCATCTTGCGAAGCAACAATAGCATTCGGTAGCAAAGAAACAACGGTAGATTTTTTTTGATAGGTAATTTCTGCCCAAGGAAAAATAATGGCTTCAGAGAGTTTTCCTTCCTCTTCCACAGTTAATTTACTGGGCATCATTCCTCGTTTTATCAGTGCTTCGCGTTGGTTGTCTGGAACTTCGAAATGAATGTTGATGTTTGAATTTTCTGATGCTAATTCTTCTAAATATTGGCGCGTTTCTACCTGTAATCTTTTAAATTCTGAAGGAAAATTGCCTTCTAAATAAAGTGTAACAAAAAGTGGTTTATCAACCTTATGAATAATGTTTTTTGTAGTTTCTGAAAGCGTGTAACGTTGGTCTGAAGTTAAATCTAACCGTTTGTAAAATGATTGATTGATGATGTTTAAAACGATGAGACCAATCAATAAAATTGAAATATTTTTAAGCTTCTTATTCATTTTCTATGCGCATTTTAGTAATGAATAAAAAGAAAACGGTAACACTTAAAAAGTACACAATATCTCTGGTGTCTATAACACCTCTAGAAATGCTTTTAAAATGCTCATTAATTCCTATTTTTTTGAGGATTAAATTATTTCCTAAAGCGTTAGAAATTGCATCAAAACCATAATATAATATGTAGGTTATAAAAACGCCTAATATAAAAGCTACAATCTGATTTTTAGATAATGTTGAAGTAAATAAACCAATGGCTGTATAGGTTGATGCTAATAATAACAAACCAATATAAGATCCTATTGTACTACCAAAATCGATGTTTCCAATAGGATTTCCTAGCTGATAAACGGTATAAACATAGGTTAAGGTAGGAATTAATGCAACTACCACTAATAGTAATGAAGCCCAAAATTTACCCATAACTATTTGCCAATTAGAAATGGGTTTTGTTTTTAAAAGTTCTATAGTTCCGGTATTAAATTCATCTGCAAAACTTTTCATGGTTATGGCCGGAATCAAAAATAAAAATACCAAAGGTGCTAAATAGAAAAAAGGAGTAACATCTGCAAAACCAGCGTTTAGAATGTTAAAACCGTCTTTAAAAAACCATAAAAATAAACCGTTCATCAACAAGAAAACTCCAATAACTAAATAGGCTATTGGAGTTGTAAAAAACGAGTTGAATTCTTTTTTTAAAATGGCTTTCAAATTTTTATTTTTTAAATAGTGGTAAAGTGCTTGTTTTTACAAACAACTAACTTTTTTAAGAATGATTTAAGCACTAAAGTTAACAAAAAAAATCATAGATAGAAAGTTTGAGAGGACTTTAGTACATACGCTTATAACAGCAATTATTTATACAGTTTTTTAACTGTAATTTATTCATTCGGAATGTTCTTTTCTTTGCAATATTTTTCTATTTCAGAATCGTTTTTAAAATAATTATCACAAAATCCATCGAGTTCCTTTTCCGTTGATTCGCTGTATTTTTCATTAGCAGTTAAAAGTTTTTCTGTTTGAATAATAAATTTTTCAAAATCTGAATTTATCTTACAAAGCTTGTCAATTGTTTTAAAATCTAATTCTTTATATTTTGAAGGAAAAAGAACTTTGCTTTCGTATGGATTATGTTTCAATTCTATTATTCCAATTCCAAAGGATTGGTTTAATCTTTCCATTTCTTCATTTAAACTATCTGCAATTTCAAACGCAACTAAATAACCATAATTCGCCCAACTTGAATTAGAAACAGCTTGAAAGAATGTTTTTTTTAGCTCGTAATCAGTGTTTATTTCTTTTTTAACTTCGTAAGATGTAATTTTAAAAATATCAGCTCTGTTTACAGCCTTTAAAAGTGTTTGACTTGCTTTAGATTGAAGATTTAAAAAACTTATTCCAACTAAATCCGGATGAATCCATTTTTGGTGATTATCCTTACTGTTTTTCGATTGTTCGTGAAATATTGTTTTAGAATAAATATTACTACTTTTCAAATAAGTACTTAAAAGCAAATGTAAATCTCTTTCAGAATAAGAATTTTGTTTATCTATTCTTTTTACTGTTGGTTCAGTTTGTGTCAGGACTTCTATTCCTATTTCAGGTTCATTTTTTGTCAAATAATAAGAAAATGTTCCATTTTTTCCTTTGATTCTTTTTACTCGTGAATCTCCATTTCTAATAAAATCTCCTAGTAAAGCAGAAACTGTTGCAGGAGGTGTTTTTGCATCTCCAAAATCATAGTAATTATTCTTAATTATATGTTTACAAACTTGATTCGAAATTGTTAAACCTTTTATATCACTTAAACTTTGTAAAATAGCTTCTTTTATTGTCATTTCTTATCGGTTCAGTTTTATTACAACTAATCACTAACTACTAATTTGTAAATATGATTATCTTCAAAGCCTTCATCTATTCTTTCTGGCTGAAAAACAAAACTATGTTTCTCTAACAACGCAATAGAAGGAGAATTATTTTTGTGTGTAAAAGCTTCTATGGTTTTTAATTTCATTTGTTGAAAACCAAATTTTAAAACTTCCTGAAAAGCTTCGTTCATATACCCTCTTTGTTGGTAGTCTGGATGTATTTCATATCCTATTTCTGCATAATCATCTTCAATTTTAAAATTACGCAAACCAATTGTTCCTAGTAATTCTCCGTTTAAATCTGATTGAATTACCCAAAATATGCCATTATTTTCTGCAACTAAATTAGAAATTGAATCTATAAAACCTCTAGTTTGAGCAAGGTTTTTAGGAATGTCTCTGGTAATAAAAGCATTTACATCTTTACTTGTTCTTAACCCAAAAACTGCTTTTGTGTCGTCTAAATTAATTTCTCTTAAGAGTAGTCTTTCTGTTTCTAAAACAGGAAATGGACTGAAGTTGTAACTCATTTTTTTTCTTTTTTTCTTGTTGCTTATTATTTTTCTTCTAAAGGAGTAAAGACGCAAATTTGTTTGTTCTTAATCTTATTTTTTTTACTCCATTTATTTCAATGTTTACTTTTTTTATTTTTGTTACAGTACGTTTATGGCAAACTCACTTTTTTATCAACACTCCAAGCCAGTGGTTTGTCATTAAAAAATACCTTTGTTTTTGCCCAAACCTCTTTAAACAATTCAGAGTTTCTGTAATTTTCTAAATCTTTAGTAGTTTTCCAATAAGAATAGGTAAAAAATATTTCAGGATTTGTTTTGTCTTGATATAATTCTAATAGTTGACAACCATGAGAAGCTCTTATTAATTTTTTTTTATCTTCAAACATGGATAAAAATTCATCAATGTGTTTTTTATGAAAGCTCATTTTTACAATTCGGACAAACATAAATTTAAGTAATTGAGGTATAAGTTGGATTAGAATCTTTAAAAAATTGAATGCTAATAGAATCTCTATAGGCCAAACCTAAAAGAGAAGAAGCGCCACCAACGGTGTCTAAATTGCTTCTGTAAATGGCAATTTCTAAAAATCCGGCAGCATTAAATAACGCAAGTTTATCACCATCAAACAGAGAGATATCTTGATTTTTTTGTTCGGTAATTTCATTGTATCTGGTAAATATTTTGGAAAACGTATACCGTCTTGCAGTTCCTGAAAAAGTTCTACCCTTACCAATTTCTTGAAACATTTTTTTGCTAATATTTGTAATAACATTACCATAATTATCAATATAAACAACACCACCAGTAATTAGGTTTTGTTCTTCATTTACCTTTGGCTTAATTTCTGTAATTTTCTTAAATTCTTTAATTTCTTTACCAATTACAGTTAAATTTCCACCTCTTGCTATAAAACAAGCCACCTTCACAAAAACATCTAATACAGGAAAACTACTTTCTACGCGATCGTGAATATTAATTTCAACAATTTTTGAAGGTTGTACTTCAGAAGCAATCATAGAAATAATACCATTATCCGGACATACAAAAAAATGATTGTCTAATTCTAAAGCAATATGTTTGTTTTCTGCACTTAATTCTGAGTCTACACCAACAATATGTATGGTGCCTTCCGGAAAACTTTTGTAAGAGTTTTTTAATATATAAGCAGTCTCTGTGATGTTAAAAGGAGAAATTTCATGTGTAATATCTACTATCCTTGCATCTGATAGCTCAGAATAAATAGCTCCTTTAACAGCGCCAACAAAGTGGTCTTTTGTTCCGAAATCGGTTGTTAAAGTGATTATAGACATAAAATAGACGCTGTTAATTAATTGTGTAAAAGTTGTTAACTATTTTACGCAAATCTAATCATTTTAGAAAATTTAATCGCTATTTTTAGATTGAAATAAAATTGTAATTTAACATCAAAAATTAAACATTTGAACGAACGCATTATAGAGCTAACAGAAATCAATCCTAAAGATTTTTTTGGCGCACACAATAGTACTATCGAGCAATTAAAAAGATACTTTCCAAAAATTAAAATTGTTGCTCGCGGATCTAAACTAAAAATTTACGGAGAACCACATATTTTAGATGAATTTGAAATTCGTTTAGAACGTTTAATTAAGTACTATAATAAGTACAACAAGTTGGATGAAAATAGTATTGAGAGAATTTTAACTTCTAATGGAAATGAAGAAAAATCTGTTGCAGCAAAAAATGCAAAAGATGTTTTAGTACATGGTGTAAGTGGTAAGTTGATAAAACCTCAAACAGAGAATCAACGTAAAATGGTTACACTAATGGCTAAAAATGATATGCTGTTTGCTGTTGGCCCTGCAGGAACGGGAAAAACCTATACGGCAGTTGCGTTGGCGGTAAAAGCGTTGAAAGAAAAAGAAGTTAGAAGAATTATTTTAACAAGACCTGCGGTAGAGTCTGGTGAAAATTTAGGGTTTCTTCCCGGAGATTTAAAAGAAAAATTAGATCCTTACATGCAACCTTTGTATGATGCTTTAAGAGATATGATACCGCATGAAAGGTTAGAATCTCACTTAGAAAAAGGCGTTATTCAAATAGCTCCTTTGGCATTTATGCGAGGTAGAACTTTAGACAATGCATTTGTAATTTTAGACGAAGCACAAAATACAACCCACAATCAAATGAAAATGTTTTTAACAAGGATGGGAAAACACGCCAAGTTTATTATTACCGGAGATCCTGGTCAGATAGATTTACCAAGAAAACAAATTTCTGGTTTAAAAGAGTCTTTATTGGCTTTAAAAGATATAGAAGGTATTGCACAAGTGTATTTAGATGACAAGGATGTGGTAAGACACCGTTTGGTTAGAAAAATTATTAGTGCTTATAAAAGTATAGAAACCGAATGATAAAAATAGAAAAAGACAAATTAGGCCTACAAGATTACTTTTATATTGGTTATTTATATCTCATAATTTTAGGAATTGTTAGTGATGCTATTTTCTATGGTATTTTTGGTGTTTCTTATTTAAACTACACTACAATCTTAGATGCTTTAATGTCTCCAATCAGTTTATTAACTAATAATTGGAAAATTTCTATCTTTCTTGTCTTCATGTTTTGGTTGATGCGCCAATATTTTACAAAATGGATGTTTCCACTATATAAATATTTTAGAGTTAAAAAATGGTATCAAAAAATATATAATATAGAAAAATGGGATAAAAAATATGAAGTGTTTGAGAAAAAAAAGAATAGTATTGATGGAATGATGATTCTCTTTTTTTTACTTTTTATTTCTATGAGAACGGGTATGGGAATAGGCATGAAGCAGAAATATACCAAAGAAGAAATTATACCAAATTACACATTGGTGTTTAAAGACAATACAAAATTAGATGTAAGAAAGATAGGACAAAACTCTGCTTATTTTTTTTATTTTATCCCTGGAGAAAAAGTAATTACTGCAACACCAATTGCAGATAATCTAAGGCAAATAAAAGTACTTGAAAAGAAAGGAAATTAATATTTTTAAAATACTATTTTTGCAACATCAACAAACAACAAAATAATAATGAATACAATTAACAATACTAATTTTCAATTTCCGAACCAAAAGTCTGTATACATAGGTAAAGTAAGAGAAGTTTACAATATTAATGATGACGTTTTGGTAATGATTGCTACAGATAGATTGTCTGCATTTGACGTTGTTTTGCCTCGTCAAATTCCGTTTAAAGGACAGATTTTAAATCAGATTGCAACAAAAATGATGAATGATACAGCAGATATTGTTCCTAATTGGTTGCTTGCAAATCCGGATGAAAATGTGGCTGTTGGTCATTTATGTGAGCCGTTTAAGGTAGAAATGGTTATTCGTGGTTACATGTCTGGTCATGCAGCGCGTGAATACAAAGCAGGAAAAAGAACACTTTGTGGTGTAGCAATGCCAGAAGGGTTAAAAGAAAATGATCAATTTCCAGAAGCTTTAATTACACCATCTACCAAAGCAGATAACGGCGAGCATGATGAAGATATTTCTCGTGAAGATATTTTGTCTAAAGGAATTGTTTCTGAAGCAGATTATTTGGTTTTAGAAGATTTTACACGTAAATTGTTTGCCAGAGGAACAGAAATTGCTGCAAAAAGAGGATTGATTTTAGTGGATACTAAATATGAATTCGGAAAAACTAAAGAAGGAAAAATTGTATTGATTGATGAAATTCATACGCCAGATTCTTCTCGTTACTTTTATGCTGATGGTTATCAGGAAAGACAAGATAAAGGAGAAGCACAAAAGCAATTATCTAAAGAATTTGTACGTCAATGGTTAATTGAAAACGGTTTTCAAGGAAAAGAAGGACAACAAGTGCCAGAAATGAACGATGAAAAAGTTATTGAAATTTCTAACAGATATATAGAATTATACGAGCAAATTACTGGAGAAACTTTTGTAAAAGCATCAACAGAAAATGTATTGAATAGAATTGAAAAGAATGTAAATTCTTTTTTGAATAAATAAAATAATTAGCTTTGTCATTGCGACGTGGAACAAGGTGGCAATCTAAAAGTTATAAGAACAGAGTACTTTGTCATGCTTCCTAGTATTGGCAAATTTAACAAAACTAACAACAGTAAAAATGATTATAGAACCAAGAACAAGAGGATTTATCTGTTTAACATCGCACCCAACAGGTTGTGAGCAAAATGTGATCAATCAAATAGAATATGTAAAATCGAAAGGAAAAATAGACGGAGCAAAAAAAGTGCTAGTAATTGGTGCTTCTACAGGTTTTGGATTGGCTTCAAGAATTTCAAGTGCTTTTGGTTCTGATGCAGCTACAATTGGTGTTTTCTTTGACAAACCAGCAACAGAAGGCAGACCAGGTTCTCCTGGTTTTTACAATACGGCAGCTTTTGAAAAACAAGCAAATGCTGCAGGTTTATATGCAAAAAGTATTAATGGAGATGCGTTTTCTAATGAAATAAAAGAACAAGTTGTCAACTTAATTAAAGAAGATTTAGGTCAAATAGATTTGGTAATTTACAGTTTAGCATCACCAGTAAGAACGCATCCAACAACAGGAGTAAGATACAAGTCGGTTTTAAAACCAATTGGAGATGTTTTTTCTAATAAAACGGTAGATTTTCATACAGGAAATGTTTCTGAAATCTCAATAAATCCTGCTGAAGGAGAAGATGTAGAAAATACCATTAACGTAATGGGAGGTGAAGATTGGAAAATGTGGATGGACGCATTGCAATCAGAAAACTTATTAGCAGAAGGAGCTACAACTGTTGCTTATTCTTATATTGGCCCAGAAGTTACAAAACCTGTTTATAGAAACGGTACAATTGGAGCGGCAAAAGATCATTTAGAAGCAACTGCTTTTACCATTTCAGACGATTTAAAATCGATTGGAGGAAAAGCCTATGTTTCTGTAAATAAAGCATTAGTAACTCAGGCTAGTTCCGCAATACCTGTTATTCCATTATATATTTCATTATTGTATAAAGTAATGAAAGCAAAAGGAATTCATGAAGGTTGTATAGAGCAAATTCAACGTTTGTATAGTGAGCGTTTGTTTGGTGGAGATTTAGCTTTGGATAAAAAAGGAAGAATTAGAATTGACGATTTGGAGATGAGAGAAGATGTGCAGGCAGAAGTTGTAAAACTTTGGGAAACTGCATCAACAGAAAACGTATCTGAAATTGGAGATCTAGAAGGATATAGCAACGATTTTTACAACCTTTTCGGCTTTAAAGTAGCAGGTGTAGATTATGATGCTGATGTAAATGAAGTGGTAAACGTACCAAGTATTCAGTAAGATTTTTATCCCGCGAAAGCGGAAAAAGAAATAGAAACCTCACAATTACTACTGATTTTTTTTCAGTAACTATTGTGAGGTTTTTTTGCGCTATTTTGAATGTTGAAAATTATTTTACTGCAATTGCACTAATTTCAACATTTACAAATTTAGGCAAGTTTGCAACTTCTACAGTTTCTCTTGCGGGAGCTGTTTCCTCATTAAAATATTGCCCGTAAACGGCATTTATTTCTCCAAAATTATTCATATCAGAAATAAAAATGGAGGTTTTAATTACGTTTTCAAAAGTCATTTCAGCAGCAGCCAATACTTCTTTTAAATTCTCCATTACTTGTGTTGTTTCTTTTAAAATAGAGTCTAAAACCAATTCTCCTGTTTCAGGATTAATGGCAATTTGTCCGGATGTATACAACGTATTTCCGCTTAATACTGCTTGGTTATATGGCCCAATAGGAGCTGGTGCTTTGGTGGTGGTGATTATTTTTTTCATTTTTGTTCAAAGGTTTAAAGTTTCAAAGTCAAAAGGTAGTATGACTATTCTATTTTTTAATTTTGGGTACTAAAATAAAGTTTTATCTGCTGGTTTTGTTTTATCCCATTTTAAATCTGAAAGCATAGAAGATTTTACACCAATAAAAAAGGTGTAAGAAGAATTTGTACCAAAAGGAACCCAATTAAAATTAAATTGCCAACTGTCTAAATCTCTGGTAAAGTTAAATCTTGAAAATGTAAACGCACCTCCTTTTACGTCATAACCAGAAGAATAACCCATTTTCCATTTTGGTGAAAGTTCTACATTACCACTAAACATAATACTGTGAACACCAATTTCTCCGCCATCTAAGCCGTTGTTGGTATAATTTGTAGAGTACGCTAAATTTATGGACCAGGGAATGTCTGCTGTAAATAATTTTGTGAGATTTTTTTTGTCTTTTTTATCAGAATTATTGTTATTTCTTTGTCCAAAGCTATCTGTAGGATTAATATCTGCACCAATAATATCAGGTGTATTTTGAGCACCATTACCACTAGTATTGTCTTTTTTTACCTTCCCGTCCTTATCAAAATCGCTACTAGAAATGGCATAACTTGCTGTTAAACTAGCGTTTGTTAATCTTAATATGTTAGCATTAAATTCATTTATTCTAATAGCAGAACCAGTTGAAGAAGCTACAACTTTGTATGGGTCCATAGAACCGCTAAGGTTTAAAGATAATTTGTCTTTAAACAAACGAGTTCCTGTAGAAAAACTTACAGGAGACCAGCGTAAACTATCTGCTGTCATATTATAAGAACTACTAAAATTTAAGTTATTTAAAAGTGTAACTTTCTCATCTTCTTCATCGCTATCGGGGTCTTTTGGAGCCATTTTGGCTTCCAAAACGTTGTTTAATGAAATCCCTATTGAATTGCTTACCCCAGAAGAAGGAGTTCCGTAAATACCTTGGTCAAAGACGGTGTAATCTAATAAATCTGTAGCATCTGCACTTTGTTGTACTTGTTTTAAGTATTTGTCTTTAAAATCTGGTCTATAAGAATAAGAAATAGAAGGTCTAAACGTGTGTCTTATTGCTTTTAATCGTCCTTTTTTAAAGTTAAAAGTACCATAAATGTTTGTAGATAAACTTACCCCTGCATTGTATTCTCTATAACTTTTAAAACCTCGTAAAGTATCTGTAACTACTACATTTTCTGTAATGTCATACTCTTTTTGAATATAATCAAACTGCCAGGTTTCTTCATAATTTACACTTGGTGAAACGGTAAAATACTTAAATGCTTTTATGTTGGTATTTGTACCTGTTTTATGTTGCATTCCTGATCTTGCAGTTTCAAACATTTTACTGGTAAAAAAATTATCATCATCAGTATTAATTAAATACTGACCTTGTAATGTATAATTAAAACCCATTTTTTGAATAGGAGTTTTTTGCACGCCACCTTTACCTGCAAACGGGTAAATTCTATTCATGTTTACCGTTAATGACGGCAATGTCATTGTTATTTTTTCTGTATTGGTGTTTTGTTGATGAGTGGCTGTTAAACTCATATTAAAAGGTGTACCTACAAAAGTTTTACTATAATTAATAGAAGAATTAAATGTATTTGTTTGTGTCTGCGAAAGGTTTAATTGATTTAAAGATTCTCTAAAAAACTTGCTACTTCCTAAGTTTACAGATGCGCCAAATCTAGAATTTGGGCTAGATTTAGAATCCTGACTATGAGACCATCTTATATTAAAGTTATTGGCTTTAGAATAATCATCAAAACCTCTAATGCCACTAATATTATTTTCAAAATTTAAACTAAAAGAACCGCTAAATTTATATCGTTTTTTGTAGTTAGAACTAATTCTGGCGCCCCAACTTCCGTTAGAATAAGCATCTCCCAAAACAGTTAAATCAAAATAATCATTAATAGAAAAATAGTATCCACCATTTTGAATTCCTATTCCTCTATCTGAACTCCCAGTATCAAAAGCTGGAATTAAAAAACCAGAAACACTCTTTTCAGTTAAAGGAAAATAGGCAAAAGGTAAAAAGATAGGAGTTGGTACATCTGCTAAAACCAAATTACTAGAACCCACAATTATTTTTTTACCAGGCACTAATTTTGCTTTGTTGGTGGCAATATAATAATCTGGGTTTTCTTTCTCTGAAGTGGTAAATTTTATATTTCTTACGTAAATTGTAGAGTCGTTTACACGTTTTGTTTTTTCTCCATAGGTGTACATTTCTCCTTGTTTACTCTTTAAACCATAAATTATAGCGCGTTTACTTTTAAAGTTGTAGATCATAGAGTCTTGTTCAGATTCTTGATTTCCTTGTTTAAAAACCGGTTTTTGAACATAGCCAGTGCTGTCCATTATTCCTTTGGCAAACAAGGTATTTTTCTTATAATCTATAATTATTTTTCCTGCTTTTAAATCAATGTCTGTATAAACAATTTGCGCTTCGTTATAAAGTGTAACGGTTTGTTCTTTAGCGTTTTGTGTAGTGTAGTCTTTGGCAACATGAGTAATTAAATCTTCTATACTCTCTTTAGGTTTTATAGAGTCTACGGCAATAGTATCTATTTCTTTAAGAGCTAAAGAATCTATTTTTTTAGATATAATACTGTCTTTTTTTACAGCATTAATTACAGTGTTTTTTGTCGGTTTTATATCTTGTGCTTGAGTAATCCTTATTAAAAAGATAGCGCAAAATAAAAGTAGGTATGATAGGTTTGTTTGCAATGCTTTAAATGCTATTTTTGTATGGAAGTAAAAATATGGCTCAATATTTGAAACACCAAATTTACGATGCCAAAATTAGTTAAATTTTATTGATGCGATTCCTACAAAACCACAAAATTAATATCAAAGCAAAAAATACTTTTGTTTTTCTGACTATATTCTTTTTTCTTATGAATTTTTCATCCGTAATAGCACAAAAAAAATACGTTGTTGTTATTGATGCTGGTCATGGTGGTAGAGACCCTGGTAATTTGGGTAACGGTTACAAAGAGAAAAATATTGCTTTAAAAGTAGCTTTAGTTGTTGGTAAGGAATTGGTAAAAAAGAAGGATATAAAAGTAATTTACACTAGAAGTAGCGATGTTTTTATAGATTTATGGAAAAGAGGAGATATTGCAAATCATGCAAAAGCAGATTTATTTGTTTCTATTCATTGCGATTCTCATACGTCTAATGCTTACGGTGCAGGAACTTTTGTGTTGGGGTTAAGAGGCAATAAACAGAATTTAGAAATAGCCAAAAGAGAAAATGCCGTAATCCTTTTAGAAGATAATTATAAGGATAAATATATAGGTTTTGATCCTAATTCTGCAGAATCTGTAATAGGATTGTCTCTTTTACAAGAAGAAAATTTAGACAAAAGTTTAACCATTGCTAGTTTAATACAAACTAATTTTACGTCTCAATTAAAGAGACATGACAGAAAAGTAAAACAAGATAATTTTCAGGTGTTAAGAGAAACTATTATGCCTAGTGTTTTGGTAGAATTAGGTTTTTTAACCAATAAAATAGAAGGTAGGTTCTTAAATTCAAAAAGAGGACAACTAAAAATGGGAAATTCTATTGCCGATGCCATAGGGAATTACATTAACAATTTAAAATTAAATACGGTTTCTGATAATGTGGTAGATACAAATGGTGATTCTAGTATTTTGTATAAAGTACAGATTGCTTCCGGAAAAAACAAGTTGACTACAAAATCATATAATTTTAAAGGGTTAAAAGATGTAGAAAGAATAAAAGTAAATACTTTTTATAAATATTATTATGGCTCCTCTTCTAATTATAATGAAGTAAAAAAGTCTCTACAAACAGCTAAAACAAAAGGATATAAATCTGCATTTATAGTCGCTTTTAATAATGGAGAAAAGATTTCTGTTCAAAAAGCTATTAAATTGCAGTAAATTTGGCGGTTTCTCCCAAAAATTATTAGTAATATTGTTACTAAATTTCTTTAGATGTCTAAACAATTAAAAATTGGAATTGCCGCAGTAAGTATTATAGTGCTTTTTATCTGGGGCTTTAATTTTTTAAAAGGTCAGAATATGTTTGACCGTAATTCACGTTATTTTAAGGTGGAATATAATAATATTGCAGGGCTTAGCAAATCTAGCTTGGTAACCATAAATGGATTAAAAGTTGGTAAAATTGATGAAATTGAATTTGACAAAAGTATAGAAAATAGAGGGCAATTAATAGTCCGTTTTTCTCTAGATAATGATTTTCAGTTTTCTAAAAAGAGTGTTGTTAAAATTTATTCACCAAGTCCGTTAGGAGGTTCTAATTTAGCTATTATACCTAATTATGAAGGCGAAATGGCGGTTTCCGGAGATACTTTAGAAGGAAAGTTAGAGTCTAGTTTGTTTACTTCTTTAGGAGAAAGATTAGATCCTATTCAGACAAAATTAGAACATGTAATGGTTAGTGCAGATTCTTTGTTTAAAAGTGTGAATGAACTTTTAGATAAAGAAACTAAAATGAGCTTAAAACGTTCTATGCGTAATCTAGAATTTACCATTTCTGATGTTAGAAAACTAATGAAATCTTCTAGAAATATGATAGATTCTAGTACCGCAGAATTGAAAGGAACTCTTAGAAATACTAAAAAAATTACAGAGAATTTTGCTAAAGTTTCAGACACATTAGTACAAGCAAATATTGGCGGAATTATGAGAAACGCAGAACAAGCATTAAGTTCTGTAAACTCTTTGTTAGAAGGAGTTAAAACAGGTAAAGGTTCACTTGGTAAATTAATGACGGATGATGCTGTGTACACAAATTTAGACAACGCTACAAAAGAATTAGAAGAGTTGTTGAGAGAACTTAAATTACATCCAAAAAGATTTGTACACTTTTCTTTATTTGGCAGAAAAGCAAAAGAATACAAGCCAGAAGAAACAAAGGAAATAGAAGAATAATAACACTTTTTAAATCATATAAATGCAGTATTTACCAAACATAATTTTTGCACTTGCTCTTACGCTAGGAATTGGTTTTTTTGTGATGAATATTCGCAAATTATCAAGAAATATAAAACTAGGGAAAGATGTTGATCGAACAGATAAAAAGCCTGAACGATTAAAAAACATGATTAAGATTGCGCTAGGGCAATCTAAAATGGTAAAAAGACCATTCTCAGGATTTTTACACATTATAGTATACGTTGGTTTTATCATCATAAATATAGAAGTTTTAGAAATTGTAATTGATGGTTTATTCGGAACGCACAGAATATTTAAAGGTGTTTTGGGTAATGGTTTTTACGGTTTTTTAATAGGGTTCTTTGAAATTTTAGCTGCCTTAGTTTTTGTAGCTGTAATTCTTTTTTGGTTGCGTAGAAATGTATCTAACATACAACGTTTTCTTAGTAAAGAAATGAAAGGTTGGCCCAAAAATGATGGAAATAACATTCTATATTTTGAAATGGTGTTAATGACCTTGTTTTTGGTAATGAACGCCACAGATACCACATTTCAAGAGGCAGGAGTTGGTAATCCAATCAGTCAGTTTATTACACCTTTTTTTGAAGGTTTTTCAGCAGAATCTGTTCATTTTATAGAAAGAACTGCTTGGTGGATTCATATTTTAGGGATTTTAGTATTTTTAAATTACTTATATTATTCTAAACATTTGCATATTTTATTGGCGTTTCCAAATACCTATTTTGCCAATCTAAATCCAAAAGGACAATTTAATAATTTAGAATCTGTTACCAATGAGGTAAAGTTAATGATGGACCCAGAAGCGGATCCGTACGCAGCGCCAGCAGAAGGAGAAGAAGAAACAGTTCCAGAAAAATTTGGGGCTTCTGATGTTACCGATTTAAATTGGGTACAATTATTAAATGCCTACACTTGTACGGAATGTGGTAGGTGTACATCGTCATGCCCGGCAAACTTAACGGGTAAAGAATTATCACCAAGAAAAATCATGATGGACACTCGTGATCGTTTAGAAGAAGTTGGTAGAAATATAGATGCAAATAAAGGAACGTTTGTTGATGATGGAAAACAATTGTTAAATGATTATATCTCTCCAGAAGAATTATGGGCGTGTACAAGTTGTAATGCTTGTGTAGAAGAATGCCCTGTAAATATAGACCCATTGTCTATTATTATGGAGATGCGAAGATATTTAGTGATGGAAGAAAGTGCTGCTCCTCAAGAATTAAATATGATGATGACAAACATCGAAAATAATGGAGCGCCTTGGCAATACAATCAACAAGACAGATTAAACTGGGCTAACGAAGAGTAAACAATTTTTCAATTAACAATTATCAATTACGAATTGCTTTAATTCATAATTTATAATTAAAAATTTGTAATTTATGATAGTACCAACAATGGCAGATATGATGGCGCAAGGTAAACAACCAGAAGTGTTGTTTTGGGTGGGCGCAGCAGGTAGTTATGATGATAGAGCCAAAAAAATATCGAGAGCATTTGTAAAAATATTACATGAAGCAAAGGTAGACTTTGCCGTTTTAGGAACCGAAGAATCTTCTACAGGAGATGCCGCAAAAAGAGCTGGAAATGAGTTTCTATTTCAAATGCAGGCTATGATGAATATAGAGGTTTTAAATGGTTATGAAATCAAAAAAATAGTAACCTGCGATCCTCATTCGTTTAATACTTTAAAGAATGAATATCCTGGTTTAGGAGGAAAATATGAGGTTTTTCATCATACACAATTTATTCAAAATTTAATAAAGGAAGGACGTTTAAAAATTGATGATACCACCTTAAAAGGAAAAAGAATTACCTTTCACGATCCTTGTTATTTAGGAAGAGCTAATGATGTTTATGAATCTCCGAGAGATTTGATAAAAAAATTAGGCGTAAATTTAACTGAAATGAAACGTCACAAAAACACAGCTTTGTGTTGCGGAGCAGGAGGGGCGCAGATGTTTAAAGATGCAGAAAAAGGTGATAAGGAAATTAATGTGTTAAGAACAGAAGACGCCTTAGAAACCAAACCAAATATTATTGCAACGGGTTGCCCATATTGCAATACAATGATGACGGACGGAATTAAGTTTAAAGAAAAAGAGGCTGAAGTTTTAGTAAAAGATATTGCAGAATTAATTGCAGAAGCTAATCATTTATAACTATGAAAAAAATTTTAATTTTACTCGTTTTTAGTGCTTTTGTTGCTTCTTGTGACAAAAAAGAAGTTAAAAAAGCACCTATTAAAATAGACACACCTATTGTAAAAGACACTATTAAAGAAATCGTGGAGGTTGAAGAAATTCCTACGCTTTTTTTTACTGTTCAAATAGCGGCATTAAAGAAAAGCAATGCCAACTTTGATGCTCTTAAGGATATTCAGGTTTTTCATGAAGATAATTTAACAAAATATAGATTTGGTCAATTTGCTACTTATAAAGAAGCCAGAGCTGCTAGAAAATTGCTTTTAACTACATATTCTGATGCTTTTGTACAAGCGGTAAAAAACGGAAAACCAATTAATATTAAAGAAGCTTTAAGTAATTAGTGCTTGTTAATTAATGTATTTTTTATAGGTGTATGAGTATTTTAAATTACATTAAAGCGGCGCGTTTAAGAACTTTACCTTTGTCTGTTTCAGGAATTATTGTTGGAAGTTTTTTAGGAAATAATGATGTTTTTTCTGAAGGCAGTATAAAAATGAACATTTGGGAATCTTCTATCTTTTGGTTGGCAATTTTAACCACTGTTGGTTTTCAAGTTTTGTCTAATTTTGCTAACGATTATGGCGATGGTATAAAAGGATCTGATAATAATAGAACAGGAGAAGCAAGAATGGTTTCTTCTGGGGTTATTTCTCCGAAGCAAATGAAATTGGCTATGATACTTACTACAAGTATCACCTTAATTATAGCATTACTTTTGATTTTTGTATCTTTTGGAAAAGAAAATTTTGGGTATTCTATCTTGTTTTTACTTTTAGGAATTGCGTCTATAGCGGCGGCTATTAAATATACTGTAGGTAATTCTGCTTATGGGTATAGTGGTTTTGGTGATGTTTTTGTATTTCTATTCTTTGGATTGTTAAGTGTAGTTGGAAGTTATTTTTTACATACAAAACAGATTAATTTACAAATTTTTTTACCAGCAATTTCAATAGGCTTGTTAAGCGCTGCTGTATTAAATTTGAATAATATGAGAGATCAAATTGAAGATAAAAAGAATAATAAAAATACATTAGTAGTTAAATTAGGGAGTCAAAAAGCAAAATTTTATCATTATTTTTTAATTATAGGCGCATTGGTTTCTGCACTAATTTATGTGTTTTTAGATTATTATTCACCATTTCAGCTCATGTTTTTAGTTGCTTTTATACCTTTAGGATTCAATGTAATGCTAGTAGCAAAAAACGTTATTTTTGCAGAATTAGATAGTGAATTAAAGAAAGTTGCATTAAGTACGTTTCTGTTTGCCTTACTTTTTGGAATAGGGCAACTTTTATAATTTAATAAACAAATACAATTTTAGTTATGAATATTAAATTTTTAGGTCATTCTTGTTTTTCCATAGAAATAGATGCAAGTACTATTTTAGTAGATCCATTTATTTCGGGCAATTTATTGGCATCTGAAATAGATATTGCTGTTTTAAAAGCAGATTTTATTTTAATTACACACGCACATCAAGACCATGTTTTAGATGTAGAAGTAATTGCAAAAAGAACAAAAGCAGTTATTGTTTCTAATTATGAGATTGCAATGTATTATCAAGCTAAAGAATTAAATGTGTACCCAATAAATCATGGCGGTACGTTTGTGTCGGCTAATTTTAAAGCCAAATACGTAAATGCTATTCACACTTCTTCATTTGCAGATGGCACATATGGTGGAGAACCTGGAGGTTTTGTAATTTCTTCAAAAGATAAAAATCTTTATGTGGCTGGTGATACTGCATTAACAATGGATATGAAACTAATACCAATGTTTGTAAAATTAAATGCTGCCATTTTTCCAATAGGAGATACTTTTACAATGGGCATAGAAGATGCAATAATAGCTAGTGATTTAGTAGCATGTAACAAAATAATAGGATGTCATTTTAATACTTTTCCTCCTATAGAAATTGATAAAGATAAAGCTATTACTCAGTTTTCTGGGAAAGGAAAAGAATTGATATTATTAGAAATAGGAGAAAATACAAGTATATAAAGATGAAAACAATAAAAATAATTTTAATAATCATTACGGTATTCGTTGTTGGTTTTTTAGTGACAGGTTTACTTGTAAAGGAAACTAGTTATTCTGCAGAAGTCTCTGTTAATAAGTCTGTTAATGATGTTTTTAAAATGTTTAACAATTCAGAAAATATAAAAAAATGGATTCCAGAAGTAAAATCTTTTGATGTTGTAAATGAAAATCCAGGAAAAACAGGCAGTGTATATAAAATTGTTGTAGAAAATCAAGGACAAGAAATTGCCATGACAGAAAAAGTGTTGGCCTATGTTAAAAACGAAAAGGTAACTTTGTTTTTTGATGCAGAAAATATGCTAAAAACTGATGACTATCTTTTTACAGAAAAAGATGGAATTACAACCATTACGTTACACGCTAATTGCCAAAGCGATTCTTATATTATGGCGTGTGTGTTTCCTTTTTTTAAAGGTACTTTTCAAGAACAAGATCAATCGTATTTAAATAATTTTAAGGAGTATGTAGAAAGCGAAACAGTTGGAGAAGAAGTAGAAAAATAATAGTTTTTCGTTTTCTTTATTTCTGTTAATTTGTATGATTGCCTTTTTACACGAGTGTTTCTGTTTAATTTAATATTTTTTTCTATTGATAAAAGCAACCTACATAAAGTATATTTTAAATTTTAAAAACCCAAGTGGAACTTCACGAGGAATTTTAAGAACGAAAGAAACTTGGTTTATTATTTTAGACCAAAATGGAAAAATAGGAGTTGGAGAAACGGGTTTGTTTAGAGGTTTAAGTTTTGATGATGTTGAAAATTATGAAAATAAACTCATTGAGGTTTGTAAAAACATCAATCAAGGTTTAGAAAAATTACTACCTCAATTGTCTCATTTTCCTTCAATTCAATTTGGATTAGAACAGGCTTTTTTATCACTTAGAAGCACACATAAATTTGAGTTATTTCCATCAGAATTTACAACAGGAAAAAAAGCAATTGCTATAAATGGGTTAATTTGGATGGGAGAACAAGAGTTTATGAAAAATCAAATCAAAGAAAAGCTTAAAACGGGTTTTTCTTGCATTAAAATGAAAATTGGTGCAATTGATTTTGAGACAGAAATAAACTTGTTAAAATCTATCCGAAAAGAATTTTCATCCAAAGAAATTGAATTAAGAGTAGATGCAAACGGCGCTTTTAATTCTAAGAATGCATTAGAGAAATTAAAAAGATTGGCGGCTTTAGAAATTCATTCTATAGAACAACCAATAAAACAAGGTCAGGTTCAAGAAATGGCAGAATTATGTTCTAAAACTCCATTGCCAATTGCCTTAGATGAAGAATTAATTGGTGTGTTTTCTTCGGAAGATAAAAAGGCTTTATTAGAAACTATTCAACCTCAATTTATTATTTTAAAACCAAGTTTAATTGGTGGTTTTGCAGGAAGTACAGAATGGATTAAATTAGCCAATAATAACAACTGTGGTTGGTGGATTACGTCTGCATTAGAAAGTAATATTGGTTTAAATGCCATTGCACAATTTACCTATACTTTACAAAGTAAAATGCCACAAGGTTTAGGAACTGGAGGTTTATTTATCAATAATTTTGATAGTCCGTTGGTTGTAAAAAACGGAACTTTACAGTATGATATTTCCAAAAATTGGAATTTTAATTTAGTAAAATAATATTCTGATATTGATTCAGAAATTCTCAAATAAAAACAAATGAATTACATACAACAAGCCTATAAAGGTAAAAATGAATGGTATCATTGGGTAATTACCATAATTTTAGTCTTTGCCGGATGGCAATTTATTGGCGTTTTACCATTAACCGCTGTGGCCGTTATGTATTCTGCAGATATGTTAGAATTTACAAAAGCGGCACAAAATAATTTTATGAGTTTAGGCATTAACAGTAATTTGTTTTTAGCCTTAATGATTTTTATGTTTTTAATGGGCTTAATAGCATTATTTATTGGTGTAAAATATGTTCATAAAAGAACAATTACTTCATTAATAACAAGTAGAAAAAAGATAGATTGGAAACGGTTTTGGTTTGGTTTTATGAGTTGGGGTGTTGTTAGTGCGCTTGTAATTTATGCAGGAATTTTGGTGAGTCCAGAAAATTATATATGGAATTTTAACGCAACTCCTTTTTTTACTTTGTTGGTAATTTCTTTTTTGTTTTTACCTTTTCAAACTTCCTTTGAAGAATTATTATTTAGAGGATATTTTATGCAAGGCTTAGGGATTTTAGCAAAAAACCGTTGGCTTCCATTAATTTTAACATCTGTTTGTTTTGGCTTATTGCATGGCTCAAATCCTGAAGTAGAAAAACTGGGGTATATTACAATGGTTTTTTACATTGGTACTGGTTTTTTATACGGAATTACAACATTAATGGATGAAGGTACAGAATTAGCAATGGGATTGCACGCCATAAATAATATTGTTGCCGCCTTTTTTGTAACTACAGATTGGACAGTTTTTCAAACCGATGCGTTGTATATAGATACTTCTGAACCTTCTGTGGGTTGGGAAATGTTTTTCCCAGTTTTGGTATTGTATCCATTATTATTAGTTGTATTTTCTAAAAAATATGGATGGAGTAATTGGAAAGAAAAATTAACAGGAAAAATTGTAAAACCTGTTAATTTAAAAGAAAATTATAGAGTTTTAGAAGATGTTAAAATTGAATAAATTTCATAAAAATTTTAAGCTGAATGGTATTTCATTTACATCTGTAGATGAATTGTTAAGTTACGTACAAAATGTTTCTGAAGATTCCTTTATTTTTTTACAAAACTGGTTTTCTGAGGATGATTTTATCATCGTAAATACTTCAGGTTCTACAGGAAAACCCAAACCTATTCGACTGCAAAAAAAAAGGATTGTAAATTCAGCTTTAGCTACAGGAAAACATTTTAATTTAAAGAAAAAGACTACAGCGCTTTTGTGTTTGCCAATGGCCTATATTGCTGGTAAATTAATGATGGTGAGAGCGCTTACTTTAGGATGGCATTTAGATGTTGTACATCCAAGTTCTTATCCACTTCGTGGGATTGTAAAAGAGTATGATTTCTCTGCGATGGTTCCGTTACAAGTATCAAATTCATTAGATGAACTCTATAAAATTAAAAAATTAATTATTGGTGGAGGTGTGGTTTCTATACAATTACAAGAAAAATTACAATTGGTTACTACAGAAGCTTTTGCTACCTATGGTATGACCGAAACCATTACACATATTGCGGTAAAAAAGTTGAATTGTTTTTTTTCTTCCACAGAAAAACAAGTAAATAAATCTAATAATATAGATTCTTATCAAGAATTTTTAAGTGGATATTATAAGACATTGCCCAACGTTACTATTTACAAAGACCAAAGAAACTGTTTGGTAATAGATGCACAAAAAGTATCAAAAGAAATCATTTTTACAAATGATGTGGTTCAATTAATTTCTGATACACAGTTTAAATGGTTGGGTAGATTTGATGCTGTAATTAATTCTGGTGGTATTAAATTACATCCAGAAAAAATAGAAGAAAAATTATCTAAAATTATTGAACAACGTTTTTTTGTAGCAGGAATTCCAGATAAAAAACTAGGGCAAAAGCTTGTTTTAATTGTGGAACTAGAACAATTAAAAACATCAAAATTTAAAGATTTATTTCATGTTGAAATAAAAAAACGAACTTCACTTTCTAAAATTGAAATACCCAGAGAAATTTATTTTATTGATGATTTTATTGAAACGGAAACAAAAAAAATTCAGCGTAGCAAAACCTTAGATCTATTAAAGTTTTAAATAAACTTTAATAGATAGTCTCTTAAATCTTCATTTTCATTTAAATTCATTTTCTTTTTAATTCTATATCTTCCGGTTTGTACAGATCTTGGGTCTATTAAAAGTATTCTTGCAATTTCTTTTGTGTGCATATGTAGTTTAATAAACATGCAGTGTCTTAATTCAGTTTCGGAAAGTGTGGGATGTTTTTCATTTAATTTATCGTAAAAATTGTCATATACAGCATTAAAATGTTCTTTTAAAATATGCCAATCGTCATCTCTTTCTAAAACGTAATCTATTTGCTTTATGATTCCTTTTATAATTCCTTTTTCGTCCGTTTTAATTCCTTTTAAATCTGCTTTAATTTCTTTAAAATATTGCTTATTGTGCAGTATATTGGTAGATAAAGTAATCATTTCTTTATCTTTTTCTAAGATTTTAGCGGATAACGTAATTTGTTTTAGTTCAAGTTCTTTCTTATTTTTTTTTGAATATTCAAGAATAAAATAATAGCCTAGAACTAATAAAACACCTAAAAAACAGAATAAATACAATAAAATTCTTAAATAAAAATTGGTGTCTTCTAATCTTTCTTTTTGAACAGAAATTTTTTCAAATTCAAACTTTGTGTTTAAATCTTTTATTCTATATTTTAATTCTTGGTTACTTTTATTATGATCATCTATTACGCTTTTTAAAACTTCAGGATTATGATGACCAATGAGTTCTAAACTAAAAATACAGTCACTAGAGTATGTATGTACTTGATGTACTGAAATACTTATTGTATTCTCTCCTTCATTAAAAATAGAATTATCAAAGTAATATTCTTTAAATAGATGTTCAGCCTCCCCTTTAATAGTGCTTGCAGCTAAAGTAGTATTACCGATGGAAGAATTAGGCATGTTCTCTCTAATAAGTTCTTTGCCGTTTATATAAACCATTGCTCCGTCATCACTAAGAATTTTAAATTGATAAGCAACATAGGTGTTTTGAATAACTAATTTCTTTTTAAAATACTTTGTTATGTGTTTTTGCTCTTTATTATCTCCAAAATTAAGTACTGTGTTTATTTGATCACTTCCATATCCTAATGGTGATTTACCAAACTTCCAATTAGAAAATTCTGATTGTTGTATCCAATCATTTTCTAAATAATCATCATCATAATAATGCCAAGAATCTTCATTTTTAATAAGTAAATCTTGAGAGAAATAGCTGCTTACTTGAAATAATATAAGTAAGGTAATAATTCTTTTTAATGCTTGTAATCTTTTCATTTCTATGGGTGTAATCCTTTTTGTTGTGCAAATATAGTAGTTTTAGTGAATAATTTTTCTACTTGTAGTAGTTTTGTTGTTGTTTTTTTTGAGTAGAACCATAAATCAACACTATCTTTGATTTGAATTTTGAGATTATATGTAGTAGTTTAATTGGGGGATTAAATTTATTGCATACAAAATTCAAAAAAGAAAGTCGTGATTTTATTATCACGGCTTTTATTGTTTTATTTCGACACTATTTTAGAACATCAATAAAAAAAAATCCAACATAAATATACATTGGATTTGTTTAAAATATATAAATTTATATTTTCTATGAATACAAATTTGCAAACTTGTTAGGATTAGACTCGTGCATGATTTCATATATTTTTTCGAAAATATCTTCTTCAGATGGTTTCGAAAAATAATCACCATCTGTACCGTATGCAGGTCTATGTGCTTTTGAAGTTAGGGTTGCAGGTTTGCTATCTAAATATTGATATCCGTTTTGATCTTCTATGATCTTTTGTAAGATGTAGGCAGAAGCACCACCGGGTACATCTTCATCTACCACTAATAATTTATTTGTTTTTGCAACACTTTTTACACAATCTTGTTGTAAATCAAATGGTAATAAACTCTGTGCATCTATAATTTCTATATCAATACCTATCTGTGCTAATTCATTAGCTGCACTTTGTACCAAACGCAAGGTAGAACCGTAAGAAACTACCGTAATATCTTGACCTTCTTTTATAGTTTCTACCAAGCCAATAGGAGTTTTAAATTCTCCTAAGTTTACAGGTAATTTTTCTTTTAATCTGTAACCATTTAAACATTCTATAACTAAGGCGGGCTCATCTCCTTCTAAAAGAGTGTTATAAAAACCTGCTGCTTTTATCATGTTTCTAGGAACTAAAACATGTATACCTCTAATGTTATTAATAATGCCTCCCATAGGAGAACCTGCATGCCAAATACCTTCTAACCGATGACCACGAGTTCTTATAATTAAAGGTGCTTTTTGTTTTCCAAAAGTTCTGTAATGTAGTGTTGCTAAATCATCACTTAAAATTTGTAGCGCATACAATAAATAATCTAAATATTGTATTTCTGCAATGGGTCTTAACCCACGCAAAGCCAAACCAATTCCTTGACCAATAATAGTGGCTTCTCTAATACCGGTATCTGCAACTCTAATGTTACCATATTTTGCTTGTAAACCTTCTAAGCCTTGATTCACATCGCCAATTAAACCGGCATCTTCACCAAAAATTAGTACCTCTGGGTATTTCTTTAAAATGGCGTTAAAGTTGTCTCTCATAATAATTCTTGCGTCTACAAGTTGTTCTTTTTGAGAGTATTTAGGTTTAATTTCTTGAACATGTAATGCGCCTAAATTGGTTTCACTCATTAAAAAAGACGAGTATTTATAGTAGGCATCTTGCATAGAAATTTTAATAAAATTCTGAAGTTCGATTTTTTCAGGAAATTTTTCGTCTCTAATATATCGCAGTGTTTTTCTAGTTGCGCTTAAAATATCCTTTCTAACAGGTTCAACAATAAGTTTTAAGTCGTTTTTAATTTTTGAAATAAAAGCATTGTTTTTACTTTTGGAAGCTACTTTTTCTAAAAGCTTAATGGCAATGTTAACTTCTTCTTTTATTTCATTGCTGTGTGCATTCCAGGCATTTCTTTTTGCTGCAGCAACTTCTTTTTTTGCTTCTTTTTCTAATAATATAAGTTCTTCTTCAGAATTTACAAACCGTAAAGTTTCTCCGGTTTCGGTTTCTAGTTCAAACTCTAAAAGCCATTGACGCATTTTAGTAATGCAATCAAAATTTTTCTCCCATTTTAATCTTTCGGTAGATTTATATCTTTCATGAGAACCAGAAGTAGAGTGGCCTTGTGGTTGTGTTAGTTGGTGTACGTGTATTAAAACCGGCACATGTTCTTCTCTTGCAATTTTAGATGCTTTGCTATAAACATCTATTAATTGTACATAATCCCAACCTTTAACAACTAATATTTGATAACCATTTTTTCCATTTTCTTTTTGAAAACCTTTTAAAGCTTCAGAAATACTTTCTTTGGTGGTTTGATGTTTTGCGTGAACAGAAATTCCATATTCATCATCCCAAACACTCATAACCATAGGTACTTGTAAAACACCAGCAGCATTTATAGTTTCAAAAAAAACACCTTCGCTAGTACTTGCATTACCTATTGTTCCCCAAGCAACTTCATTTCCGTTGATAGAAAAATTAGTGTTGTTTTGTACGCTTTTTTCGTTTCTATATATTTTTGATGCCTGTGCTAAACCCAATAAACGGGGCATTTGAGCAGCGGTTGGCGAAATGTCTGCACTAGAATTGTATTGTTGCATTAGGTTTTTCCAGCTTCCATCTTCGTTTAAACTATGTGTAGCAAAATGACCGCCCATTTGTCTACCAGCAGACATAGGTTCTGAGGTAATGTCTGTATGTGCGTATAAACCAGCAAAAAATTGTTGTGGGGTTAACTCTCCAATAGCCATCATAAAAGTTTGATCTCTATAATAACCAGATCTAAAATCGCCTTTTTTAAAGGCTTTTGCCATGGCCAATTGTGGCACCTCTTTTCCATCACCAAAAATACCAAATTTAGCCTTGCCTGTTAAGACTTCTCTTCTGCCTAATAAACTACATTCTCTACTAATTTTAGCAATTCTATAGTCATTTAGTACTTCTTTTTTAAATTCGTTAAAAGATAGTTCTTGTTTAATAGGTGAAAGTGTCTCTTCTGGCATTTATATAAGTTTGGATGAATGCAAAGTTAAAATTATTTAGTTGATATTTAAAATGTTTTTCTTTTTATGAGAATATAGTAATTTTAATTCGAAATAATGATTTTTTGTTACGAATTATTTAAACAGGTATAATGGTTTTTTAAAATGCACTTTGTTTAATGTGCATTTTCTATAAAAAGCCGCGCTTGAAAAAATTAATAAGAGATTTTATATTCGCAGTAATGGTAAATCTTATTTTTTCTGAATACTTGTTTTGTCCAACTTCCCAACCATTATTAGAATACATAGGAAAATAGATTTCAAAATATTCATGAACAAAGTTAAAGCGAATTCCGCTTTCATAGGCAAAATAAAGCGGGTTGTTTTTGTTTTTTAAAAAAGCAACATCATTATAGAGCTCTACCCAACGCCATAAACCAATGCTAGAATTAAAAGAAACCATGTATTGGTTTGCAAATCTTGTAGGTAAAACAGATTTAAAACCACCTTCGTTTATAATGTATTGTTGACTAAAAAAACCTGAATTTTCTGATCTACCATAATAATTTAATTGAAACAAGTAATCATTAGCTCTGTCTAAACCAAAACTAAAATAATTACTGGTTGTTTTATTGCTTAAAAATGCACCAGCAAAAAATCTAAAATCTAATTGAGTATCTGAAGAAGTTAAGGTTCTAAAACGTAAATCTAAGGCTGCTTTAGAAAAATCTTTCGCAAACTCTGTGCTAAAACTATATCGTAATTCTTTAATAATGTCTGGTTTACTATAATTATAACTCAAACTAAATACGTTGTAATTATCTTGGTCTGTTTGTTGTGTTTGTGGAGCAACTTCTTTATCTATATGTACCATTTTTGCTCTTATAGATCTGCTACTAGTTTCTCTTAAAGACTTTCTGTTAAATAGTACATCTACATAAGGTATAAAAGAGGTATAGGTTAATTCTGGAGCGTATTGTAAGCTGTTTCCGGCAAGGCCATAAGAGATTTTATAAATGTTTGAGTTTTCATAAAATTGACTGTATCTTATAGAAGCACTTCCTGCCAAAGAGCCACTTTTTGTTCCGTAAGCAGGAGAAAGACTAAATTCTAAATTACGTTTAAGTAAAGGTTTGTTATGTAAATTTAAACCTAAAATTAAACCGTCGTAAAAGTTGTATTTTATATTTGGTTGATAAAAAATTTGATTGTAATCTGGCGCTTCAATGTCTTTTATAAAAGTTAATTTTAAAGGTTTATTAAATAACTTTTTTTGCACGTTTTTCCAATTGTCTAATGTATTATATTCAGGATATAAATTTTCATAATTTAAAACGAGTTTATCATAATTTCCCTTTATAATTTTTACGGTCTTTGTGCTATCTACATTTGTAATCCATTTTTTTAATTGAATCTCGTTGTCTTTTAAAGCATACAAAGCAACAGGAGTTGTTATGTTTCTTTTATTTTTTATGGTTACTTGTAAACTATCTTTTTGAGGAACAATAGCCTCTATTTTATGATCTATTTTTTTATTTGTTTTTATAAAATCGTTAAAAAACCAATCTAAATTTTTAGTAGTATTTTGAGCCAATAATTCTTTAAATTGTTTGCTAGAAGTAATTTTAAGTTGATTGTTTTGATAAAATTCTTTAATTGTTGTGTTGATAATACTATCTCCTAAATACCCTTTTAAATACCTAAAACCTAAGCCAGCTTTATACTTACTTGCAATTCTTCTATTAAAATTTGATAAAGAGTCTAAAGGCACCGTTAACGCTTGATCTAAAAATTTACGAGCCGTAAATTGATAAATAAATGGATATTTATCATTAAAATCTAATTTTGAAATATTGAATTTTTTTAAGAGCCAAGAATTAGAAGCATTTCCTAATAATTTAACTTCCGGGTAAAATTCTTCTATATATTCAATCATTAAATAATTCTGAATACCATCTATGAGCCAATAATCTTCTCTTTTATTTAAAAGCAAGGTGTTTTCTATGCATCTTTTTGTGAGGGCTTTAAACATGGTAATGTCCCATTTAAAAACATCAGAGAAAGGGCGTAAAAAACTGGGTAACTGATTTAAACCATATATAGGGTTTTTGCGTTGGGTTGCTTTGTCTATATAGATTTCTAAATGAGGATATTTTCCCAAATATTTTTCGATAAATTCTATTTCCCTATTTAAAATATTGGTGGTTACTTCATAGTCTAACTCTTCCGAAAAAACATCGGTATGAACAGCAATTTTCTTTGTTTTAAATGTTTTTAATTGCGGTTTTTTGTTGATACCTAAAATGATATCTGTTTTGTTTTTTCCAACTAAATAGTAATGATTGTAATTTTCTTTCTGTGTTTCATATTGGTATAAATTACTTTCAACAATATATTCTTTAGGTACATCAATTTCTATGGTAAAATCTGTGCCTGCTTCATATAAATCATCAATATTAAGATTGCTCATTAATTGCCAACCCTTGTTATAAACAGCAGGCGTTAAGTACCAAAAACGTAAATGATACCCTTCATCGGTTTTACCATAACCCGTAAATTTTGCATTGGGTATTTTTACTTGATAAAGAGATGTAATTATAATACTATCTTTTGGTTGCAGAGGAGTTTTGAGTTCTACTCTAAGAATATCTGGTTGCCCTGCGACTTCGTTAGAGAAAGTGTTTTCGAAATTTACAGAGACATTTTTTATATTGGTGTTTCCTAAATCTTCCTTTTTGGCAAAATAGAAGTCTTTTTTAAAATTTTCAATAAAACGTTTACTTAGCGGAGTTTTTCTATTTTTAAAACTATTGGGCCAATTGTGCAAATAAACAACATTTAAAATACTGTCGGAAGTATTGTAATATACAATTTCTTGCTGTATCTGTAATTCATTTTTATCAACATCTAAAATAGATTTTATATGTATAACATTTTGTTGCCCAAAAGTTTGTATGGCTATAAAAAAGGCAATGAATATTATGTAAAAACGAGTTTTCAATTATATATTACTTCTTTAAAATGGTTTGCTTTTAAAAATTTGGTTTTAACTGATACTTGGTGTAAAACTTATTTAAGTGATCTATAGCTTCATCTGCGGTGTCTACCAATCTAAAAAGATTCAAATCCTTTTCACTTATATTTCCTTCTTCAATAAGTGTATTTTTAATCCAGTCTAACAAGCCACCCCAGAATTTTTTACCAACCAAAACAATAGGAAAACGACCAATTTTATGTGTTTGAATTAATGTAATAGCTTCAAAAAGTTCATCCATAGTACCAAAACCACCAGGCATAACAATAAAGCCTTGAGAGTATTTTACAAACATTACTTTACGAACAAAAAAGTAATCGAAATCTAAACTTTTTCCTTGGTCTATCCATGGGTTGTCATGTTGCTCAAAAGGGAGTTCAATATTTAAGCCAACAGAACTTCCTTTACCTCTATGTGCACCTTTATTACCAGCTTCCATAATTCCTGGTCCACCGCCAGTAATAACACCATATCCATTTTGTGTTAATTTAAAAGCAATTTCTTCTGCCAAAACATAATAAGGATGGTCTGGTTTTGTTCTTGCTGATCCAAAAATAGATACCGAAGGACCTACTTTACTTAAACGTTCATAGCCCTCTACAAATTCTGCCATAATTTTAAAAATAGCCCAAGAATCGTTTGTTTTTATTTCGTTCCAAGTTTTTTGTTGTAGTTTTTCTCTTATTTTTCTATCGTCATTTGTCATAATGTATACTTTATTTTTTTTCCTTTTTCAAAAAAAGAAATGCTTGCTAAATTAGTTCTTTTTCAACATTTTGCTGCTGTGAATGTTACAAATTTTATTTTAATTCTTTTTTAAGGAATTTAGCGGTATAGCTGGTTGTATGTTTGGCAACTTCCTCAGGGGTTCCTGTGCATAGAATTTTACCTCCTTTTTTTCCGCCTTCCATACCAACATCAATAATATAATCTGCTAATTTTACCACATCTAAATTATGTTCAATAATTAATACAGTATTTCCTTTGTTGGCAAGTTTGTTTAAAACGTCCATTAATACTCTAATATCTTCAAAATGAAGACCCGTTGTAGGTTCGTCTAAAATATAAAAAGTATTGCCAGTATCTCTTTTAGAGAGTTCTGTAGCTAATTTTATACGCTGCGCTTCACCACCAGAAAGGGTGGTAGATTGCTGTCCTAAGGTGATATAACCTAGTCCAACATTTTTTATTGTTTTTAGTTTTCTATGAATTTTAGGAATCATTTCAAAGAAATCTGTAGCATCTTCAATGGTCATATTAAGAACATCAGAAATAGATTTTCCTTTGTACCTAATTTCTAAGGTTTCTCTGTTAAAACGCTTTCCTTGGCAAGTTTCACACTCTACATGAACATCAGGTAAAAAATTCATTTCAATAACTCTTACACCGCCACCTTGGCAAGTTTCACAACGTCCGCCTTTTACATTAAAAGAGAATCTTCCTGGTTTGTAACCGCGAATTGCAGCTTCTGGAGTTTTGGCAAACAAGCTTCTAATTTCTCCAAAAGTTCCTGTATAAGTTGCTGGGTTAGAACGTGGTGTTCTTCCGATAGGAGATTGGTCTATATCTATTACTTTATCTACATGTTCTAAGCCTTCAATTTTTTTATAAGGCATTGGTTTTTTTACACCTCTATATATATGAGCATTTAAAATTGGGTATAAAGTTTCGTTTATTAAGGTTGATTTTCCACTTCCAGAAACACCGGTTACACAAATCATTTTTCCCAAAGGAAACGCCACAGAAACATTTTTTAAATTGTTGCCAGAAGCGCCTTTTAGTGTTATGAATTTTCCATTTCCTTTTCGGCGTTTTTTCGGAATTTCAATTTCTTTTCTTCCTGTTAAATAATCTGCCGTTAAGGTATTTTGTTTTTTTAATTCTTCAAAAGTTCCTGAGCTTACAATTTCGCCTCCGTGTCTTCCTGCTCCAGGGCCAATATCAAAGACAAAATCGGCATGTTCCATCATGTCTTTGTCGTGTTCTACCACTAAAACAGAGTTTCCAATATCACGTAATTTTATCAAAGAATCTATTAGTTTTTGATTATCACGTTGATGCAATCCAATACTGGGTTCATCTAAAATATAAAGCACACCCACTAATTGAGAACCAATTTGTGTTGCCAAGCGAATTCTTTGTGCTTCTCCGCCAGAAAGGGATTTAGAAGTTCTGTCTAAGCTTAAATAATCTAAACCAACATCTAATAAAAACTGAATTCTGGTGCTAATTTCTTTTAAAATTTCTGAAGCTATAATAAGTTGTTTTTCTGATAATTTTTTCTCAATATGTTTAAACCATTTTGCAAGTTCAGTAACATCCATTTGTGTCAATTCGCTGATGTTTTTATCAGAAACTTTAAAGTGAAGTGCTTCTTTTTTAAGTCTTTTTCCGCCACAAGTTGCACAAGAAACTTCATCCATAAAACCTTTTGCCCAACGTTTTATAGTAGTACTTTCTGCATTTGCATATTGATTTTCAATAAAAGAGATAATTCCTTCAAAATCTATTTTATAATTTCTTGTAACTCCAACTGTTTTAGAGGTGATTTCAAAAGACTCATTGCCGCCTTTTAAAATTATATCTAAAGCTTCTTTTGGAATACTTTTTATAGGGTCTGTTAATTTGAATTTGTAACGTTCTGCAATATTTTGAATTTGTTTAAAAATCCAACTGCTTTTTTGTGCTCCTAAAGGAACAATTCCTCCATTTTGTATAGAAATAGAATTGTCTGGAATTACTTTATGAAGGTTTATTTCATTCATAATTCCCAATCCATTGCATTTGTTACACGCACCTTTTGGTGAGTTAAAAGAAAAGTTATTTGGTTCTGGATTAGGATATGCAATTCCCGTTGTTGGGCACATTAATTCTCTACTAAAATATCTAGGTTCATTGTTATCAATGTCTATAACCATCATAATATTATTGCCAGAATATAGTGCGGTTTTTATGGTTTCTTCTAAGCGTTTTTCTGCAGATTCATTAATTAACAGTCTATCAATAACAACTTCAATATCATGCGTTTTGTACCTGTCTAAACGCATTCCTTTTTCAATTTCTTTTATTTCGCCATCAACCCTAACACGTAAAAAACCTTGTTTAGAAATTTGTTCAAAAAGTTCGCGATAATGCCCTTTTCTAGATTTAATTAAAGGTGCTAAAACGGCTATTTTTTTATCAGCAAAGTCAGTTATTATAAGTTGTCTTATTTGTTCATCAGAATAACTCACCATTTTTTCTCCGGTATTGTAAGAATAGGCATCTGCAGCTCTGGCAAATAACAATCTTAAAAAATCGTAGATTTCTGTAATGGTTCCTACTGTAGACCGCGGACTTTTATTAGTAGTTTTCTGTTCAATAGAAATAACAGGCGAAAGGCCATCAATTTTATCAACATCAGGTCTTTCTAATCCGCCTAAAAATTGGCGCGCGTATGCAGAAAAAGTTTCAATATAACGTCTTTGTCCTTCAGCATAAATAGTATCAAAAGCTAAAGAAGATTTTCCGCTGCCGCTTAAACCCGTAATAACAACTAGTTTTTCACGAGGAATTTTTACATCAATATTTTTTAAGTTATGGACTCTTGCCCCGTAAACTTCTATGTATTCTTGGTCTTTCAAATGAGGAGTTTTTTTCGGAAAAAGGCAAAGTTAAAGAATCCAATTTTAATCTAAGAATGATTGTTTAATGCTTTTAATATTTAACTTTTTGTAAAAATAGTAATTCTGTGAAAACAGAAATTTAAAATGTATTGATTTCAAATGATAAAATACTATCTTGCATTTAAATATTAGAAGGTAAATGATAAATACTATTCGACATTTTTTTGAAAGAAACGGATTTCAAGTTTCATCAAGATTAGCAGACAGAATTGGAATGCGTGCGCAAAACGTAAGGTTGTTTTTTATTTATGTTACTTTTTTTACAGTAGGCCTGTCTTTTGGCTTTTACTTAACCTTGGCATTTTTATTAAAATTAAAAGACATGATGTATACAAAAAGAAGTTCTGTATTTGATTTATAAAGTATGAAAATATTAGAATCTAAAATTAATAAAACCTTATTTCTAGTAATTTCCATTTTGGCAATGGGAACGGTTGGGTACATGTTACTTTCTCATTATACTTTTGTAGATGCGTTGTATATGACTGTTATTACCGTAACTACTGTTGGTTTTGGAGAATTGAGACCATTTACTCCTGTAGAAAAAATTTTTACAATATTTCTTATTTTAACTAGTATTACTGTTTTTGGTTATGCAGTTTCAGCTTTCTCAGAATATTTAGTAAGCGGTAAATTATTTGAACATTTTAAACATAAAAAAGTGGAAAAACAAATAGCACATTTAAAAGGACATACCATTGTTTGTGGTTTTGGTAGAAACGGTAAACAAGCAATTTTAAAGTTAAAAAATTACAATAAGAAATTTGTTGTTGTTGAAAAAAACAAAGAAAGAATTGAAACTTTAGATGCAGAAGGTGTTTTAAATATTTATGGTGATGCCACTTTAGATGAAACATTATTAAAGGCAGGAATAGAAAATGCAGCCTTTTTAATTACTGCTTTGCCATCGGATGCAAATAACTTATTTGTTGTTTTAACGGTGAGTCAATTAAATAAAAATTGCAAAGTAATTAGTAGAGCTTCTAATGATTCTTCTTTCAGTAAATTAAAAATTGCAGGAGCAAGTAATGTAATTATGCCAGATAAATTAGGTGGAGATCACATGGCATCTTTAGTAACTACGCCAGATGTTATAGAATTTGTAGATAGATTAACTATTGAAGGAGAAACTACAGCCAATTTAGAAGAGATAGATGTAAATGATTTGCCAAAAAAATATTTGAATAAAACGTTGTTAGATTTAGATTTAAGAAGGCAAACAGGTTGTACCGTAATCGGTTTTATAAAACCGGATAAAGAATATATTATAAACCCAGAAGCAGATTGTAAATTAATTGAAGGTTCTCATTTAATTGTATTGGGTAGACGTAATCAAATTTTAAAATTAAGAGAGCTATTTTAAGTGTTGTTTTTTTGGTAAGCTCACTTAAAAAGGAATAATAAAAAGGAACTTATTTATTTATGAATAAAGTTATTATTACTGGTAGTAACGGATTGTTAGGGCAATCATTACTGAATTTATTGCTACAAGAAAAAGAAAAGTACCAAGTTTTTGGTTTTTCAAGAGGAGAAAACAGAAGCGGAAGAAACGATTTTACCTATGTTTCTATTGATATTACAAGTGAAGAAAAATTAAAAAATAAGATCAAAGAAATTCAACCCAACTTTATTTTTAACACGGCTGCTATGACGCAAGTAGATGATTGTGAAAATAATAAAGAAAGTTGCGACTTGTTAAATGTTACCGTTGTAAAATGGTTGGCAGAAATTTCAAAGCAATTAAACGTGCATTTAATTCATCTTTCCACAGATTTTATTTTTGATGGAAAAAAAGGGAATTATAAAGAAACGGATACGCCAAATCCGTTAAGTTATTATGGATTATCAAAATTAAAATCAGAACAACTTTTATTAAAATCAGAAATAGACTATACTATTTTAAGAACCATTTTGGTATATGGAAAAGTTTTTGATATGAGCCGAAGTAATATTGTACTTTGGGTAAAAAGTATGTTAGAAAAAGGCAAAGAGATTACTATTGTTGATGATCAGTTTAGAACACCAACTTATGTAGAAGATTTAGCGTTGGCGTGTAAAATAGCGATGGATAAAAAAGCTACAGGAATTTATCATATTTCATCAAACCAACTATTAAGTGTTTATGAAATAGCCGGGCAAATTGCAGATGCCTTTAATTTAGATAAAAATTTGATAAAGCCAATATCTACAGCTACCTTAAATCAAACAGCACCAAGACCTGCAAAAACAGGTTTCAATTTATCAAAAACAAACAAAGTTTTAGGGTTTTATCCGAAAACTTTTAAAGAAGATTTACAACGATTTAAACAAACCGTTATCTAAAAAACACTTTTAACTACTAAAAGTTGTCAAAAGAGCATTTTTTTAAGATATTGCGAGTTACTAATTAATTAAACTAATCATATTATATTATGAAGAAAAAACTTCTTTCATTGCTTTTATTAGCATTTCCAATGTTCTCTTTTGCACAAGAGATGTCAATGGATGAAAAAATAGAAGCACAATTTAAACCGTTTGCAGATGCTGTTAGTTCAGTGGTTTTTTATCCAATTTCCATCGTAGGTATAAATGTTCCAATTGTAATTATTGTTTTATTATTAGGAGCCTTGTTTTTTACTTTGTATTTTAAGTTTGCCAATATAACCTTAATGGGCGTTGCTTTTCATGCAACAAGAGGTAAGTATGATAAGATTGATCATCATTCTGTAGACGAAGCTGCTGGAGATCCAACTCCTGGAGGAGATGTTTTTGAAAGTGTACAAGCAGAAGGAGTTATAGGAGAAGTTACACATTTTCAGGCTTTAACAGCTGCATTATCTGCAACTGTAGGTTTGGGTAATATTGCTGGGGTGGCAGTGGCAATTGCAATTGGTGGTCCTGGTGCTACTATCTGGATGATTGTTGCCGGTTTTTTAGGAATGTCTACAAAATTAGTAGAGGCTACTTTAGGAGTAAAATATAGAGAAGTTGGCGAAGATGGAAAAATCTATGGTGGGCCAATGTATTATTTAAAGAAAGGATTAAAAGAAAAGAAGTTAGGTGGCTTAGGTAAAGTTTTAGCGGGTGTTTATGCAGTATTTGTTATTGGAGGTTCTTTTGGCGGTGGAAACATGTTTCAATCTAACCAAGCAGCCGCACAATTTAAACAACTTTTTGGTCTAGATTCTGGGTTTTTCTTTGGAATCTTAATGGCAATATTAGTAGGAATTGTAATTATTGGAGGAATTAAAAGAATAGGGCGAGTAACAGAAAAAATAGTTCCGTTTATGGGAATTATGTTTGTAGGTGCTGCTTTGGTAATTATTGGTATGAATATTACCATACTTCCAGACGCTATCGTTCAAATTTGGGACGGAGCTTTTAATCAAACGTCTGTAGTTGGAGGTTTAATTGGGGTAATGATTGTTGGTTTTCAAAGAGCAGCTTTTTCAAATGAGGCTGGTGTTGGTTCTGCATCTATTGCACATGCAGCTGTAAAAACAAGATTTCCTGCAAGTGAAGGTATAGTAGCTTCAATTGGTCCATTTGTAGATACTGTAATTATTTGTACAATGACCGCTTTGGTAATTGTGGTAACCAATTTAAAGAGTAATTTATTTAATTACTCAAATTTAGATGAAGGTGGTAATGTAATTATGAATGAAACTGGTAAACATTTGGGAGGTGTAGATTTAACCTCAGTAGCTTTTGATTCTGCCATTCCTAATTTTTCTATTTTACTAACTATAGCGGTAATTTTATTTGCTTTTTCTACCATGCTTTCTTGGTCTTATTACGGAATTCAAGGTTGGAAGTATTTATTTGGAAAAAGTAAAATAGTTGACATCACCTATAAAACATTATTTTTAATTTTTGTGGTAATTGGTGCCTCTTCTAGTTTAGGTTCTGTAATTGAGTTTTCTGATGCAATGATATTCGCCATGGTGTTTCCAAATATTATTGGACTACTCTTATTAGCACCAAAAGTAAAAGTTGAATTAAAAAGATATCTAACTGCAGTCGGACATAAAAAAACAAAATAAAAAAACAATAAAATGAATTTTTTTAAATCCCATTTCTGGTATCACAAAAGCCAAAGAAATGGGATTTTCTTTTTGCTAATAAGTATCATTATTTTACAACTAGTCATTGTATTTGGTAATTTTTCTTCAGAAGAAAATTCAGATGTAAATACTCCACAAGTTTTAGCGTTTCACAAACAAATAGATAGTTTAAAGTTTCTAGAAATTGAAAACAGAAAACCCAAGGTGTTTCCTTTCAATCCTAATTATATCACAGATTATAAAGGAGAACAGTTAGGCATGTGTATAGAGGAAATTGACAGACTTTTGGCTTTTAGAAAAACCAAAAAGTTTGTGAATTCTAAAGAAGAATTTCAGAAAGTAACTAAAATTTCAGATAGTTTATTAAATAAAATATCTCCATATTTTAAATTTCCAGATTGGATTGTAAAAAACAGTCAAAAAAAACAATATTCAAATTCATCAGTAGCAAAAAAGAATCAATCCTCTTTTAATAAATTAAAGAATAAAATTACCACCACAGATATTAATAAGGCAACAGCAGAAGACTTAAAAACTGTTTATGGAATAGGAGAGAAGCTTTCCGAACGTATTATTAAATACCGTACTAAATTGCAAGGGTTTTCTTTTGATTATCAACTAAATGAAGTTTGGGGTTTGGAAAAAGAAGTAGCAGAAAAAGTTTTAGCCATCTTTAAAATTATTGAAAAACCCACTATAAAAAAGGTAAATGTAAATACAGTATCCTTTAAAGAATTGTTAAAAAATCCCTATATTGATTATAATTTATGCATAAAAATTTTTAATTATAAAGATGAAGTTGCTGAGCTTCAAGAAATATCACAATTAAAAAATATCACAAATTTTCCTCTAGATTTGTATGACAGAATAGTCTTATATTTGGTGGCTGAATAACACACAAATTTCTATTATAATGAGCAGTATGTATTTTACTGAAGAGCATGAAGCTTTTCGTGCAAGTTTCAAAGAATTTTTGCAGAAAGAAGTAGTTCCCCACATAGAAAAATGGGAAAAAAATGGAAGCATAGAGCGTTTCATTTGGAAGAAATTTGGTGAAATGGGATATTTTGGTTTAAATACTCCAGAAGAATTTGGAGGTTTACATTTAGATTTATTTTATACGGTTATTTTTTTAGAAGAATTACAAAAAATAAATTCGGGTGGTTTTGCCGCTGCCATGTGGGCGCATCAATATTTAGCCATGACACATTTAGCTAAAGAAGGAGATGATTTTATCAAAAATAAATATTTAGTACCCAGTGTAGAAGGAGATATGATTGGTTGTTTGTGTATAACAGAACCTTTTGGTGGCTCTGATGTTGCAGGAATGCGTTCTACAGCCATAAAAAAAGGAGATACTTATATTTTAAATGGCTCAAAAACCTTTATTACAAACGGTGTGTATTCAGATTATTTAATAGTTGCAGCAAAAACAGATCCTTCAAACAAGTACAAAGGAATTAGCATTTTTGTAGTAGATAGAGCAGCAAAAGGCGTTTCTGCAACTAAGTTAGATAAACTTGGCTGGAAAGCCTCTGATACAGGAGAAATTGCATTTGATAATGTAGAAGTTCCGGCAACAAATTTAATGGGTCAAGAAGGAAAAGGATTTCCATATATAATGCAGCATTTTGCTTTAGAGAGATTGGTAATGGCGGTAAACGCCCATGCAAGAGCAGAATTTGCTACAGATTACGCCATTAAATATATGGAAGAAAGAGTTGCCTTTGGTAAACCTTTAGACCAATTTCAAGTATTAAGACATAAAATAGCCGAAATGGCAAGTAGAGTAGATATGTGTAAAGAGTACAATTACTCAATCACAAATCGCTTAAATCATGGTCAGTATGTTGTAAAAGAAGCAAGTATGGCAAAGTTTTTAGCAACAAAAATGGCAGACGAAGTTATTTATGACGCACTACAAATGTTGGGCGGATATGGCTATATGGAAGATTATCCGATGGCGCGTTTATTAAGAGACAGTAGATTAGGCCCCATTGGTGGAGGAACATCAGAAATCTTAAAAGAAATTATAGCTAAAATAGTTATTGATAAAAAAGAATACAAACCAGCAACATAATTTCTTACTATATAAGGACATATAATTCTACAAGATTTTAAAATTTTGTAGAATTTTTCTTTTTAATGAAGATTGAGTAGCTCCAGTTTTTTTAGTTTTAATACTTAATACTTAATACTTAATACTTAATACTTAATACTTAATACTTAATACTTAATACTTAATACTTAATAC
>NZ_JBPOGL010000018.1:0-77955 GCF_051251875.1 Polaribacter sp.
CAAACGCTAAATGTCACACTGAGCTTGTCGAAGTGCAAGTAAAAAGGTCTTCGACAGGCTCAGACTGACAATCGTTTAGTAAATTGTTTTTTGAAATAAAGATCAAAATTAGTTTAAATGTAAAATATTACCAAAATAAAACCTGAAGGCAATTCAAACGCTAAATGTCACACTGAGCTTGTCGAAGTGCAAGTAAAAAGGTCTTCGACAGGCTCAGACTGACAATCGTTTGGTAAAATGTTCTTTGGAATGAGTATCAAAAAAAAAGTAAACTTAATACTCAAATATTACCAAATTAACACCTAAATGCAATTCAAACGCCTAATGTCACACTGAGCTTGTCGAAGTGCTAACAAAATGGTCTTCGACAAGCTCAGACTGACAATCGTTTGGTAAATTGTTTTTTGAAATAAAGATCAAAATTAGTTTAAAAGTAAAAATATTACCAAAATAAAACCTAATCACAATTCAAGCGCTAAATGTCACACTGAGCTTGTCGAAGTGCAAGTAAAAAGGTCTTCGACAAGCTCAGACTGACATCCGTTAGGTAAAGTGTTCGTTGGAATGAGCATCAAAAAAAAGTAAATTTAAAACTAAAATATTACCAAAATAAAACCTAATCACAATTCAAACGCTAAATGTCACACTGAGCTTGTCGAAGTGCAAGCAAAATGATCTTCGACAGGCTCAGACTGACATCTGTTTGGTAAATTGTTTTTTGAAATGAGATAAAAAAAATTAAAAGTAAAATATTACCAAGGTAAATCCTAAATGCAATTCAAACTCTAAATGTCACACTGAGCTTGTTGAAGTGTAATTAAAATAGTCTTCGAAAAGCTCTTACTGACAATCGTTAGGTAAATTGTTTTTTCAAATGAGGATAAAAAAAATAAAGAGTAAAAATCTAATTTTAGCTAAAAATCCAAATATTATAAAAAGAAAAACCTCAAACTTGCAAAGCAAAATTCAAGGTTTTAATCAACTAATTATAATTTAAAATAGAATTAAAAACCACCACTATTTTGCTTGGTATTATCATCTCTTTGTCTTCTACTTTTTGCTTTATTTTTACCACTTCCAAAGCGGTAATTAAATCCAAGATAAGCCGTTTGACTTTCCCAATTAAATTTTCCGTTTTGCACAAAAGGACTCGAAGAATTAAAAGCAAATTTCATTCCTTTAAAAATATCATTCACCCTAAAATTAATAGTACCTTTTCCTTTTAACACATCTAAACTTGCCCCTGTATTTACCATCCACATATTTTCTACCTTCCATTGAATGTCTTCTGATGGCCCTCTATACATTGCAAACAATTGAAATCTTAAATTTTTCGATGCTTTAAAACTATTGCTAATTCTTGCATTAAAAACTTCATTGGTTACTTCTATTCTTGGTGCATTTTGACTTACAATTCCTAATTGTTTTTGCGAATAAAAATCTGTGCTTGCGTTTATTCTCCACCAATTATTTACCTTATAATTTGCAGACAACTCTAATCCGTAAGAACTAGTGTCATCAAAATTAGTAAAAGAAAGAATTTGTTTTACCTCCGGATCTAAAGGGTCTGCATAGGTTACACGAGAAATATTATCATTAATTTTTCTATAGAATGAACCAAAAGTTAATGAGCCGTTTTTAATTTGTCTGGTGTAATTTACTTCGAAAGAATTAGTGAATTGAGGATTTAAATCTGGATTACCCACAGAAGTAATTAATGGCGTACTCCATTCTCTAATTGGGTTTAATTGCCCAATACTTGGTCTGTCTACTCTTCTACTATAACTTAATTGAAATTGATTTTTATTTGATGCAGCATAGGTGAAAAATACTGAAGGATATAAGCTGTTAATTTTATCAATTATTTTTTCTGAAGCAAATTCTTCTTTAAAAGTACCTTCTATTTCATATTGTTCAAAACGTGTACCTAATTGCATGGTTAGTTTTCCAAATTTATGTCCGTAGTTTATATATCCAGAGTATATTTTTCTATCATAATCAAAAGAAGAATTCCCTACTCTTTCATAACCTGTTATAGTTCTATTAACATCTCTTATCTCTCGTTCTTGGTCTGTAAGATTTGTATTTGCAGTAGAATTAGTTCTATATTCTAATCCTAGTTCTAATTTACCATCTTTAGAAATTGGGTTTGTATAATCAATATTAATTAAAGAATTGTTTCTATCATTTTCAATATCATTAGTGTAGTTATAAATTTTATAGTCCGCATCATTAGCATTCTTTAAAATATCTGTATTCTGTGCATCTTCAGGTGAATCTGTGTTAGAATATGTAGCTTCAAACTCTAAATTATGTCCTTCTTTTTCGAAATCAATTTTATAATTGACATTATACGTATTAGACTTATTTTCTTGTAATTGTTGGTTATTTGCATTACTTATTAAAACATTATTGGCTGTATTTACAAGTGTTCTTCCACTTCCACCACCATTAAACCAGTTTTTAGTGGTGTAAAAAGAAAGGGTGTTTTTATCGTTTAAATAAATATCTGCACCAATTTTTACTAAATGAGATTGATTGTCATTTACAAATTGAAAATCTTGATTGTTTTGCCCTGGTCTATCTACAAAACCTTTGTTAAAATTTTCTCCACCATTATAACCATAGTTTCCAAAGAAATTAATTTTTCCGGTTTTGTAATTCATGTTTGTTGATGCATTATAACGCACATAATGACCTGCCGTTATTCCTGTATCAACAGAACCATTAAACCCCATATTAGCATTCTTATTTAAAATAATATTGATAATACCACTCATTCCTTCTGGATTGTATTTTGCAGATGGATTTGTGATTAATTCGATACTTTTTATAGAAGTAGAAGGTATTTGTTTTAACAATTGGGCCGCAGATATATTGGTTGGTTTTCCATCTACTAAAACACGCACATTATCATTTCCTCGTAAACTAATAGCACCAGATTGGCTATCTACACTCACAGATTGTACATTATTTAAAAGTTCTGATGCTGTTGTACCAGCAGCGGTTAAATCTTTACCAACATTTATAACTTTTCTATCTACTTTTTGTACAACTGTAGATGTTTCTGCTCGTACAACTACCTCATCTAACGTTGCATTATCTTCTTCTAAAGCAATAGTTCCTAAGTTTAACTCTTTATTTTTATTGGTGATACTAATTTTTTTTGAATAGAGTTTAAATCCAATATATTGCACCTCAACCAAGCTTTTTCCCTTTGGAATGTCCTTTATTTCGAACAATCCATTTTCATCAGTTATACCGCCGGTAAGTATTTTTTTAGCAAAGTCTCTTATCACAATATTTACATAAGGTAAAACTTCTTTGGTGCTTTTATCTATTACTTTGCCCTTAATAACTCCAGGTTTGGGCAATTTGTCTTTAGCCATTTGCGAAAAAGTATTTGCAGATACAATTAAGAAGGCAAGTAGTATTATTTTTTTCATTTTGGTTGATTTATTTCATCTTTGAACACTAACAAGACGCAACTATTTATATATTTGTTACTGTTATTAACTTTGTTTAACGTATTTTTAACATTATGAAAAATGTAACTTTAGTTATTGGTGCATCAACAAACCCTAATAAATATTCTAACATAGCTATTAAAAGGTTGATAGATAAAGATTTGAAAATTGTTGCCTTAGGCTCTAGAAAAGGAAGTGTTTTTGGGGTGTCTATTGATGACCAAAAAAAGGATTACAAAAACATAGATACGGTAACTTTGTATTTAAATCCTAAAAGACAAGTAGAATATTACGACTATATTATTGGCTTAAAACCTAGAAGGGTTATTTTTAATCCTGGAGCAGAAAATATAGAATTTTTTAAACTTTTAAAGGAAAATAATATTGAAGCTGAAGATGCCTGTACCTTGGTTATGCTTAGTACAAATGAATTTTAAAGAGTAAGTAAATTGAATTAGCCTAAATAACTTTCCTTTTTCAAAATATTGTATATTCTAACAAACGCTTTGTGGCTTATCAGAAAAAACCAATCCAATTTACTTAACGCAAATATACTTTGCGCATAAGTAAACGACAATACTCATATTGAGTATTTGTAATTTTAAATTAATTTTGGGTTGTTTTTGAAATAACTTATTAGCTCAAACGTAGAGTTTAAATCTAACTTTTTTAGAATATTTCTTCTATGTGTATCTACTGTGTGTTTGCTAATATTTAGTTTGACTGCAATTTCTTTACTTGTATTACTTACTAGCAGTAATCTAATAACATCTGTTTCTCTATTACTAATTACATGTAATAAATTTTTACTAGATATATTTCTATAGAAAAGCGTTTCATACTCATTTTGGTCATTTAAGTATTTTGCACAAGCACAAATATCCATATGTAAATCGCAATCTAAAACAGTGTAATGTGCCAAACCAATAATAGGTTTATTCTCTTTATCAAATTGTAATGGAGTTGTATTCTGAATAATAGTAACGTAATTCCCTTTGGCATTTTTAATTCTATAATTCCAAGTATAACTCATTTTTTTACGTTGCTCATCACTGAGTTCATTCATTGTAAAAGTCATCAGATCATTTAAACAACTTATCCAAGGTTTTATATCTTTCGGGTGAAAAAGGGACCAAAAATAATCCATTCCGCCGTCCATCATGTTTTCTTTTGACAAGCCCGTACATGCCGAAAAATTTTTACTAATGTATTCGAAATTTTGATGAACCGTATTGGTTATACAAAAGAAAGTGGTGTTATATGGATAATAAAAATCGAGTTCAATAAGCTTTTTAATATGTTTTTTAATCTCTACCTTGGGGTAAGAATTAAAAATCTCATTATACTTTAAATTTATATTTACCTTTTCCAAATAAACCTTTTTTTATATTATAATTAAACACTAAACACTTTTCCCGGTTCTGCCAATTCTGTATTTTCAAAGATTTCTTGTGCTTCTTTTTTAAACAACGAAAGATCTTTATATCTTCCAGAATAATGCCCAATAACAAGTTGTTTTACCACTGAATCTTTTGCAATTTTAGCAGCTTGTTTGGCAGTAGTATGTTTGGTTTTAATAGCCAAATCTTCTCTATCTTCTAAAAAAGTTGCTTCATGATATAGCAAATCTACATTTTTAATGATTGGTATAATATCTGGTTTATAACTAGTATCACTACAAAAAGCAAAACTTAAAGGTTTAGCTGGCGCCGTTGTTAATTCTGAATTTTGTACAATTTCACCAGAAGATAAAACAACATCTTTACCCGCTTTTATATTTAAATAATCTGCTCTACCAATTTCTGGATATCCGCTAATATTTAGCATGTTCAATTTTCTTGGTTTTTCTTTTTCAACAAATAAATAACCATTTGTGTACACTCTATGGTGTAACGGAATGGTACTTACAGAAACCTTGTCATCTTCAAAAATGAGTTCACTTTTTTTTGATGATAACTCATGAAAAATCATCTTATATTTTGCATGAGACTGAGATATTTTTAATTGTAATAAAGTAACGTCTTTAATACCTTTTGGCCCATAAATATGCAACTCTTTGTCTCTACTTAAAATGCCATAAGTAGAAAGTAAACCCACCAAACCATAAAAATGATCGCCATGTAAATGAGAAATAAAAATATGGTCTATTTTAGTAAAACCTACCTTGTATTTTCGCATTTGACGTTGCGTACCTTCTCCACAGTCTATTAAAAAATGACTGTTATTAATCTCTAAATATTGTGCTGTTGGAAACGCGTTTACCCTTGGTGTTGCAGAATGACACCCTAAAATAGTTAACTTAATACTGCTCATCTAATAACCAGTCTTTTAGAAGTTATTTTTTGATTACTTTGAATTGAATAGATGTACAACCCAGAAAGTAAATCTCCTTTAAAAAAAGGAAGTATATTCTTACCTTTTGTAGCTTTTATACTTTTGCTAAAAACTGTTTTTCCCAGTACATTTTTAACACTAAATTGAATATCTTGATTGCTAGTTGATTTAAACTGAATATTAGTATAACTAATAAAAGGATTTGGCACAGCAGACAAAGCATCTATGGTTTTTATTTGTGAAAAACCAATACATGAAATTGTAAAAAACAACATAAAAAGTATTTTTTTTACCATATTTTCCTTTTTAAAAGCCCAATTCTCTCTCCATAGCTTCCATTTCTAAAACATCTTCTGCCTCTTGTAATGTAGGAACAATTGTTAATGTTTCTGGAAAATCATCTACATCTAATAGAGTTTGTATTAGTACAAATGATGTTGCAAGTTCCTTTTTTTTATTTGATAAATTCAAAAACAACAACACATCTTCTTTCGTATAACTCATATTATCAGATATTTGTAAAACAACATGTACCAATTCATATTCCTTTTCAATTTTTAAAAAAGAATTGTAAAAATCTTTAAATACGTTTTCATCCGAAGAAATGAGAAAATAATTTTCTTTTTTTTCTACTATCATTTTTCTTTAATTTGCTTTTGCACAAATTACAATTTAAATATAAGAAATTTATCTTTTAACTTGCTGTGCTAATAAATAAATTACAGCCATTCTTACTGCAACGCCATTTTCTACCTGATTTAAAATAATTGAATCATCAGAATCTGCAACATCACTTGTAATTTCTACACCTCTATTAATAGGTCCGGGATGCATAATAACAATTTTCTTGCCAAGATTGTCTAAAATTTCTTTATTGATACCAAAAAGCTGTGTGTATTCTCTGGTAGATGGAAAATACTTTATGTCCATTCTTTCATGTTGCACACGTAAAACATTGGCAACATCGCACCATTCTAAAGCTTTTTTTAGATTGGTTTCTACTTCTACTCCTAAACTAGAAATGTATTTTGGTATTAATGTTGTTGGACCGCAAACTTTTACTGTTGCACCCTGCAATTGCAATGCAAAAATGTTAGACAATGCAACTCTAGAGTGTAAAATATCACCAACAATAACAATTTTTTTTCCTTTTACGTTTCCTAATTTCTCTCGTATAGAATATGAATCTAATAAAGCTTGTGTAGGATGCTCATGTGTTCCATCTCCTGCATTTATAATTTTAGCATTAACATGATTCGATAAAAAAACACCAGCGCCAACATTAGGGTGCCTCATTACTACAATATCTACTTTCATAGATAAAATATTGTTTACCGTATCTATTAAAGTCTCTCCCTTTTTTACTGAAGATTGACTTGCAGAAAAGTTAATAACATCAGCAGATAATCTTTTTTCTGCCAATTCGAAACTTAATTTTGTTCTTGTACTATTTTCAAAAAACAAATTGGCAATGGTAATATCTCTTAATGAAGGTACTTTTTTTATGGGTCTGTTTATTACTTCCTTAAAATGATCTGCAGTTTTAAAAATAACATCAATATCATTTGGAGTAAGGTATTTTATTCCCAATAAATGTTCTACACTTAATTTTTGCATTTTATTTACTTTCTAGATATACTGCGTCTTTATTATGCGTTTCATTCCAGGTTACTAAAACCTTTTCTTTATTTATAGCATCTACTTGCCTACCTCTATAATTAGGTTGTATAGGTAAATGCCTACTAAAACGCCTATCAATTAAAACTAAAAGTTCTATTTGTTTGGGTCTTCCGTAAGATTGTATTGCTGTTAAGGCCGCTCTAATACTTCTACCAGAAAACAATACATCATCTATAATTACAACTCTTTTATCTTCAATTAAAAAATTAATCTCTGAGGTAGCTGCAGCTAACGGAGTTTCTTTTCTTCTAAAATCATCTCTATAAAAAGTGATGTCTAACAAGCCCAGCTCTAAATCTTTAATGTTGTATTTATTTTTTAGTAAAGCGGCTAATCTATTGGCCAAAAAGATACCTCTAGGTTGTAAACCTATTAAAACAGTATTTGAAAAATCGTTATGGTTTTCGATTAACTGACACGCCAATCTATGCAGAATGATTTCAATATCTTTAGAGTTAAGTAAAGTTTTTTTGCTCATAAGAACGCTATCAAATTAGCTTGATAATAATTGAAAATCAAAATTAGGGTAAATAAATGTATGTGCAAAATTAATTAAGGTTCGAATTGCTTAAATTTTTATTATCTTTAATATAAATAACCATTTTAAGTAATTAGCCATTGGTCTAAAACTGAAATATTCAATAAAAAACAGTTAATTCTGTGGCATTTTTTTTTATATTTATAAAATGATACGTTCACATATAATCACTAAAAAATAAAAAACAGGGTGTAAAAGTAACTGTTTTAATTTTGTCATACGCCTAACTAAACACGAATGAAAAGTTGTTAATTAAATTGTTGAAAACAATTACGTCAAAAGATAATGTGGCCTAAGTCTTGCAGTACCTTTATTTTAATAATTCAAATCTCTTAGCTATGTCTCTATTAAAATTTGAATCCATGCTTAAAACCAACAGTATTTATTTCTTTGATTTGTTAGAATTTGAAGAAATAATTATCCATTATTTGGATGTTGGCAAGCATTCTCTTGCAAAAAAAGCAGTAAAATTAGGGTTACAACAACACCCAGAATCTGTAGATTTAAAATTACTACAAGTAGAAATCTATATTTTTGAAAATGAAATAGATAAAGCCACATCATTATTAAAAAAAATTGAAATAATTGAGCCAAATAATGATGAAGTTTACATACAAAAAGCAACAATTAATTCTAAAAAAGGAAACCACCAAGAAGCTATTGATAACTTTAAAAAAGCTTTAACTTTTACAGATGATAAAGCAGATATTTGGTCTTTATTAGGCATGGAATTCTTGTATTTAGACGATTATGAAAACGCACGTTTTAACTTTGAAAAGTGTTTACAAGAAGATATTGAAGACTATGCAGCTCTTTATAATTTAATGTATTGCTTTGATATGGACAAAGAACATGAGTTGGCAATACGTTATTTAAATGAATATATTGATAAAAACCCGTATTGTGAAATTGCATGGCATCAATTAGGAAGGCAATATTTTATTTTAAAAATGTTTACAGAAGCCTTAACTTCTTTTGATTATTCTGTTTTAATTGATGAATCTTTTATTGGTGGTTATTTAGAAAAAGCAAAGACTTTAGAAGCATTAGAACGCTACCAAGAGGCTATAGACAATTATTTAATTACATTAGAATTAGATGATCCAACTGCATTTGCTTACGTAAGAATTGGCGAATGTTACCAAAATCTAGAAAAAAACGAAGCAGCAATTTCTTATTACAAAAAAGCAGTACATGAAGATCCGTTGTTAGAAAGAGCCTGGATGTTGCTAACCAATTTATTTTTTGAAGAAGAAAATTACCAAAAAGCAGCTTATTTTATTTCTAAAGCATTAAAAATTGATGATGAAAATATTTTTTATTGGAGAAAATATTCTGAAATAAATTTAAAACTTAACTTTTTTGAAGAAGCAATAGAGGGTTTTCAAAAATGTCTTGCTCTAAATGATGATGGTCTTGAAATTTATGTTGGTTTAGCAGATGTTTTAACCTTTTTAGGTGAATTTACAGAAGCGCTTGACGTGCTAGAACTAGCCAAGGAAACTTATACTGATTTTCCTGAAATTAATTACAGACTTACTGGTTTGTACACGCTGCTGAACAAAAATAAACTTGCCAAAGTGCATTTTATCAAAGGACTAGAAGTAGACTACGAGTTTCATTTTATTTTAAAAGAATTGTTTCCTACTGCATTTGAAAATAAAAAAATTCAAAAATTATTATTCGCATTTAAGAAAGCAACACAGTAGTTTTAAGCAACTTACATTCTTTACAAGAGTTATTAATTACAATAACGTTGCGCTTCTAGGTAATTCCTTTTTACCCAAATTGGCGCAAGTCCCGCAGGTCTATTTCTTGTAATATCATTTATTAAGGCATTTTTTTCGAAATCATTACAGCTTTTACTATTTGGTATTTGATGATGGTATAAATCATAAAGTTGTTTATCATACTCAAATATTTCTCTACAATAATAAATTCTTAATGCATGTACATAATTATCTATAACTTCACTTCTTACCTTTCTAATATCTTGAAAAGTAGCCCAAGCATCATCAATTGGCAATTGTAAACTTTCCCACTCATCTAAACCTACTAATAAATAAGACACCAATTTGGTTGTTTTGTCTACAACTTCACTTAAAACAGGTATTTTACCTAAATAACTAAATTTATCACTTACACCTGACAAATAGTTATTCCAAGATTCATCAAATTCTAAAGTACCAACTTGTGAATAATGATCTACAGTCTTGGTACAAAAGTTAACGCGTGTATTTTTATCAAAAGCTTCCATTTCTTTTACTAATTCTGTATATTTTACAGCTGCTTTAGAAATGTTTCCTTGTAACGTGTAAATTAGTTTTCTATAATCATCACACTCTTTATTTGTTTCAATTATTTTGTCTGGTGTATACGGTTTTAAGCAATCATAAAAAGCAATTGAATTTCCTTTTATAACAAAATTAAAAGTACTATTTCTCCAATCTGGCGTTCTATCATCTTGCCATCTATATTTTGTAAGTCCTTTATAAGAATTATTTGCCGTTTTATTAAACGTATAAACAAGTTCATTATCTTTAAAATGATAGCTGCGTTTAGAGGGTCTTACTTTTGTTGTAAAACCTTCAAATTTATTTGGTCCCACCTGTTTAAAAGTATAAATACCTCCATCTTTACATTTATAAACACCAACAAAATCTTTGGGTTTTACTTCTTGTGAGAAACTAGCAATAGGTATTAAAAAAAATGTCAGAAAAACAAAAAGTAGATACCTCATAATACGTAGCTTAAAGTTAGTAGATAGCTAATTTATTAAAAAAAAGGCGCATCAACAAAACATTTAAGACGTAATTAATTAAAAAACAACAAGTTACAACCAGTAAAAATGACTGTATTTTTTTTATCTTTATACTTTAAACAAAAAGTAGATGAATATAGAAGAGTATAAAATTAACAAGGTAATTTCATTAAAAGATTACCCCACAAAAGTAGTACTGAAAGGTGCTGAAAAAAAATTAAAAAAACTGCGAAAAAAAATAAGCAAGCTACAAGATGCCATGTATGCAGAAGGCAAATATAGTGTACTAATTTGTTTACAAGGTATGGACACTTCTGGCAAAGACAGCTTAATTAGAGAGGTTTTTAAAGATGTAAATGCAAGAGGTGTTGAAGTACATAGTTTTAAAGTTCCAACAGAATTAGAATTAAAACATGATTTTTTATGGCGCCATTATATTGCCTTACCAGCAAAAGGTAAAATGGGTGTTTTTAACAGAACTCATTATGAAAACGTGTTGGTAACAAGAGTGCATCCTTCGTATGTTTTTGGTGAAAATATTCCTTCAGTAAAAAGTTTAGACGATATAAACGATGCTTTTTTTCACAACAGAATGGACAGAATTAACCATTTTGAGAAACATTTAGCAGATAACGGAACCATTATTTTAAAATTCTTTTTAAACTTGTCTAAGGATGAGCAAAAAAATAGATTGTTACGCAGGTTAAACATTCCAGAAAAAAACTGGAAATTTTCTGCTGGCGATTTAAAAGAACGTACATTGTGGGATAAATATATGTTTTGCTATGAAGATTTATTAAATAGAACCTCTAAAGAAAATGCACCTTGGTTTGTGATTCCTGCGGATGACAAACCGTCTGTACGTTTTATTTTAGCAGAAATACTACTAAAAGAATTAGAAAAATATAATTTTACAGAACCTACTTTACCCAAAAGAGTGCTAGACCAAATAGATGTTTTTAAAGAACAATTAAATAAAGAATAAACTATAAAATATCAAGGTTGAAATTAAAATATTAAACCTTGATTATAAACCTTAAATTTTAAATTTTGAAGCTTAAACTTAGTAAACCAATCGTGTTTTTCGATTTAGAAACCACAGGCGTAAATATTGCCACAGATAAAATAGTAGAAATTGCTATCTTAAAAGTGTTTCCAAACGGAAATAAAGAAAGTAAAACCTGGCTAGTAAATCCGGAAATTAAAATTCCGCAAGAATCTATAGATATACATGGAATTACAAACGAAAAAGTAGCCTCAGAACCAACTTTTAAAGAATTAGCTCCAAAAATAAATGAAATGATTGCCGATTCTGATTTGGCAGGGTTTAACTCTAACCGTTTTGATATTCCGTTATTGGCAGAAGAATTAATGCGCGCAGGAATTGACTTTAACATGAAAAATAGAAAAGCAATTGATGTACAAGTTATTTTTCACAAAAAAGAACAAAGAACATTAAGCGCCGGTTATCAATTTTATTGCGGTAAAGAATTAGAAGGCGCTCATGGCGCTGAGGCTGACACCAATGCAACCTATGAAATTTTACTAGCTCAATTAGATAAATATGAAGATATAGAAAACTCTGTAGATGCGCTTAGCGAGTATTCTTCTCACGGAAAACGTGCAGATTTTGCTGGTTTTATTTTGATGAATGATGAAAATCAAGAAATTTTTTCTTTCGGAAAACACAAAGGTAGAACGGTAGAAGAAGTGTTAAAAGAAAATCCTGGTTATAATAACTGGATTCAGAATGCAGATTTTCCGTTGTATACTAAAAAGGTATTAAGAGAAATTAAAGAAAGAATGTCAGCGCCCAAAAACACCATGACCGACGCAGAAAAATTACAAGCATTACAACAGAAATTTAATTTAAGATAACGGCACAACCTTATTTTACTTTTAGAGATTGCACACTTCACTAAAAACACAAAGCTGTTAGGTTTTAAAAACCTGACAGCTCTGCAATTTAAATTATTAAAATCTATTATATTTAACAATAATTTAGACTAAAAAAATATAAATTTCCTGTAATTTAGATGCTGAAAATAAAGCATACAAATACATCACAAAAATGTTTACAGAATATAAAAATTTACCTAACAATTCTCGTGTTTGGATTTACCAATCCGATAGAGAATTTACCAATATAGAAATGGAATCTGTTGCTGCAAAAGCAGAAGATTTTATCAATCAATGGACGCGTCATGGAGATGATTTAAAAGGTTCTTTTACCATAAAATACAATCAATTTTTAGTACTTGCAGTAGATGAAAGTTTTAACAATGTTTCTGGTTGTTCTATAGATAGTTCTGTTCGTTTTGTACAACAACTAGAAAACGAATTACAGCTAGATTTAATGAACAAAATGAATGTTACTTTTAAAGATAATGACCATATTAATTTGGTAAAATTATCAGATTTTCAGAAATTTGCGAAGGAGAAAAAAATTACTTCAGAAACCATTGTTTTTAATAATATGGTTGCTACAAAACAAGACTTTGAAAATAATTGGGAAGTTCCGGCAAAACAAAGTTGGCACAAACGTTTTTTGGTATAAAATTTGACATTAAATTTTAGCAATAAGCCAACAAACAAGCTGCGTTAAGGATTGAAATGGCATCCTTTTTAGTTCTTTGTTTGCGTAATAACGACTTTTTGGAGTGATTATGTAAACAAAGAACTAAAAAGATATAATGGAAAGCCTGTTAAAACGCCCAAAAGCATATTCAAAAAATAACATGAAAAATAAACTATTACTCTTATTTTTTGCCGGATTTATGCTAAATATTTCTGCGCAAAATATAGATCCTTTAAGAACTATAGATGCTGAAGCCCAAACTGTTTGGGTAGATACTATTATAAACAATTTGACTTTGGATGAGAAAATTGGTCAGTTATTTATGGTACAAGCATATTCTAACAAGGATAAAAATCATGCAGAACATATTACCGAAATGATTAAAAAATATCATGTTGGTAATTTGATTTTTATGCAAGGAACACCTGAAAAACAAGCAGCATTAACCAACAAGTACCAAGCGGCTTCAAAAACGCCTTTATTAATTGGTTTTGATGGTGAATGGGGTTTAGACATGCGTTTAAAAAACACGTATAGATTTCCTTGGAACATGACTTTGGGCGCTATACAAAATGATTCTTTAATAAAAGAGTTTGGAGAACATTTAGGCCAACATTGTAAACGTTTAGGCATTCATATAAATTTTGCACCGGTTGTAGATATTAACACAAATCCTGAAAATCCTATTATCGGAAATCGTTCTTTTGGCGAAAGCAAAGAAAATGTGACTAAAAAAGCCATTGCTTTTACACAAGGTATGCAAAGCAAAGGAGTTTTAGCAAATGCAAAACATTTTCCGGGTCATGGAGATACTGCAACGGATTCTCATCATACATTACCTGTGTTAAATTTTGATTTATCGCGTTTAGACTCCATAGAATTATATCCTTATAAAAGAATATTTGATGCCGGAATTGCAAGTGTAATGACGGCGCATTTAAGTATTCCTAGTTTAGAGTCTAACCCAGCTTTACCAACATCTTTATCTAACAATGTTGTTACTACTTTATTACAAGAAAAGCTAGGCTTTTTAGGGTTGGTAATTACCGATGGTTTAAACATGAAAGGTGCTGCAAATTATGCATCTTCTGCAGAAATAAATTTGGCAGCCATACAAGCCGGAAATGATATTTTGTTAATTCCGAATGAAATTCCTGAAACAATTAACTTAATTAAAAAAGCGATTGAATTAAACACCTTAACAGAAGAACGAATTGATGTTTCTGTTAGAAAAATTTTAAAAGCTAAATATTGGGCAGGTTTAAATGCTTATAAACCTATTGATTTAATAAATTTAAACCAAGATTTAAACACTGTAAATGATGAGTTATTACACAGAAAATTGGTGAAAAAATCATTAACTGTTGTTAAAAACTCTGAATACGATATTCCTATTAGCAATTTAGAAAGCAGAAAAATTGCTTATGTAAAACTTGGTGATGATACTGGTGATTTTTTTTTAAAAATGTTAAAAAATTACACCAAAATTACACCTGTTTCTGATGTAAATTTAGACGGATTAATTACAAAATTAAGACCATACAATTTGGTAGTTATTGGTTTCCATAAATCGAATTCTAATCCTTGGAAAAGCTATAAATTTACTAATAAAGAACTAGTTTGGCTGCAAGAAATTGCAAGAGAAAAGAAAGTAATATTAGATATTTTTGCAAGTCCATATAGTTTGCTGAAATTAAAATCATTTACCAATATAGAAGGTTTAATAGTGTCTTATCAAAACAGTACATTGGCACAAGAACTCTCTGCACAGCTTATTTTTGGCGCTTTTGGTGCAAACGGAAAACTACCTGTTTCTATAGGAAATGAATTTGCAGCAGGACATGGAATGGTTTCTGCAAATTTAAGTAGGTTTGAGTATTCTATACCCGAAGACGTAAAACTTTCATCAAAAACATTAGCGTTCATAGACAAAACAGCAGACACTATTTTAAAGGATAAAATGGCACCAGGTTTTCAAGTATTGGTTGCTAGAAAGGGAAAAGTTGTTTTTCAAAAAAGTTATGGATATCACACAGGAAAAAAACTAAGAAAAGTTCAAAATTCTGATGTGTATGACTTGGCCTCTTTAACCAAAATTTTGGCTTCATTACCCGTAATTATGAAAGCAGAAGAAGATAAAAAACTATCTTTAAGTTCAAATCTTAGCGATCTGTTGCCTAATTTTATTCATTCTAATAAAGAAAAAGTAACCGTTAAAGAAATTCTATCTCATTACGGTAGATTAAAAGCTTGGATTCCTTTTTACAGAGATACGCAAGATAGTGTTACTCATAAAAATTTATCTACTTGGTACAGCAAAAAAAAGTCGAACGCATTTCAATTACAAGTTGCTAAAAACTTGTACATCAAAAAAGACTACACAGACAGTATTTATAAGCATATAAAAGATGCAGACCAAAGAGAAAGGTTGGGATATAAATATAGCGATTTAGGCTACTATTTATTTAAAGAAGCTTTAGAAAAAGAATACCACAAACCTTTAGACAAATTAGTAGATGAAGAATTTTATCAATCTTTAGGAGCAGACAGAACTACTTATTTACCATTAAAAAAAATACCTAAAAGCCAAATTGTACCCACAGAAATAGATGATTATTACCGAAACCAATTGGTACATGGTTATGTGCATGATATGGGCGCGGCAATGTTGGGCGGCGTTGGTGGCCACGCAGGTTTATTTGCCAATGCAAACGACGTTGGTAAAATTATGCAAATGTATTTACAAAAAGGGTATTATGGTGGCAAACGTTATTTAAAACCAGCCACAATAGCAAAATTTAACCATCGTTATTATTCTAATAAAAAAGTTAGAAGAGGTTTAGGATTTGATAAACCTCAACTAAATCCTAAAATAAAAGCCACTTGTGGTTGTGTTTCTAACCAAAGTTTCGGGCATTCTGGTTTTACAGGAACGTATACTTGGGCAGATCCTGAGAGCGAAATTGTGTATGTGTTTTTATCAAACAGAGTGTATCCACATGCAAATAATAGAGGTTTGATACGCAGTAATGTACGAACAAAAATTCAACAAATTATTCAAGATGCCATTATAGAATAGTAACTTTTTCTGGCTTAGAATTTATCTTGAACAAAGTGGAAGCCCAACTCTTTATTTATTAATTTTAAAGCAAAACAAACAGTACTTTTTACAGGAATTTTATTATTTCTAATAACTATTGAAATTAGTTTGGCATAAAAAGGATGCCGTTTCAATCTTTGCTCAACTTTGTTTTTGGCTTTTGCTATGCTTTAACTTGCACTTGTATTTGTTACAGCAAATTTGCTATACATACCAATTAAAAACAAAGAAACAATTAGATAAACACTTCCTACTCTCCATCCGCAAAAACAACTTAAAACCCACGCTTGAAAAATGTAAAAGACGCAGAAACTTACTGTACTAATTCCAAATCTAAAAGTATCTACAAATTCAATTTCATCAATTTTTTTAGAGGCAATTTTCCAAATTAAATAAGGAAAAATACTATTTAAAAGAATCATTTTATACAATGGCGTTAAGTAGTTTTTTTTTGGTGTTTGCTTTTTTGGTATACTTTCAGAGGCAATCATTTTGTTTACGAAATCAACATTTGTAAAATCTACTTGTGCTTCATTTAATTTAAGTAAAGTAGTTGCATACTGCTCATTATCTTTAATATGAACACTTAGCTTTTTTAATTGAAAACTTACTTCATTCTTTAATTTAACAACAGAAATCACTGGTTGTTTAGTATTATAAAACTCATTTACGGAAATTGGTTTCCCAAAATTTACCGCCACTTTTGTAGGATAAAAAGAAGCATTCTGATAGGTTAAACCTACAGGAATTACTTTTATTTCTAATTCTGGATATTTCTCTAAAGCACCAAAAACAATTCTTGTAAATCCTTTACTAATTGGTCTTATGGTTCTATTTACATGATGACTTCCCTCTGGGAAAATAAGCAAGGTTTTACCATTTTTAAAAATTTGAAAACACTTTTCAAAAATCTGTTGGTTTTTTCCTATTTTTCTAACACCATCTCTAATTCTATAAATTGGCATTAAATTTAATGTTGATAAAAACTTTTTTACGATTGGTTTTTTAAAAACGGCAGCTCTTACTAAATAATGATTTTCTCTAGGACAAACTGTAGTTACAATTAAAGGGTCAATCAATCCATTTGGGTGATTTGCAGCAAATAAAATTGCACCTTTTTTTGGTATATGTTCTCTACCCGTAACTTTTATTCTTTTCGAATAAAAAAACAAACCAGTTTTAACTATAATTTTAAAAAAATGATACCAAAGTTTTTTCAACATACAATTTTATTCTTTTAATTGTTGCATAAGAGTTTCATCTTGTATTGGCTTTCTTCCCCAATAAGTTGCCAATAGCAAGCCAGAAAACACGTCCCAAATTCCCCAAAAAGCTGCCAACAAAGCCATGCCTCCTAAACCTTCAAAAAAGCCAAAAATTAATAACAATCCTAAACCACCATTCTGAATTCCTGTTTCCATAGAAATAGTTGTAGTATCTCTCTTGTTTAATCCAAAACTTTTAGCCGTATAAAAACCAAGAACATAGGCAAAAATATTATGAAAAATCACCAAGAAAATCACATGATGAATATGATTTACAAAAACATCTAAATTTTGTGAAAAAGCAATAAATATGAGTGCAATAAAAACCAACATAGACAACGGTTTTAAAACTTTTTCAATTTTTTGAGCCATTTCTGAATGGTAATAATTAATCAACATGCCAAAGAATAACGGAATTCCTAAAATTAAAGAAACCAATTTAAATAAATCAAACGGATTTAAAGAAACCGTTTTTAAAATTTGATTTGTGGGTTCATATAAACTTCCCCAAAATTGCAAATTAAAGGGCGTCATTACAATACAAATTAACGTTGCAAAAGCGGTTAAACTTACAGATAAAGCGGCATTACCGCCTGCCATCTTACTAAAAAAATTCGAAACATTTCCACCAGGACAAGCAGCAATCATCATCATTCCTAAAGCAAAACTAGGATGTGGATTTAAAATTAAAATGGCTATAAAAGTTGCGGCTGGTAATAAAATAAATTGCGATAAAACACCCACAAAAACAATTTTAGGATTTTTAAATAATCGTTTAAAATCATCTACAGAAATAGCCAAAGCTACCCCAAACATAATGATAGCAATTGCAATATTTAAGACCCAAAGGCCACTTTCATCAAAGTTAATTTTAATATCATCTATGTTAATTTCTGTATTAGTTTTTAAAAGCATATTCTATTATATTTGCGCCCATTTGTAAAGCCTTTTCCCGCACATTTTTTGGGTTATTGTGTATAATTTCATCTTCCCATCCATCACTTAAATCGGTTTCATAATCGTAAAAAACAACCAATCTTCCTTCATAAAAAACACCAAAACCTTGTGCAGGTTTATTATCATGTTCATGAATTTTTGGCATTCCTTCAGAAAACTTAAAACTCTGATGATATATTGGGTGTTCAGAAGGTATTTCTTGAAACGCTAAATTAGGAAACACTTTTTTAAGTTCTCTTCTTATAAATTTATCCAAACCATAATTGTCTGATATGTGTAAAAATCCACCAGAAATTAAATAATTTTTTAAGTTTTGAGCATCATCATCAGAAAATAAAATATTTCCATGACCGGTTAAAAATAACATTGGAAAATTAAAAATATCTTCACTATTTACAGCTACTGCCTGCGGATTTTCATTAATTGCAGTTTTACAATATTTATTCGTAAATGCTATCAAGTTAGGCACTGCAGTTGGGTTTGCATACCAATCTCCACCTCCACTATATTTTAAAATGGCCACCTCTTGGGCGTTTACAATAAAAAAAAAACTACTAAAAAAAAGAAATAAAATGTGCTTCATACTTTTTATTTGAAAGAAATACAAGCAATATAACAAATAGAAATGAATGTTGGTGGGTTTTAAAACTTCAACTTAAAATATTATTTCAGAAACCACTATAACTGTATATTTTACAGAAATTATGGTATTTTTACAAGTATAAAATTATAGATACTTTTAGCCTTCACCAACCACTTATTTTATGAAAATTCTAAAAAAATTCATTAAAGTTTTTACCGTTATTCTATTATTATTTGTAGTATTTGTTTGGTTTTTTGCTAAATCTTATCAACCGAAATATACAGGAAACTTACCCCTTGAAAATCTTACAGAAGAAGTTACCGTACATTTTGATGAAATTGGCGTGCCTCATATTACTGCTAAAAACAAAAATGATGCTTTTACCGCATTAGGTTACGTACATGCACAAGATAGATTATGGCAAATGGAACTGATTAGAAGAATTGCTGCAGGAAGATTGTCTGAAATTTTTGGTAAAAAATTGATCTCAACAGATAAATTATTTTCTGGTTTGGGCATTGAAGAAGCTTCTGAACAAACCATTAAAAACCTAGATACAAATTCCGAACCGTATCAATTAGCAATAGCCTATTTAGCGGGAATTAATGACTATATAGAAAATGGTAAAACGCCAATTGAGTTCTCTTTAATTGGGATAGAAAAAGAAAAATATACACTAAAAGACATGTACAATGTTTTTGGTTATATGGCTTTTAGCTTTGCTATTGCTCATAAAACAGATCCTTTATTAAATGAAATAAAAGAAAAATTAGGCGAAACCTATTTTAAAGAATTGGTAAGTGCAGAAACTAAAAATTTAACATTGATTAAAAATGAAAAAAATGCCGAAATTAAAGCAGTTTTCTCTGAAGCTATGCATACAATTTATGAAGTTTTACCAATTTCGCCTTTTATAGGTAGTAATTCTTGGGTGCTTGGCGCTGATAAAACTAAAAATGGAAAAGTAATTTTTTCTAATGATCCTCATATTGGTTTTTCACAACCTTCTGTATGGTATCAAGCCCATATAAAAACGCCAAATTACGAAATGTATGGCTTTCATTTGGCATTAACTCCGTTTCCTTTGCTTGGTCATAATAGCCATTATGCTTATGGTTTAACCATGTTCGAAAATGATGATGTCGATTTTTATGTGGAAGAAAACAACCCAGAAAATCCGTTAGAATATAAAACAGAAAATGGTTTTTTACCATACAATTTGATTGAAAAAAAATTAAAAATTAAAGATGAAAAAGACTCTATTTACACGATTAAAGTAAGTAGACATGGTCCTTTAATGAATGGTATTATCAATAATTTAAACCACAACAAACCTATTGCAATGCAATGGATTTATACAAAGTTAAACAATCAAATTCTTGATGTAGCCTATGAAATTTCTCATGCAACAAACTTATCAGAATTTAAAAATGGAGCAAGTAAGTTGCACGCACCAGGTTTAAATATGATGTATGGTGATGCAAAAAATAATATTGCGTGGTTTGCCTCTGGAAAATTATATAAATACAGAGATTCTTTATATACAAAAACATTTTTAAATGGTAGTTCTGGCAACGATGAAATAGTAGATTTTATTGACTTTGAAGAAAATCCTCAGGCCATTAATCCTAGGAGTAATTATGTATATTCTGCGAATAATCAGCCAGATTCTAATACAGAAAAGTTATATCCTGGTTATTATTTAAATGAAGATAGAGCAAAAAGAATTGTAAATTTAAATGCCCCAAAAAATGATTGGACAAAAGAAGATGTCGCAAAAATGATTTTAGATGTTACCTCTCCTTCTGCTCCTAAAATTGCCGCAAACTTGATTCACTCCATCAATACTACAGGTTATACAGCAAGTGAGAAAAAAGCAATTTATCAGTTAAAAAATTGGAAAGGTAATTTTGAAAAAAAGGAAGTTGGAACTGTTATTTATAATCGTTTTGTGTATGAATTTCAGTAAAACACATTTAAAGATGAATTGGGAAAAGGCTTTGATAAATTTGCAAATACTCCTTTAATAGAAAAAGTTTTACCAGTACAAGCAGCTAGGAAAAGCTCTATTTGGTGGGATAATATTTCAACAAAAAATAAAATTGAAACCAAAGAAGATATTGTTACCATTTCATTTAAAAAGGCGTTTTCTTTTTTAGAATATCAATTGGGAGAAAATGTAGACAATTGGACTTGGAATAGGGTTATTTCTGTGGAATACAATCATGCCATAGGAGAAGTAGCCTTACTCAGAAAATTCTTTAATGTTGGTCCTTTTATTACAAATGGTGGTGACCAAGTAATTAATAATCAAATTTATAATATAGATTCAACCGGAGTTTACAAAGTAAAAGCCGGGCCATCAACCCGAAGAATTGTAGATTTTTCTGATGTAGAAAATAGCTTGGCAATTTTACCAACGGGTCAATCCGGACGCGTATTAAGCAAGCATTATAAAGACCAAGCTCAAAAATACTTGCATGGCGAATTTGTAAAAATGAAAATAGATTCGGCAGAAATATCATTGAGTAAAAATGTTTTGATTTTGAAACCAAAAAACTAAAAACAATGTAACAAAGAATTTCTGTTCTTTTTAAAAAGACAGTATCTTTAAAAAAACATGTATAATGAAAAAAATCACACTTTTACTTTTGTTAATAAACTTCTCATTTTCAGCACAAACAGATGCTAAAATTTATACCATTATAAATGCAATTTCTTCAGACAGCATTCAAAAAAATGTAAAAACATTGACCGAGTTTGGCACAAGAAATACATTTTCAGATACCATATCTACTACACGAGGAATTGGTGCTGCTAGGCGTTGGATAAAATCTAAATTTGATGAAATTTCTAACCATTGTAACAACTGCATAAGCACCTTTTATCAAAAGGATTTTGTAACAAAAAAAGGCAACAAAAGAGTACCTCATGATGCTTGGGTAGTGAATGTTATTGCAATTCAGAAAGGCACAAAATACCCTAATAAGTATATTATTATGAGTGGAGATATTGATTCTCGTGCAAGTGATACGATGGATTTTACCACAGATGCTCCGGGTGCTAATGACAACGCTTCTGGAATGGCTGGCACCATAGAAGCTGCAAGAGTATTAAGCAACTATAAATTTGAAAGTAGTATAATTTATGTGGGTCTTTCTGGTGAAGAACAAGGGTTATTTGGGGGCGCAGGCTTAGCCAAATATGCAAAAGAGAATAACTGGGATATTATTGGGGTTTTAAACAACGATATGATTGGCAATATACAAGGTGTAGATGGTGTCATTGACAATAGAAGTTTTAGAATTTTCTCTGAACCTGTACCAGCAAATGAAACAGAAAATCAACGTAAACTACGTAGATTTTATGGCGGAGAAGTTGATGGTATTTCTAGGCAATTGGCAAGATACATTCATAAAATCACAAAAACATATATGCCAGAAATGAATCCGATGATGATTTATAGACTGGATAGATTTGGACGAGGAGGCCATCACAGACCTTTTAACGATTTAGGATTTGCCGGAATAAGAATTATGGAAGCTCATGAAAATTACACACAACAACATCAAGATATTAGATTCGAAAACGGAATAAAATACGGTGATACTTTTGAGCATGTAAATTTTGAATATGCAAAAAAACTAACAGCAGTAAACGCAATTACAATGGCAGGTTTAGCTTCTGCGCCACCAAGCCCAAAAGAGGTTGCTATTGGAGGCATTGTTGAAGCATCTGCTAAATTAAAATGGAACAAAGTAGAGGGTGCAAAAGGGTATAAAATTTATTGGAGAGATACCACTTCACCTACTTGGGATTACGCTAGATATACAGAAAACACCGAATTTACATTAGACGGAATTGTCATTGATAACTTCTTTTTTGGAGTTGCTTCTGTTGGAAAAAACGGTCATGAAAGCGTGGTTGTTTTTCCTAATAAAATTAGGAGATAATGTTTACAAACAACTAAACTCTACAATTTCATTTTCTGTAATTTCTGGATTCGCTCCTTCATTTTTAGCGACTAACGCACCAACAGCACACGCAAAATCAATAGCTTTTTGCGGTTTTTCTCCGTTAATTAGTTTACTAATTAAAGAGGCTAAAAAAGAATCTCCAGAACCAACAGTATCGGCAACTTTAATTTTATAACCACTATTGTAAAACAACGCATTATTATAAAACAAAACAGCACCATGTTCGCCTTTGGTAACACAAATATGTGCTGTTTTTGTTTTTTGAGCTATAAAATGTATGTTTTGCTCTAAGTTATGAAAGGGAGAACCTAAAAAAGCACTAATCTCATACAATTCATCATCATTAAATTTAATAAAATTTGCTTTCTGCATCAAGGCAATTAAAACCTCTTTTGTATAAAAAGGAGCTCTTAAATTTACATCAAAAATAGCATATTTGGCAACGTCTAAAAGTTGAAATAACGTTTCTTTAGAAACTTCATCTCTTGTTATTAAACTACCAAAAACAAAAGCATCAGCTTGTTTTACCAATGCAGATGACGCTTCCGTAAATGGAATTTTATCCCAAGCCTTTGGGTGTACAATTTCATAGGTTGCGGCTCCTTTTTCATTTAAGGTTACAGTAACTTCTCCTGTATTATAATCCTCTAAAATAGCTACAGCTTTCGCATTTATATTTAAACCATTTATATTTTCTAGAATAGGTTTTGCTAAATCATCATTACCAACAGCACTAATCATGGACACTTCATTGCCCAAAGATTTTAAACGAATAGCAACATTTAAAGGAGCTCCTCCTATTTTTTTATGCGTAGGAAAAACATCCCACAAGACTTCACCAAAACATACAATTTTAGACATATTTTAAAAGATATTAGATTCCATTGTTTGCTGATTAATAGAACTATTGAAAACAGTTAACATTCTTTTTGCAATCCCTGTCCAACCAAAATTACGGCGTGCAAAACGTGCACCTTCTACAGACATTTCGTTTCTTAAATTAGGATATAACAATGGCATTGCCATCATTGCACCAAATTCTTTAGGTCTGTGTGGGTCTGCAAATAGCGCTTGATTACCAAAATCTATTAAATCACATAAACCACCATGAACCGTTATTACACTTGGCGTTCCGCAAGCCATTGCTTCAATTGCCACCATGCCAAAAGGTTCATACCTAGAAGGCATTACAAAAATACTTGCAGATCTATACACATTTGCCAAATCTTCGTCAGCAATATAATTTTTCCACATTATTTTATCTATAACACCTAGTTCTGTAGCTAGTTCTTTTAATTTTTCAATGCCATCTCTATCTTGTTGAGAATCTCCACCAATGGCAGCTATTAATCTTGCTTCAGGACACAGTTCAAAAACGGTAGGTAATGCATGTAATAATAAATCATAGCCTTTATTATGCGCCATTCTTCCCAATGCCAAAATATCCGTTGGCTTGATATCGTATTTTAATCTAATTTTATCATTTTCTTTTGAAGGAACAGGATAAAATCTATTTTCATCAATTCCTGGAGGAATCATACTACAGTTTCTTGCCAATACATCATACTGTTGTACTAATAAATCTACTTGTGGAAGTGTAGTTGCAATGACGTAATTACACATCTGGTACACAAAATATTCTTTTCTAATTCTTTCTTTAAATCGATATGTTTTTTCCATTTCTTTCTCGTCCATATCACTTCCCATAGTATGCTGTTTCCAATATCCTAAAGAATGCGGCGTATGCACATGACAAACACCTAACTCTTCTGCTATTTTTTGACCTGCCCAACCTGCATCCCAATAATGAGAATACACAACATCGTATTTTTTATTTGCTTTTTTGATGGCCGCCAACGTATTGGTTACAAATTTTTTAAGATGATCATGCATGTCTTCTTTTCTAATGAATTTTTTTCCTCCGAAAGGAATTCTCCATACACTAAAATTATCATCAACTACGTCATACTCTGGTTGCTCTTCAAACTGCCGTGTTACCAGATCTACACGTTTTCCTAATCTACTAAATCTATCTGCTAATTCTAATACATATACTACTTGACCTCCTGTATCTGGTTTTCCTAATTCAGCATTTGCTCCAACATATCCATGTAAAGAGATCATTAATATTGATTTCATAATTCTATTTTTTAGTTTTATTAATTTTTAAATCGTGACAAGCGGCTATATATTGGGCAGCAGACCAAGCTTGATATGCCTTCCCCATTGGTTTTCCGGTAGTTCCATGTGCCCATTCTGTAAACTCCCATTCTTCTGTAATTCCTTCCTTATTGATAAGTGCTAATTTGTGCAACTCTTCAATTGCGATATCTTTAAGTCCTAATTTATTAACAAATTTCACCCAAAAACCACCCACAAAAGGCCAAATACCTCCGTTGTGATAATGGTTTGGCAAGTTTAAAAGATTTACGGTATAATAAGGTTTCCAATCTGGATCTCCAGGGCTTACAACCGGATATACGTTTGCAACAGGAAAAGGATCATTTACACCAACACCCAACATAAATTTAAAAGTTTGATGCGCTTTTTCTGCATCTATGGTTCCGTGTAAAAAGGCTAAAACATTCCCTAAAACATCACAACGCCAACTAAAATCAAAAGGTGTAGTTTGTGCAATTAAATAAGAAGTATCTCCTAAGGTAAATTGTTTTTCAGCAAAAGAAACTGATTGAAATAATTTTTGTTGAGTTGAAGGCCAGAAATTTTGAACAATCTCTTTTTTTATCACTTGAGACCATCTAATATACTCTCCTGCTTCTTCATGGCTTCCTAACATCTCTAGCATTCGTCCGAAACAAACATTAGATCGGTACCACAGAATTTCATCGTATAAAATATTATAACTTCTACCAAATAAATCTGTCCAATCTCCTGCTTCCGGAATTTCTAAAAGTGCATCATTATTACTATCATGAGCACCTAACCATCTCATGGTTTCTTTTATATCTCCAATGTATTTTCTTAAAAACGGTATATCTTTGGTAACATTTACATATTCATAAAATGCAATTATCACCCAAATACCACTATCTATAGAACAAATACCACCTACCCCAGAATAATCTGGTTCACCATCTTTTAATCTTACATTTGCTGGAATTTGCCCATTTCTAGAAATGTTTTCTAGCAAGGTTTCTAAGGTTTGTCTTTGACATTGATGTATTTCTTCATCATCTATTAAAGACAACGAACCTATTACTGTTATTGCACCATCTCTTGCCCAAACACTATGGTAATTTTCATCTGTTCCATTGGGTATATTATCTTTTATAGAACAAGCAGAAAAACCAAGTGGTGTAATATTTTTTCTTAACGCTTCAATAGCTTTTACATATCCTTCTTGAATAAGCGCAATTTTTTCATTATCATCTTCTAATGCAATATTGTCTAATTCTTTTTTGATAAAAAAATCTTCAGAATGGTCAATACTCGTGTTTTCTAGTGCTTCTTTTGGCAAAATTTCATAGAAAATTAAGCCTTCTATAATTCCATCTCCTTTTTCTTTTTCTGTATGGTAGACTTTTTTATGTTTTGTATACAGATATAATTCGTCATGTGCATTGGCAACTACAATTCCTGAAACATCTTTTAAATCGAACATGGCAGAGTCATTACCACTATCTCCGGCAACTAAAACCTGATTAGATTTTAACTTTAACCTTCTGAGTAACCACCGCAATGCATTTCCCTTATTTGCCCATTTTGGTAAAACGTCTAAAAATTTATTACCAGAATAGACCACATTCACATCCATGTCTGCATTCGCAAAGTCCTTTTCTATTTCTTCTATTAACTCGTTACTTGCATCATGAAAAAAATAACTTCTTTTATAAGAATGTTGAAATTTACTTGGTTGATCACTTATAGGGTGTTCTATATTTTGAATGATATTTTCTACAGATTCCAGATTCCAACCATCATCTAAAACGTCATTAAATTCTTTTTCTATAGCTCCTTTTTTATAGTTATAGATATGTGTACCAACACCCGAAATAATATAGTCTGGTTCTGGCAGCACCTTTTTTTCTATTAAATCTAAAACATCACCTATTAAACGCCCCGTATTATAAGTTAAGATTGTATTGTGTTGATCTTGATATTTTTCCCATGTTGTTTTAAAGTTACTTTTATAGGTGTGAAAGTCTATTAATGTATTGTCAATATCAAAAGATAATAATTTGATGTTATTTTCTTTTTTTGAGCCTTTTTCGTCCATTTAAAGTGGTTTTTTAATATTAATTTGTCTATTATCGTTGAAAATAGTTAAAATTAATTTTGTAACCTATTTCAGATTAATCTATCATACATCTAGCTTTAATTTTTATGATTGTGATAATTATGGGTATCAAAAAATAGTAAATAGAGAATGATAAAAGTTATTTTCTTATTTTACCTTCGTATTTAAACAATGCTCAATAATTATCAATTTCAAGCACCCATAATTGACTAAAAAAACAACATAAGTTGCTCTTAACAATATAAATCATGAAAGAAATAGAACTATTTTACTTTAAAAATGATATAGAATGGCGCAATTGGTTGTCAAAAAATCATCTACTTTCAAAAGGTGTTTATCTCATATTTTATAAAGTAGAAAATAAAGAAGAATCTATGCGTTGGGAAGAAGCTGTAAAAGTTGCTTTGTGTTTTGGTTGGATAGATGCAACTGTTAAGAGTTTAGGCAATGGAAAACGCCGGCAATATTTTTGCCCAAGAAACCAAAAAAGTGTCTGGAGCGCCGTAAATAAAAAACATATTAAAAACTTAATTGCTGATAATTTAATGCATCAAAAAGGATTAGAAATTATTGAAATAGCAAAACAAAACGGTTCTTGGCATGCTTTAGATGATGTGGAAAAAGGAATTATTCCTGATGATTTACAACGTGCTTTTGATAAAAATAAAACAGCTTTTACCAATTATTCCAATTTTGCACCTAGTTATAGAAAAAGTTATTTGTATTGGATAAACCAAGCAAAAAGGGAAACCACAAGAGAAAAAAGGATTACTGAAATTATTCAGTTATGTGAAGCAAATAAAAAAGCTAGAGGAAATTGGTAGTTTTAGTCTTCGACAAGCTCAGACCGACCTTTATATATTAAATTGTTTTTTACGAATACCTTAATTTCTGCATCTAAAAAATAAACTAAAATTAAGGGTGTTAAACTGAGCTTGCCTAAGTTTTGTTTATGATTCTTTGACAGGCTCAAATTAACATTCCTATGTAAAAATATAGTTGAAAATTACAATCCACTTATAAAACTCCCATAAGGATCTTTAAATTGAGTGCCTTCTGCAAAACGATATTTACTTAGTTTTTTAAATTCTACCAACGCCCAAAGAATAAACTCTTTGATAAAATAACTTTCTTCTTTTGTACAATTTGGTTGATATTTTTTCACAAAATCATCTAAAGGTTTTACCTTATCCAATTCATTTTTGTATTGCTCCTCAGAATACTCATCTAACAACTCAAAATCTTCATTTGCATTAAAAAACCAAGAAATAATATCATCATAAGGTGTTTCTGCATCTTGTTTCTCCAACTTTTTTATTTCAGGAAAATAGGTTGGAAACAATGTTTTTATAGCATTTTTAATTAGTGCTTCAGCAACCATTTGTGCTCCTTCCTGTTCTCCTTCATAAACCAATTCTACTTTACCAGTTATTGCAGGAATAATTCCGTCAAAATCATTTAAACGGATTATGGTTTTGTCATCTCCAGAAAACAATGCTCTTCTTTCTGCAGTACTTAGCAAATTCTCAAAAGCAGAAATACTTAAACGTGCACTAACACCACTTTTTGCATCTATATATTCACTATCTCTAGCTTCAAAAACAATTTGCTCTAACAAGTCTTTGGCTAATTCTGGTACTTGAATACATTCTTTTTGCGCATTAGATTTATTTGTTTCTTGTGCTGTAATTTGCTTTGCAGTTGCTATATCTTCTGGATAATGTGTAAGAATTTGAGATCCAATTCTATCTTTTAAAGGTGTAACAATACTTCCTCTATTGGTATAATCTTCCGGATTTGCAGTAAACACAAATTGCATATCTAAAGGTAAACGTAATTTAAAACCTCTAATTTGAATATCGCCTTCTTGCAAAATATTAAACAAAGCAACCTGAATTCTAGCCTGTAAATCTGGTAATTCATTAATCACAAAAATACATCTGTTAGCGCGCGGAATCATTCCGTAATGAATTACTCTATCATCTGCATAAGACAACTTTAAATTGGCCGCTTTTATAGGATCTACATCTCCTATAATATCTGCTACCGTAACATCTGGTGTCGCTAATTTTTCTGCAAAACGTTCGTTTCTATGCAACCAATAAATAGGAGTTTCATCTCCTTTTTCTTTCATCAACTCTACAGCAAACCTAGAAATAGGATGTAAAGGATCATCATTAATTTCTGAACCCGCTACAACCGGAATATATTCATCCAATAAATTGACCATCAATCTTGCCAAACGTGTTTTTGCTTGTCCTCTTAATCCTAATAAATTGATATTGTGTTTGCTTAAAATAGCTCTTTCTAATTCTGGAATTACGGTATTTTCATAGCCATAAATGCCTTTAAAAGTAGCTTCTTTATTCTTTATTTTAGCAATCAGGTTTTCTCTTAACTCATCTTTAATAGATTTTGATTGATATCCTGCTTTTTTTAATTCTCCTAATGTTTTTATATTCATAAGTCTATCCTTAATCCTTTCCAAAGGAAAGGAATCACTGTTGTGTTTATATATGGTTTGTTGCGTGGTTTAAACAACTAATTTAATAAATTATATATGGTCTTGGCTGTAGTTATTTTTTCAATTCCATATGTAAAGTTGGATAAGGTTTACCAGAAGAATCCAATTCAGATCGTTTTATAGTTTCAAATCCGCAATGTTTGTAAAATCCTACTGCTTGTTCATTCTGTTCGTTTACATCAACTTTTGTTACTTCCAATTGCTTAATTGAATAATTCAATAGAGTTTTTCCTATCTTTTTTCCTCTATATTCAGGGTGAATAAATAACATTTCCAAATTTTGGTCAGCAACTCCAAGAAAGCCAACTATTTTTTCATCATTATTCCTTATACATCTCAATTCAACTGCATCTAAATAAGTATTTAAAATCAATGGTTTAAAATATTCAATATCTTCCTCTTTTAAGAAGTGATGAGTTGCCCGAACTGAAGATTCCCAAAGTTCAACTACATTTTCATATTCCCCTTTTTTTATTTTATCTATTTTGTTCGTCATTTTTTTCTAATTACTGCCAACTGTGTGTTATTACTATTTTCTTTTTTTATTTCCCTCAAACTTGCTAAAAATCTTCCCTTTGGGAAGATTTAGATGGGCTTTATCTAATTCTTTTTTTTCTATTGGTTTCGTAATCTTCAAAAATCATTTCTCCTAAACCCTTTAAACCTGTATAAAATGCTTTTCCTTGGTTTGCTTGTGTAAATGCTCTTACAAATTGCATTAAATACGAATCTTGTGCAATCATAAAAGTAGTGATTGGAATGTGTAGTTTTCTGGCTTGTTGTGCCATTGCATAACATTTATTTACAATGTATTTGTCTAAACCATTACTATTTTTATAATACTGTCCGTCTGGTAAGCGCAAGCAACTTGGTTTTCCGTCGGTAATCATAAAAATTTGTTTGTTGGTATTTCTTTTTCTTCGAAGTAAATCCATTGCCAACTGCAAACCGGCAACCGTATTTGTATGATAAGGGCCAACTTGTAAATAAGGCAAATCTTTAATTTTAATAGACCAAGCATCGTTACCAAAAACAATAATATCTAAGGTGTCTTTTGGATAACGCGTAGTAATTAATTCTGCCAAAGCCATCGCAACTTTTTTGGCAGGTGTAATTCTATCTTCGCCATATAAAATCATAGAATGACTAATATCAATCATTAAAACCGTACTCATTTGACTTTTATGAAGTGTTTCTTCTACCACCAAATCACTTTCCGTTAAACTAAAATTATCAATTCCGTTGTTAATCTGAGCATTTCTAATGCTTTCTGTCATAGAAATTTTGTCTAAAGCATCTCCAAATTGATAATTTCTAAAATCACCTGTATGCTCATCTCCTATTCCTGGAGATTTACTTTTATGATTTCCTGCGCCACTTCTTTTTATTTTACCAAAAATATGGTTCAACGCTTGCTGACGAATAGCACGTTCTGTTTTTGGCGTAATCTTAGTTCCGCCAGTTCCATCACCTTTTATTTCTTCTTTTATATAACCTTTCTTTTTAAGGTCTTCTATAAAATCATCAATGGTGTAATTTTCATCCGTTAATTTATACTCCTTATCTAAAGAACGCAACCAATCAATGGCTTCATCAAAATCGCCAGAAGTATGCGTAATTAATTCCTTAAAAATTTCGAATAATTTATCGAAAGGAGAGATATTTTCTGCTTCATACGATGTAAATACAAATCCTTTTCTTCTATTGTTTTTTTTCATCTCTATAAAAGTACAGTTTTATATGGATGAAAATAAAAGATTAACATTGCTTTAATATATGGGCGCATAAATTTGTTTTATTATAATTAAAAAACATTAAACAAAAATAATTATCTTTACAATATGGCAAAAATAATTATAACAGGTGGTACAGGATTGGTCGGTAAAAGATTATCAAAATTACTGATTGATAAAAATAATGATGTTGTAATTTTAAGTAGAAATCCTAAAAATACCAACGAGTTTAAATGGGATATTTCTGCCCAATATGTAGATGAAAAAGCATTGGTAAACGCCGATTATATTATTCATTTAGCGGGCGCTGGAATAGCAGACAAACGTTGGACAAAAGAGCGAAAACAAATCATTATAGATAGTAGAGTAAAATCTGCAAATTTACTTTTTGATAAAATAAAAGAATTAAAAATTGATTTAAAAGGTTTTATTTCTGCATCCGGAATTGGTTATTACGGCGCCATTACTTCTGATCTTGTGTTTGAAGAAACAGATAATGTAGGTGCTGATTTTCTGGGTGAAGTTTGCCAAAAATGGGAACATGCTGCGCATCAATTTTCAACAGAAAACATTCCTGTAACTATTTTAAGAACGGGCATTGTTTTGTCTGATAAAGGTGGGGCTTTAGAAAAAATGAAAACCCCAATAATAGCTCCCTTAGGTTCTGGCAAACAGTTTTTACCTTGGATTCATATTGATGATCTTTGCAACATATTCTTAAAAACAATTGAAGACAACCTAGAAGGAATTTTTAACGCAGTTGCACCAGAACATCATACAAGTAAAACCTTTTCTAAAGCCTTTGCCAAAAGTTTAAAAAGACCTTTTTTAGCTATTGGAGTTCCTGGCTTTCTATTAAAATTGATGTTTGGAGAAATGGCCATTATATTACTAACTGGAAGTAGAATTTCTGCAAAAAAAATCGAAAAGAATGGCTATTCTTTTCGATTTAAAACACTTAAAAAAGCGTTGAATAATTTATAATTTTTCTTAAAAAGTAGAAGTAATATTTAAAGCTACATCACTCCAAGTTTTAGAAACGCCATCTGCACCTTTATGTAAATCTAAACACTGAGTATTTAAAGAAGTTAAAGCCGCTCCTGCATTCCATTTTGTAATATCCATGGTAGCTGTCATGTTAAAAACATTATCAACTATTGTATAGGTAAAAGGTACTTTTTCTGAAATTCCATTCATTATTATTTCTGCAACTCCATTGGTATCATCCGTTACTACCAATTTTCCAGAAAGTAATTTAGTATTCTCCATAATACCAAAAAAGAATTTTTTAATTTTAAAATCTCTACTGGTATCTTTTGTAAAAATACTACTTACCGGAATAGAAAAATCTGTATTATTAATTGCTTCTTTAATAGAATTCCCTTCGCCACCGGCAATAATATCAACTTTTTTAAATTGACCACCAACAGCAACTTTGTCTGTAGTTTTATAGGCTGTAAAATTAATCTCGTTTTTTGCTGTTTTTAAAGAAAAGGGAGCTGTGCTTTTTTCAGATTTCTCTACAACTTCTTTAGTTTCTTCCTTTTTAGCATCTGATTTACAACTGGTAAAACTTATACTTACAGCTACCACAAATGCTAATAAAAATACTTTTTTCATAATACTATTTTTTAGTTTCTAATATTGTTTTTGCTAATTTAATATATTCTTGTTTTGCCTCTTCTGAAGACATTCCGTTTAATTGAATCCAAGCGTTAAACTTAAAAGCATTTCTTACATTTGAACCACTATTTAAGGCCAATTTATTGCCAAAATTTGCTTGTTTATAAAAAGCATAAAAAAGTAACATAGTGTCTGGAGCTACTACACCTTTTTTAAGAGCTGAAATTTTATTAAAGGCTTCATTAAACGCTATGTCTAAATCATTTTCCATATTATTTCTGTGCTATAATTTGAGTTCCTCCTTTTACTTTATCACCTAAACTTACAGTTAACTTTGTGCCAATTGGTAAAAATAAATCTACTCTAGAACCAAATTTTATAAACCCTGCATCTGTACCTTGTACAACGGTTTCTTTTTCTGTTGCATAATTCACAATTCTTTTGGCTAAAGCGCCTGCAATTTGTCTGTATAAAACTTCACCAAAAATTTTATTTTCAACCACAATTGTAGTTCTTTCATTTTCTGTAGAAGCTTTTGGATGCCAAGCAACCAAATATTTACCAGGATGATATTTACTATATTTTACAAGACCACTTAAAGCATACCTTGTAACATGTACGTTTAAAGGCGACATAAATATAGAAACTTGTAACCTTTTATCTTTAAAATATTCTGGCTCTTCTACTTCTTCAATAACTACAACTTTACCATCTACAGGAGCAATAATTGTAGCGTCACTTATGGATGTAACTCTTTTAGGATTCCTAAAAAACTGTAATACAATAACTAAAAAGAATAAAATTATTATTTGAATTGATTTTACCAACCAACCTATTTCTAAAAATTTTTCTGCGGCTAAAATTCCTACAATAGAAATAATGAAAGCAATAGTAATAATTTTATATCCTTCTTTATGAAAACGAATCATTTTTATATAATAAAGTTAATGTACAAATATACAAATGGTGCAGCAAATAGCAAACTATCTAGTCTATCTAAAATTCCACCGTGTCCGGGCATTATGTTTCCACTATCTTTTATATTGGCTTTTCTTTTAAATTTAGATTCTACCAAATCTCCAAGAGTGCCAATAACTGAAATAATAACCGCTATAATTAGCCAGTTTATAAGCGTAAAATCAGTATTGTATAGACTAATAATATAAGCCGCTAATAATGCAAAACCCAAACCTCCAACAAAACCTTCCACAGTTTTTTTTGGTGATACGGAAACAAATAATTTTCTTTTTCCAAAGTTTTTACCCACTAAAAAGGCAAAACTATCATTTACCCAGATAAGCAATAAAATACAAATCATAATAAACGGGTTGTATTCTGACTTGTAAAAAGGCAACAAAACTAAAAAGCACATCGAAAAAATAAGGTATCTAATCATTAAACCCAATTTAAACCGCTCATTAGCATAGGTTATTTCTTTTTTTCTTAAAAGCTGAAAAATTAAATAACAAGAAGATAAAATTGTGATAATTAATATACCCGTTATAGCGTAACTTTCTGGTCTTTTAAGCATTAAAAACAATGCTAAACCAAAAAAAATGTAGGATGCAGGGCTTTTTAATTGTATCATTTTTGAGAATTCCCAAATACAGATAAAGCCAAAAAGACCTATAAGAATCACATAAGATTCTTCAGAAAAAAGAATAGCTGATAAAAATAGGGTAATATAAATGACTCCAGAAAAAATCCTTTTAAAAAGGTTGCTCATATTATAAATCTTCTAACAAAAGCAAATATAAGTTTTTTGAATTACTGTAGCCATAATTTGAAAAAATATCATCATTTTTAAGTGTAGTATAATTTTTTACAGAGGTAATATTTGTAGGAATATCTTTTTTATTGTGAATTTTAATTCCTGTTAAGCCTTCGCTAGTGTCTTTTACCAATTGACTAGTCTTTGCAAAAACAATAAAATTTTCTGAAAACTCCGCCAATTTTATACTTTTTAATTGATTTGATGAAAACATAATGCTGCCATCTCCTGCAATAAGATGTTCGCAAGTTGTAAAAAAAGGTGCTTTAGATTGAAAGTTTTGGGTAATTTTTACATTGTTCCTATTAATTAAAGCTTGTAGATTTATATCTAATAAAAAAACTTCTTTCCAATTATTTTCAGAAAGTATTTTCATTAAGTTGTTGTATACTTCATCCTCCTTTAAGCAATATAAAAATTTCCCTCCTTTTTCAAGAAAGTTATGTACAAACAAATCATCTAAGGGCAAAGAAACTTCTTGTTTCTGAATTTCTTTGTCCTCAGTTGATTTATTAAATATTTTTTTAAAAAAATTCATTTAATATTGAAGTTTTTTTTAATTACTCTTCTGTATTTTTAGTTTCCGTAATAATTTTTTCACCTACTTCTTCTATGATCTCTGTAGGAGTTTCCTCCAATTCATCAAAAGGTCTCTTTCCGAATATTTTAAGTAAATCGTCTTTAAAAATAACTTCTTTTTCAAGCAATAATTCTGCAAGAACAGTTAATTTTTCTTTATTATTTTCTAATAATTCAATGGCTCTAGCATACTGAGCTTCAATTATTTTAGAAATTTCCTTATCAATTTTACGTCCTGTTTCTTCACTGTAAGGTTTTACAAATGAATCATTTCCTGAAGAGTCATAAAAAGTTATATTTCCAACTTCTTCATTTAAACCATACACGGTAACCATTGCTCTAGCTTGCTTTGTAACTTTTTCTAAATCACTTAAAGCACCTGTAGAAATCTTGTTAAACATCACTTTTTCTGCGGCTCTACCTCCCATTGTTGCACACATTTCATCTAACATTTGTTCTGTTTGTACAATCATTCTTTCTGCAGGCAAATACCAAGCTGCACCTAAAGACTGTCCTCTAGGAACAATTGTTACTTTTACTAATGGCGCTGCATGTTCTAACATCCAACTTACGGTTGCATGACCAGCTTCATGAAAAGCAATTGTTTTCTTTTCTTTGGGTGTAATAACTTTATTCTTCTTTTCTAAACCACCCACAATTCTATCTACAGCATCTAAAAAATCTTGATGATGAATTGCTTTTTTACCTTTTCTGGCAGCAATTAATGCCGATTCGTTACACATATTTGCAATATCTGCACCAGAAAAACCAGGAGTTTGTTGCGCTAAAAAGCCAATATTAACATCTTTCGCTAATTTTAAAGGTTTTATATGAACTTCAAAGATTTCTTTACGCTCATTAATGTTTGGTAAGTCTACATAAATTTGTCTATCAAATCGTCCTGCACGCATTAAAGCGCTATCTAAAACATCTGCTCTATTGGTAGCTGCAAGTACAATTACATTGGTATCTGTACCAAAACCATCCATTTCAGTAAGCAACTGATTTAAGGTGTTTTCTCTTTCATCATTTCCACCAGTCATACTATTTTTTCCACGAGATCTTCCAATTGCATCAATTTCATCTATAAAAATAATAGAAGGAGATTTTTGCGCTGCTTGTTTAAATAAATCTCTAACTCTAGAAGCACCAACACCTACAAACATTTCTACAAAATCTGAACCAGATAAAGAGAAAAACGGAACATCTGCTTCACCAGCAACAGCTTTTGCTAATAATGTTTTACCTGTTCCTGGAGGACCAACTAACAAAGCACCTTTAGGTATTTTACCTCCCAAAGAAGTATATTTTTCAGGATTTTTTAAGAAGTCTACAATTTCTTGTACTTCTTCTTTAGCTCCTTCTAAACCTGCAACGTTTTCAAACGTAGTTTTTACTTTGGTGTCTTTATCAAATAATTTTGCTTTCGATTTTCCGATGCTAAAAATTTGTCCGCCACCGCCTCCTGCTCCAGCTCCGCCAGACATTCTTCGCATAAAAAACAACCATACTGCAATTAAAACTATAAAAGGTAAAAACCCAATAAAAGTATCAACCATACTGGTTCTTTCTTCATTTTTTTTATCGAAATCTAAATTATATTTTTCTTTTTGGCTTTCTAAATCATTTTCAAAATTCTGTAAATCACCAAAATTATATTCATATAAAGAAGACCCTTCTCTATAAAAAGCAGAATTCTTTATTTTTTGATATTTTTCTTTAGAAAAAGCTTCTTTCTTAATAAAAACATGAGCATTATTATTATTTACAACAATAATTTTAGAAATATCATTGTCTTTTAATATTTCATTAAACTCATTTTTTGAGATTTGTTTAGTTGCCAAATCTCCACTATTAAAGAATTGAAAAGCTATTAAAACCAAAAATATTGCACCATAAATCCAGTAAGGACTGAACTTTACTTTTGGTGAATTAGACTTATTATCTTTTTTTGAATCACTCATTATTTTTAAAAATCAAAAAGTTTACACTGTTTTTATTTCCGTAATTTTTGCATCACCCCAAAGACTTTCTAAGTCATAAAATTCGCGAACATGCTTTTGAAAAACATGTACAACTACGTGTACATAATCCATTAAAATCCATTCAGAATTTGTTTGCCCTTCTATATGCCAAGGTTTATCTTTTATTTCTTTGCTAACTGTTTTTTGAATAGAACCAGAAATTGCATTTACTTGGGTGTTAGAATTACCAGAACAGATAACAAAATAATCACATACTGTGTTTTCTATTTCTCGTAAGTCTAATAATTGTATGTCTTCTCCTTTTACTTCATCTATTCCTTTAAGGATAACAGCGATTAAATCGTCTGTACTTACTTGCTTTTTTGTCATTAATTTTCTCTAAATTTGCTGCAAAGTTATTGTTTTTTTGCGAGTATTTTATGTAATTTTATGCTAGTTTACACTTTATTTAACAGTTGAAAATAATCAAACTTAATGCCATTGATTCTACCAATTCTTTTTTAAAAGAATTAGTGCAAACTTCTACGCAAGAAAATTACACCACAGTTGTTACCAATTCTCAAACCAACGGACGCGGACAACAAGAAAGCTCTTGGTACTCAAAACCCAACAAAAACCTTACCTTTAGCGTGTTTATAAGGTTTGATGATTTAAAAATTGACAAAAAAAAATATTTAAATTTTGCTATTTCTTTGGCTGTTTACGAGGTGCTTTTTGCTGAAAAATTACCTAAACTTTCTATAAAATGGCCTAACGACATTCTGTCAGCTAATAAGAAAATTTGCGGAATCTTGATAGAAAACACCATAAAAGGCAGTAAAATAAGTGCTGCTATTGTTGGGATTGGGCTAAATGTAAATCAAGAAAATTTTCCTATTTCTCTTAAAAATGCAACTTCTTTACAAATAGAAACAAATACAACGTATTCTTTAGACACACTTTTGCATAGTTTAATTGAAAAAATAAAAGAAAAAATAAATCTGCTTAATTTTTCAAAATTTAAAGAATTAGAAGCTCAATATTTACAAGTTCTATATAAAATAGGTGTTCCTACCATGTTTAAAGACATCAAAGGAAATTTATTCTTAGGAATTATCACCGAAATATCTAAACACGGTAATCTAATTATTCAACTAGAAGATGATAGTTATAAAGAATTTGGAATAAAAGAAGTTGGTTTTATTTAAAGTTTTGCTATATTTTCTGTTAATGTATCTACAAATTTGGTCAATGGTTTTTTAATCATCATAGACATCATTGCATTAAATTCTCCATCAAATTGAAGTGCTACTTCACTTACATTTTCAGAAACCTCAGTAATATTAGCCGCTAAAGTAAATGGCAATTTACTACTTGCTGCACCAAGAATTATAGAAGAAAATGCTGTTTTTTCTTTTAAAACCAATCTAATTTCTGGCATTCCAGGTAAGCCAAATAGAAAAGAATCTCCATCCACTTCAAATTTTTGTATATTTTCTGGCATTATAGATTCAAAATTTTTTAAATCTGTAAAATATACAAATAACGCTTCTGCAGATTTTTGTACGGTTACTTTTGTTCCTTCAATATTCATTTTTATGCGTTTAATGGGGTCCACTCACTAGGATTTCTTCTCCACTCACTAAGTGTTACTAATTCACTTTCTGAAATATAATTACTATCTAAAGCTTGCTCTAACAATCTTTCATAATTACTTAAAGTAGTTAAACTAATATTCTTGTTTTTAAAATTATTTTCGGCAATTTCAAATCCATAAGAAAAAATAGCCACCATTCCTTTTACAACACCTCCAGCTTCTTTAATGGCATCAACTGCATTTAAGCTGCTATTTCCTGTGCTTATTAAATCTTCTATAACCACAACATTTTGTCCACTTTCTAAGTGCCCTTCAATTTGGTTCTTTCTACCATGTTCTTTTGGTTCTGGCCTCACATAAACAAACGGAACACCTAATTCTTGTGCAACCAAAATACCAATTGCAATTGCTCCTGTAGCAACACCGGCAATTACATCTGGCTTGCCATATTGTAATTCTACAATTTTGGCAATTTCTTCTTTTAAAAATACACGAACTGGTGGATAAGACAGTGTTATTCTGTTATCACAATAAATAGGAGATTTCCAGCCAGAAGCCCATTGAAACGGTTCATTTGGGTTTAACTTTATCGCTTTTACCTGTAATAAAAGTTCAGCTGTTTTTTTTGCAGTATCTTTGTTCAAAATCATACCGCAAATGTATAACGTTTTTGTAAATGATACCCCAATAATTATCACTTCTTCATTAAAAAAAATAAATAATTTTCCTGTTTATTTATTAAAAGATGTTGTAATAGAAGAAATAGTCTACAAATTACAGCATGAAAAAATAAACGGAATTATTCTATTTTCTGATAATTTAGAAAAAGATTGGGTGTATTTTCTTAAAAATTTCAAAGTAATTGCCGCTGCTGGTGGTTTGGTCTTAAATGCAAATGAAGATATTTTATTCATTTTTAGAAATGGTATTTGGGATTTACCCAAAGGAAGGATTGAAAAAGGAGAAGCCATAGAAACTGCAGCTATTAGAGAAGTTGAAGAAGAATGTGGCATTGCTAACTTAACTATTATTCAACCTCTTATTACTACCTACCATATTTTTTTTCAAAACGGAATGAAACTAAAAAAAACTTACTGGTTTTTAATGACTTCTGATTATGATAAAAAATTAACTCCACAAACAGAAGAAGGCATTACTAAAGTTGCTTTTAAAAATGAAGTTGATGTGACAAAAGCGCTAAAAAACACCTACGGAAATATAAAAATAGTCTACAATACTTACAAAGAACTACCTTAATTTTCTAAAAAAAACGAAGTACCTTTGCCCACTTTAAAAAGTAACTAAATATTATGACTGAGTTTATCAAGAAAATAATACCCAATGCAAAAGATGATACATTAGCCGGAATTACGGTTTCATTAGCAATGATACCCGAAGTTGTTGCTTTTGCTTTTGTGGCACAAATAAGCCCTATAGTAGCCCTATTTGGGGCTTTTGTTATAGGAATTATTTCAGCACTTTTTGGCGGAAGACCTGGACTAATTTCTGGTGCAGCCGGTGCTGTAGCTGTTATTTTTGTACACATGATTCAAGAAGGACATGCAAAAGGACTATTGTTTGACAACCCCGTTGAAAATATGGGCTATTTTTATCTATTAGCCGCCGTAGTTTTAATGGGAGTAATACAGATATTTGCTGGTTTGTTTAAATTAGGGAAATTTGTACGTTTAATTCCACACCCAGTAATGATGGGCTTTGTAAACGGATTGGCAATAGTTATTTTTATGGCGCAACTAGGAATGTTTACAGAAAATAAAAAAGATTTCTTCGGACAAAATATGCGTAAAACCGAATCGAAAGAATTGGTTTATAACCTATCTAATAATCAAGTTAAAGATGTAACTTCTGATACCATATTATTTACGATAGAAGGTAATTCTGTGAAAAACAATAGCACTAATAAAGAAATGTTTTTAATATCAGAAGGTCAAGTTTTTGATATAAACACAAAAAAAGTTGTTTTTAATATTTCAGAAGAAGGATTTTATTCAATAAAAGATAACGGTGTTTTAAAATCTAGCATGCAAGGAAAAACCTTATATATAATGATTGGTTTAGTATTACTAACCATGTTCATTGTTTGGGGATTGCCTAAAATAACAACAAAAATACCAGCAGCTTTAACAGCCATTTTAATTGTTTCTTTAATTTCAATTTTTGGAGGATTAAATTCTATTAATGTGGGAGACTTTATTAGAGATGGTGGCGGAGCTGGTTTAAACGGAATTGCTGAAATTTCTAAAAATTTAAATGTTTTAGAATTATGGAGTAATCTACCTTTTAATCTAGATACCTTAAAATTTATTGCACCTTATGCCTTTTTAGCAGCATCCGTTGGTTTAATAGAAACTTTAATGACTATGAATTTAGTTGATGAATTAACAGAATCTAGAGGAAACGGAAACAAAGAATGTATTGCACAAGGAGCAGGTAACATTATGAGTGGCGCTTTTGGAGGTACTGGTGGTTGCGGTATGATTGGCCAAACTGTAATAAATATTAATGCTGGCGGACGTGGACGCTTATCTGGCGTAATGATGGCGTTAACCTTATTAACTTTTATTCTGTTTGCAGACAAATATATAGAGCAAGTGCCTATTGCTGCCTTGGTTGGTGTTATGTTTATGATGGTGATTGAAACATTTGCTTGGTCTAGTTTTAGAATTTTAAAGAAAATTCCAATGTCAGATGCCTTTGTATTGATTATTGTTTCTGCAGTTACTGTTTTCTTCGATTTGGCAATTGCCGTATTTGTAGGGGTCATTATTTCTGCCTTATCATTTGCCTGGACAAGTGCAAAGAAAATTAGAGCAAGAAAACGTTTTAAAGAAGATGGAACAAAAATTTATGAAATTTGGGGACCACTATTTTTTGGAAGTATTACTGAATTTAATGCAAAATTTGATATAAAAAATGACCCAGATTTTGTAGAAATAGATTTTGTAGAAGCGCGTATTTCTGACCACTCTGCCATAGAAGCCATTTTTAATTTGGTTGAAAAATACCAGGCAGCCGATAAGAAAATTACATTAAAACATTTAAGTGAAGATTGTAAATTGTTGTTATTCAAATCTAGTCCAATATTTACAGATATTATTGTAGAAGATATAGATGATCCTCGTTATCATTTAGCGGCAAATCCAGAAGATTTCCCTAAACCATTGGGTGAGTATAAGTTTTAGGTTTACTTAAGTAAAAAAAGGAAAAGGTTAGCCATTGGCTAACCTTTTCCTTTTTCTACTATACAATGAGTTTCTTATAATTTAAAAACAAATTATTGAAGTCTCTTTTAGAGTATTAAAATTGATCTTTCTCAATTGAGTTTATAGCCAACTAAACTTAGTACACACTTGTTTTTTACTGTAATTTAATTGCTTCCATAAGATTACTTCTTAGATATTTAAGCATATATACATTAAAAAAACAACTTTTCTAACGCTATAAAATATTTGCTAACATGAAATATCACCAACAAAAAAAAAAGAAGTTCAAATAAAAAAACCTGAACTTCCTTTCTTTTTATTCCTAAAGTATTAAGTATCTAATGTAGATAACTAACCATTTACTTTCAATAGAAATTATTAATTAATCTAGTATTACTTTTTTAACCAATTTACCAGATTCTGTTTTTAAATGAACAAGGTAAACTCCTGCGCTCAAGTTTGAAAGAGCAATCTCTTTTGGCCCTTGTATAGATGTCATGAATACATTTTTCCCAGAAACATCAAATATTTTTACTTCAGAATTTCCTTCTTTAATTCCTTGTATGTGCAACTTGTTATTTGATACATACATAACTGCATCGTCTAAATATACCTGAGAAACATCTAAGGTCTTACTACTGGTATGTAAATAAAAACGCCCTATTCCATTTAAATCACTTTCTAGCGTTGTTGTAAATTTTGAAGTATCATCTAACAATAGAAATGAATTGTTCTTTATATCTTCTAAATAGATACTAATTCCTGCTGGTAAATTAGTGCCTTTGGCAGATAACGTAATTTTTGCACCTACAGAGGCTTTTATACCTATTGGAATAATCATATCCTCATAATTACTATTTGGTAATGATTGTATTCCTAAGTTTTTTTCATCATCCAATGCAACAGTACGCGTGTAAACAATAATAGAATTTGCTGCTCCACTAAAGATAGAACTATCATACCCGTTATCAAAACCTGTAGTAGTTCCTTCAATATAATAAATATCAGTTTTTCTTGTATTTGTTTCATCACTTAAAGTAACTTCTATCTCTGGTCTACCATCAGTAGTACTTTTCTGAAATGTATCTGTAGTTTGATGGGATTGCATATTCTCATTAAACTTGAAAGTACTTAATCCATTTGTTTTTACAAAAAACCCTTGTGCAGGAGCAATAAACTTGGCCGCTGTTGTTTGATTAACAATTTCATATAATTCTGTTGCCTGATTCCAGTACCACAAGGTTTCTTCTGTTAGCCCACCTGTATTTACCTTAAGTACATTGTTTGTATTATCTGCAGAATTATTACCTGCAACATAAGAAATATATGGATTTCCGGTAAGATTAAAACCAGTGGTATTCAGAAAAGTTACCACTGTTTCTGATTCAGTACGCATATTGCCCACAAAAGCAATATCTCCTACACCTGCTAATTTTAAAGATTTACCGTCTCCCTTTAAAAAATCACCTGTTCCTACAGCTCCATTTTGATAGTAGGTCCAACCTGGTAAAGTATTATTATAACTTCCCAAACCTCTATTATTTACATTTGTAGAACCTACAGCCAAACCTTCGTTTGTTACAAAAGCGTCTATGTCTTGACCATCAACAGGAGAAGAAATTAAGTGCCAATTGGTAGTTGGTATATTTCTATTATAAGTTATGGTTCCTGTAAAGGTAGATTGTGCAATTAACGAACTACCAGAGTTCATAGTTACAGAATTAACAGTTACTGGATCTATAGCTGTAGGATAGTTGGTGAGCCCAGAAGGAATAATTACATCTTGAGAGCTTATTGGCAAAGCATTTGAACTCCAATTTGTGCCAATATTCCAATCATTGTTTGTTGTTCCAGTCCATGTTACATTATTATCGGTAAAATTAGAGGTAAACATCCCTCTACCATGCGAAGCTGCTAAAATTAAATTATCACTTGCTCTATATTGTAACATATCTACTCTTACAGCACCCATACCTGATGAAAATGAAGTCCAAACTGGTGTTGTAGCAGTAATATCTGATGTTTTCCAGATACCTGCATCTGTTGCTAAAATCACTTCGTTCATATGCAAAGGATTAAACAGACTCCATCTTACTGGCATATCTGGTAAATTTCCTTCTTTATTTAACCATGTAACACCACCATCCGACGTGTAAATTACACTAGTAACACCAAAATTAGAATAGGTTACTAGAAGTTCATTATCCGTAGCACCAACCTCTACACAAGAAATTGCACCACCAATGGTACTGTTATTTATTATAGTTGTGGTACCATCATTTGTTCTTTTAATAAGTCGCCCAGTAATTGTACCAAAAAAAACAGCTCTATTTCCAGCATTATAAGGAGATACTCTAATATGTGTTACAATATTATTAATGTCGGCAATGGTAAGGTTAACAGTAGTACTTGACTGGGTAGTATTGTCTGGTTTAAGAGTAGATTGACTTATACTAGTACCTCCATTATATGAATAAAGAACATTATTTTGATCATCATAATCTGCTGGATTGATAAAACTTCCATTACTTGAATTACTTACTATTGGTATATTATAAATAGTATTATTAAAATCATGCAATCTATAGGCATTCCCTGTATTTGAAACTATATAATAAGATCCATCAGTACCACTTGTTAAAAATGCCGTTTGATCTATAAAAGCAAAACCCCCATCTCCACCACTAAAATCGCTTGTATCATCTATTCCAGGAGAATCAAAATAAGGCGTTCCGTTATCTTGTGTACCTCCTAAAAAACCATTTGTATTCTTTGGATCTATAGCTCCAGAGAAAAACTGTGTAACATTATAATTTTTATTTCTAGCAAAAATTCCTGTTGTAAAGGCATTTACACCACTTGTAGGAATTATAGATGCATCAGGCGCAAAAAACATTCCACCGTCCGTTGCATATAAAATAGAGTTATTGTTTGGTCTATATAAAATGTTATGGATATCTGCATGAACATGGCTAACGGAATCATCCCAATAACTAGACCAACTAGATGTTTTTTGCCAAGTTGCACCTGCATCTGTAGTCTTAAAGGTATTAACGCCACCAACATGAACCTCATTAGGGTTTGTAGGGTTTACAACAGCTATCAAGTCATACCAAGCTTGGCCTCTTGTAAAATCTACACTTGAAACTGTGGCATCATTTGCATCATCAGGTAACGTGGTATTTGTCCATGTAGCTCCTCCATCAGTGCTTTTTATAATTTCTCCTATAAGACTTCCTGAAGCAATTAAAGCGTAAACTACATTTGCATTAGAAGGTGCAACGGCTAATTCTACCCTACTACCAGTGGAAGTATAAACCTGATTCCATGTAGTGCCATTGGTTGAATTAAAAACATCTCCATTAGCTCCTCCCGCCCATATAACATTATCAGGTCCAATTTCTAAATCACGATAAGGCGATGTTGTTGTTGTGGTCCAGGTAGTTCCACCATCTGTAGACCTTAGCAAATCTGTGTTGCCAGAAATTCTAACCGAGGCATAAACTACACCTTGAGCTCCACTTTCATTTCTAACAACGAGGTCATAAACTTCATGAAAACCAGTAGTATTGGCTAAAATAGTCCAACTATTTCCCCCATCTATAGATTTATAAATCCCTGCTCCTCTTGTAGCATCTGCATTATTCCAGCCTTCACCTGTTCCTGCATAAAATGTTGTAGTAACAACAGGATCATAATCCATTGCTGAAATTGCAAAGTTTGGTAAACCTACCTCTACTTGTATCCAAGAAACATTTTCATCAGTAATATCTTCATTTTTCCAAATACCTCCACTTACACCGCCAGCAAAAACTCTTTTATCATTTACATCATTCGGATCAAAAAAAACACCTCTGGTTCTTCCAGCAACCTGCAACGGCCCTCTAGATTCCCAGTTAAAATTTACCGTTCTTCTCGATTTATTTAATGTATTAATATTCTCAATCACTCCAAAAAGTCTTTCTCTAGGAACCTTTCCTGTTTTTGGATCTAATGTCCTTAAAAAATCCTGTTCAAAAACTAAATCTGGCCTATCTTGTTTCGCCATATTTTTCAACTCTTTAGAAGTTAATATCTTCCTTTTTGAATATGGATGATTGTTGATAAGTTCAGCAAGTTTATCAGCGTCAGTCATTGTTTTATCAGTTTCACAAGAGAAAAAGACAAACAAGACTAAGGAACATGAAAATAAACATAGTTTAATTAATTTCTTTGCAATAGGTTTGGTTAATAGTGTCATAACAGTTTAGTTTTAGAATAATTATTATACCAGTAGGAAACGTATAATATTAATAGTTGAATACCAAATATAACGAAATATTTTCTTACACCACTTGTTTTCAATAGATTAAACAAAACAAATACTCAAGTTTTTTCTATCTTTACTACTCAACTTAAGTACTAAGGAGTAAAAAATTGGCAGTATTATAAGTAAAAGTTATAAAACTTAGCTGCAATTTCAGATTTACTTAAACTTAATTCTGTATAAATTACAACAGATCAAACCTATCTTTTGAAACACTTTCTATAACTTTTATAATTTCTGGTTTTGATTGTACTAATTTTTTAAAATCGTAAGAAGTAAGCTCAAACATTTCGCACCTTTTTTTCGCTTTTACTGTGGCGGTTCTTTTTACATCTTTAATTAAGGCTATTTCACCAAAAAAATCTCCTTTATTCAATATAACATTAGCTTCTTTTTCAGGAAACACTACCTCCACTTCTCCTTCTAACAAAAAATACATCGCATCTCCAACGTCACCTTTTTTTATAATTACTTCGTTTTTTGTAAACCTTTTCACCATTAAAAGTCGTGCAATTTCAGAAATAGTACCTTTATCTAATTCTGAAAAAATAGGCACTTTTGCCACTAAATTCCAACTAGTAACGTATTTGACTCTTTTTAACTCTTGTGCAAAACCATTTGCCAAAATACCTGCTGGCAAGGCAAACATTCCTAAACCAATTATTGATGCCAAAGCTCCCACTAATTTACCCAAAACTGTGATAGGTACAACATCTCCATAACCAACCGTAGCCAAAGTAACTATAGACCACCACATAGATTCTATAATACTACCAAAGCCTTTAGGATTTGCTTCTTTTTCAACAAAATATAAAATAGTGGAAATAAAAAAAGTCAATAAAAACATGAGGTATAAAGATGCCAAAATCGATTTTCTTTCACTTATAATTACATCTTTAAAAATAGTTAATGCATCTGAAAATCTTGCTATTTTTAAAAAAGTTGCAATACCAAAAGTATATTTCACAACCTCTATGTTCTGAAAATCAAAAAAAGTAAGAACAAAAGGAACCACTGCTATAAAGTCTACAAAACCTTCAAAAGATTGCAAATATATTTTACATCTTTTAAGTTGCAGCGCTTCCAGAATATGAAAAAAATAATCTATGGTTAAAACGCCAAAAAGAATTCTTTCTATCTGAAAAATAGTAAAGGAATAAAAATTACCCGTTTCAGCAGATTCAATTGCTATTGAAAACGTAGCCATTACAGTAACTAAAATAATAAAATAAGTATAAAAACTAGATTTTTTTAATTCTGAAAAAGCTTGTATCATATTCATTTAATATTAAATCAAACCTTGATCTATTAAAGGTAAAGAACGTACACGTTTCCCTATAGCATTAAAAATAGCGTTGCAAATTGCAGGTGCCATTACCGGAACTCCAGGTTCACCAACTCCCGTCGGATGTTCATCCATAGCATCCATTATATCTACTGAAATAGTTGGTGCATCCTTCATTCTGGCCACTTGATAGTCAAAGAAATTATGTTGCTCAACGGCTCCTTCTTTTGCAGAAATTTTTCCATACAAAGCCAAAGAGATTCCAAAAATTGCGGCGCCTTCTAACTGATTTTTAATATTGTCTTTGTTCAAGGCCAAACCACAATCTATGGTTGTCCAAACATTTTCTACTTTTACTTTTCCTTGTAACACAGAAACCTCTACTATTGTAGCAACATAACTATAAAAACTACGATGAATAGCAACGCCTAGTCCATGGTTTTTTGATAACTTTTTACCCCAATTAGCCATTTTGGCAGTGTTTTTTAAAACATCCTTCATTCGTTTAGAATTATAAGGATGATTAGATGTTCCTTTTAAAATTCTATCTTTTCCTATTAAATCTAAATGAAATTGTACCGGATCTTTTTTAGCCGCAAATGCCAGCTCATCAACAAAAGAATTATTACCAAAACCACTGTGAATATTTACTACAGAACGCAACCAACCAATTCTTACATGAGCCTCTGCTTTTACATTTTCTAACCTAAAGTTAGTTAAATCATAAAGATTTTGAGTAAACCCTTGATTTAATTCTAAACCAGAAGCATAATCAGACATAGGTTTAAAAGAAGACACAATAGATGGCAATGCAACACGTTGCAACCAACCAATAGTTTGTCCTTTTTTATCCAACCCACCTTTTAAATATTGCACGCTTGTGGCATGGTAAAAACTGTTTTGTATATCATCTTCACGGGTCCAAACTACTTGAACAGGCGCGTTTATTTTTTTTGACAAAGCAACTGCTTCTACCACAAAGTCAGATTTTGATTTCCTACCAAAACCTCCTCCTAAAAGCGTAACATTTATGGTTACATTTTCTACTGAAACATCAAAGAAATGAGCAATTTCTGCTCTTGCTGTTTGCGGATCTTGTAACGGCGCCCAAACTTCAATTTTATTACCTTGAAACCAAGCAGTGGCATTTGGTACTTCCATGGGAGCATGTGCCAAAAACGGAACGTGATACGTTGCTTCTACTATAGTTGTTGCATCTTTAAAAGCTGAACGTACATTGCCAAAACTACCAGGAACTAATTTTCCTTTTTGATGCACTCTTTCCGTGAGTTTTTCTTTGAATTTCTCAGTATCAAAAGAATGATTTTCTCCATAATTCCATTCAATATTCAAGTTTAATTTTCCTTGAAAAGCAGCCCAAGTATTGTTAGCAATTACAGCAACACCTCCTAATGCACCAAAAAACTGACCGGTTGGTGGCACCATTCTTTTTAGTTCTATTACTTGTTCTACGCCTGGTGTTTTTTCCGCATCGGATTTTTGAAAACTCTTTACAGATCCAAAAGCAACAGGACATCTTGCAATTGCAGCAAATTTCATATTTGGTATTTTTACATCAATACCATACGTAGCTGTTCCGTGAGTAAAATCTTTTAAATCGACACTTTTTAAATGTTTGCCAATGTATTTAAAATCTTCAATCTTTTTAAGTGTAATTGTTTCTTCTAATGGAAGAGCAACTTTAGCTGCGGCTTCAACCAAATCTCCAAAGAAAATTTTATCATTTGTTTTCTTATTGATAACAAAATGATTTTCTGCTGTACAATCTGTTGTAGCAACCTTCCATTTATCAGCAGCGGCAGCAAGTAACATTGCTTTTGCGGTTGCTCCCATTTTTCGCATGGGTGCTAATAAAGTTCTTACACTTCTAGAACCGTCTGTATTTTGATTGCCGTATTTGGCGTCTCCAGTTGCTTGTTTTACCGTAATATATTTCCAATCGGCTTCTAATTCATCCGCAATTGCGGAAGCCAAAGAGGTTTTAATTCCTTGTCCCATTTCTGACCTTGAAGCCATTAAAATAACCTTTCCGTCTTTTTGAATTTGAATAAATAAGTTGGGTGTAAAAGTTCCATCCACTTGTGGAATAAACTCTTTTTTATCTGAAGACAATGTACATCCTAAGAGAATTCCTCCGGAAGCTAAGCCAAATAATTTTACAAAATCTCTACGATTTATTTGCTGTATTTTACTCATTTTGCTTCATTTTTAAGTGCAACAGCCGTATGAATTGCTTTTCTAATTCTTGTATAGGTTCCACATCTACAAATGTTTCCGCTCATAAAATCGTTGATATCTTTGTCTGTAGGATTTTCATTTTTATCTAATAATGAAGTTGCCGCAATTAGTTGTCCTGCTTGACAAAAACCACATTGTGGAACATTACCTGCATGCCATGCTTTGCGTAAGTATTCTAAATTTTCTGAAGTGCCTTCTATTGTAAAAACCTCTTTTCCAAAAACAGAAGAAATAGGAATTCCACAAGATTTAAGGAGTCTTCCATCAACTAAAACAGAACAGGCTCCACATTCACTTACACCACAACCAAATTTTGTTCCTGTTAAGCCAATAATATCTCTAAGAACCCATAATAAAGGCATATTATCCTGTACACTAACAGTGTATGCCTTTCCGTTTATTGATAGTATTTTACTCACCTGTATTTGTTTTAAAGTTACAAGTTACGAATAAAATGATTTTAAAGAAATTTTTTAAGGCTTATAAATAGTAAAGACTACAGTAGGTATAAAGCACTTGCAGCAAACAAAAAAATCCATTATCCATAGAAATCTTAAAGAAAACAGCTGATTATTTTTGCATTGAATACAATTTGACACATAAAAGAATTGCAAAAAATGATGCTTACATCATTGCCATGTACCTAAAACCTGGTACATTTTTTTTGCAAAATCTGAATGATTTTAACTTTAATCTTAAAACAAAATACACACAGGCATTGGTGCAGAAACTTCGCTTACAAAAGTTAACATGCCTGTTGCTGAATTTCTTTTAAAGGAAATAATATTGTCTGTATCTTGATTGGCAACCAATAAAAAATTTTCATTTGGTGATAAAGAAAAATTACGAGGACTTTTCCCTAAAACGGGTTCATAACCAATTGTTTTTAAAGTTCCGTTTTCTGGGTTTACTTCATAAATAACAATAGATTCATGTCCGCGATTAGAAGCGTACAAAAATTTTCCGTCTTTAGAAATATGAATATCTGCTGCTTTGCTATATGCTACAAAATCTTTTGGCAAGGTAGAAATTGAAAAATCTACATAATAAGATTCGTTTTTTTCTTTTACAAGAGAAACAGTGTTATTTAATTCATTTAACACATAAATCCATTTATTATTTGGGTGAAAAGTTAAATGTCTTGGGCCAGCTCCATCAGCCATTTTTAAGGTTTTTTGAGGGGTTAACACCAATTCATTTTTAGTTGCATCTATGGTAGAAAACCACAACTGATTTGTACCTAAATCAATAGAAATAATTTCTTTTTTTACGGGGTGAAACCATGCCGAATGTGCATGAGGTGCTTTTTGTCTATTAGTTGTTCCTTTACCAACGTGCTGTTGCACAAATAATAATTCAGATAATTTACCAGTATTATCTGCTTTTAGCAATCCTACACTTCCACCGCCATAATTTGCGGTTACAATATAATTATCATCATTTATAGCCACAAAACAAGGGCCACCTCCGCCAGATTTTTCATTACTTATTAATGTCAACCCTTCTTTTTCAATTTTAAAAGACTTCACAAATCCTGTTCCGTTTTCATTGGTTTCACCCACGGCAAATAATGATTTTTTATCTTTCGATTTTACCAAAAAAGTAGGATTTATGGTTTCTGCCACCAAACCAACTTGTTGTAAGTTTCCTTCTTTAGAAAGTTCATATTTATAAATACCTTTGGCATCTTTTTTTGTGTAGGTTCCTACATAAAAACTTTCACTTGTTTCTTCTTTCACTTTTGATGTTTTACAACTAAATACTACTACTAATACAACAAAAAATACGGTGGATTTTATCATTCTTTTACTACTTAAAATTTTATGCTAGGCACTTTCCAACTAATGGAATCTCCTAGTAATTTATGTTTTTCACTAATAATATATGCCATGTTGGGTGTAAACTTAATTAAAATATAATCTGTTGTTCTATTTTTATAAAAATTTTCCCAATCTTTTTTCCAATATTTTTTTTTGGCACTTTCTGCATTCACAAGCTTAGCAATTCCTTGCAAAGTAACATAACTTCCATTGTTTTTATCAAAATAAAACAAAGAAACCTGTTTGTTTTTTTGAATCTGTTTTACTTTTTCACTCTTCGGATTTGTTCCCAACCAAACAGTAAAATCTTCTTCTGGTAAAAAAGGATCCATTGCTCTTACATGCGAAATACGTAATGAATCTACTGTAATTAAAGCGCAGTTTTTTGCACTTTTCATAATTTCTTTTGCAATTGTTTTTATATCTTTTTTTGATTCCTCTACCTTAGTTGTACAGCTTACCAAAACAAAAACCAAAAAGGTTGATAAAAAAAACTTCATAACGTATACAAATTTAGAAAACTTTATAAACAGGCAAACGCAAATGCGCTTTTTCATAATGTGGTGTTCGTTTGTAAATCCAATTTAATTGCGCGCTGGCATTTTCTCTAAAATCTTTATCTACCAGTAAGTTGGACTCAAATTCTTTTTTTATTGATGGGTTTTCTGCTAAAAACTTTTCGGCAACATCTTCAAAAACATAAGCAGAAAAACCTTCTTTTTGTTGTAAAACAGTATCAAAAAAATTCCAGTTAAAAAAAGAATCTGTTGCTTCTGCTTCTAAAGTTTCTAATACATACCTAATTCCATTTTGTTTGGTGGTAATATATACATCTCCTTTTTTAAACTGAATATCTTTTGTTGTAGTGGTTACCGTAGTATTAAAATGTAAATAATGACCTTCATAAGGTGTTTTTCTACTTTCAAATTCTTTAATATGCTGTACTTCAACGGCAATGGTTGTGTCTTTTTTTAATCGCGTAAATGCAATATTATTCTTTTTTAATCTTTCTATAATAGTAAACCAACCTTGTGGTAAAATATAGGCTTTGGGGATTGTAATTTCTTTGGTTACTTTAAATTCATCAAAATATGGAACTACTTTCTCAAAAGGTTTCTTTGTATCATAAAATAACCTTTTTCCGTTGGTAACTTTACTATCAATAAAAGAGCTCTCAAATCCTTTAAAATACAAATCTCTCCATTTTTTTTCATCCACTTTATAATGAATAGGATACGTTTTTTTTGCTATAATTTCTTCAGCTGCTTTTGATCGTAATTTTTTGATAACCGCAGAATTTTCCTCAGTAAAATCAATGGCAGAAAACAACAACTCATAAGTTTGCTCAACTCTAATTTTATAGGGTTTTAACATGTGCGTTTCTACCATGAAACCTAAGGTATGAAAGAGCGATGTATACCCTGTAGAATATCTTGGCGAATCGAAAAATTGAGAAAAACCTGTTTCTGGAGTTGTACCCCAAACATTTACATAAGGTGTAATTATAATGCCTTTATTTTCTAAAGACTCTTCTAATTGCGGACGCATTTCATTTCTTAAAAACGTACCCAAACTACCACCTAATTTATTGTGTTGTGTAAATAAATGTGTAATGGCATATTGATAATCTGCGCCATTACTTACGTGATTATCAATAAAAACATCCGGATTTACAGCGTGAAATATTTCAGCAAAAGCAGCGGCATTTTTGGTATCTTGTTTTATAAAATCTCTGTTTAAATCATAATTTCTAGCATTTCCTCTAAAACCATATTCTTTTGGGCCATTTTGATTTGCTCTGGTATGTGAATTTCTATGTAATGAACCTCCTATATTGTAGACCGGAATTACGCAAATAATTGAATTCTTATAATGTTCTTGAAGCGAATCATTTTGAACAATATCTCTTAAAAGCAACATAGATGCATCTATACCATCAGATTCTCCTGGGTGAATTCCGTTATTGATTAAAATTCTGTTTTTTGATGACTTTTTAATTTCATCAACAGTTAAGTTTCCTTCGGTATTAAAAACCACTAAATGTAGCGGATTTCCGGAATCTGTTTCTCCGAATTCAAACAAACTAATTTGCTGATAAGTGGCTGACAAATCTTTGTAAAAAGAGATGATAGCTTCATATTCAGGAGTTTCTTTTCCGTTAGATTTTTCAAACAAGGTGGTAAAATCTTTAGATGTTTTTATAGTTTCTTTACAAGAAAATAACAAGACCACTACTAAAAATAAACCTACTTTTTTAATCATCTAACTCTTACGGTTTTAGGAACTAGCTTTGTATAATCTCCATTATTTCTAATAACATCTCTCACAATTGAAGAGGAAATATAAGAAGTGCTTGCCGCAGTTAATAAAAAAACCGTTTCAATAGGTGCTAAATCTCGGTTGGTGTGAGCAATTGCTTTTTCAAACTCAAAATCAGCCGGATTTCTTAATCCTCTAAGTATAAATTTTACATCATTTTTTATACAAAAATCTACGGTTAATCCTTTATAAGTAACAACCTTTACTTTTGAATTGCCTTTAAAACTATCTTCAATAAATTTTTTCCGTTCCTCTAAGGTAAACATGTAATTTTTATCGCTATTAATTCCTATTGCAATAATTAGCTCATCAAACAATGCTACACCTCTGCTAATTACATCAAAGTGTCCTAAGGTTAATGGATCAAAAGATCCTGGAAAAATTGCTCTTTTCATGTGTTTTTATTTGATGTTCCTTACCAAGAATAATTCTTAATTCTTGATACTTAATACTAAATACTTGTTACTTGTTACTACTTTGTCAACGCCATTTCAATTGCATTTTCAAATAATTTATCCAAAGAAATGCCTGCTTTTTGGGCTTGCTGCGGTAAAATACTTTCTTCGGTTAAACCTGGCACTGTATTCATTTCTAAGAAATGTGGTTCTCCGTTTACAAAAATAAATTCAGATCTAGAAAAACCAGACATATTTAAAACTTTGTAAACTTTTTTAGCTACTTTTTCTACTTTTTGTTGTTCTTCCGCAGAAATTCTGGCCGGTGTAATTTCTTGTGATTTTCCTTCGTATTTTGCTTCATAATCAAAGAAATCATTTTCTGACACAATTTCTGTAATTGGCAATACTTTAATGGCATTATCATATTGAATTACCCCCACAGAAACCTCTGTACCATCTAAAAAAGATTCGATTAAAATCTCTGAATCTTCTTCACATGCTTTTTCTATTGCGGGCAAAATTTCTTCTTTTGTATGCGCTTTAGAAATACCATAACTAGAACCTGCATTGTTCGGTTTTATAAAACAAGGCAAGCCTACTTTTTCAATAATTTTAGCCACATCTACCACATCTCCTTTATTTAAATAGACAGAAATTGCCGTTTTAATGCCGTATTCTTTTACCACACTTAGGGTATCTCTTTTGTTAAAGGTTAATGCCATTTGATAAAAAGGCGCAGATGTGTGTTTTAATCCTATTAAATTAAAATACGCTAACAACATTCCGTTTTCACCTGGCGCGCCATGTATAGCATTAAAAACACAATCAAAAACAATAGAACTACCATTAAGCACAAAAGAAAAATTATTTTTATCAATAGGATATTCATTTTCTTTATCATCTAAAGCTACCCATTTTTCTTTTAAAATAAGTACTCTAAACGCATTATAACTTGTTCTATTTAAATGTTTGTAAACCACGTTTCCGCTGGTTATAGAAATGTTTACTTCGGATGAATATCCGCCCATAACAATGGCAATGTTTCTTTTCATTTTTTTATCCAATAATAAAACAAATTTATCAAAATATAAATAGAATCAGCAACGTTTAGTTTTTATATCTTTGTATCTACTAAAAAATTAAAATAATGAGTGTTTTTAAATTTCTAAAAAGTAAAACTTTCTTTAAACAAGTTGCTATTGCAATTATTGGTTTATTGGTGTTTATCTTTATTCTAAAATATTGGCTAGGCGTAACTACTAATCATAATCAAAAAATACAAGTTCCAGATTTGCAAAAACTGTCTTTAAATGATGTTCAAAATAAATTGAAAGAACTTAATTTAGATTTTAAAGTAATGGACAGTGCTAGTTTTAATCCAGAATATCCAAAAAAATCTGTAATTGAACAAACGCCAGAAGCCGGTGCTTTTGTAAAAGAAAAAAGAAAAATTTATTTAACTTTAAATCCGTCTAAATACAGAGATATTACAATTCCTGATTTAAACGGACGTACAAAAAGGCAAGCTTCTTCTGAATTAAAAGCTATTGGCTTTAATATTGGCACAAATTTTACATACGTAAGCGATATTGGCGAAGATGTTGTGCGTGGTTTACGCCATAAAGGAAACATATTACAACCCGGAGATCAATTACCACAAAACGCCATTATAGATATGGTTTTAGGTGACGGAAAAGGGAATTAAAAATTAGTATTCAGTAGTTAGTATTCAGTATTCAGTATTCAGTATTCAGTATTCAGTATTCAGTATTCAGTATTCAAAACTAAAAATTTTTCAAGCTTTGAAACTAAAAAACTGTAAAACGCTGAAACTTCAAATTTAAAAATAAAAGGTGCAAGAAAACCAACCACAAGATTTAGAAAACGACGATTTATACGAACATTATAGATTTACAGCAAGTGATGGTCAAGAACCATTACGTGTTGATAAATTTTTGATGAATTTTATTGAAAATGCCACTAGAAATAAAGTGCAACAAGCGGCCAAAGCGGGTAATGTTTTGGTGAATGATGTTGTTGTAAAATCGAACCATAAAGTAAAACCAAAAGATGTTGTGCGCGTAGTTTTGGCATATCCGCCTGCGGAAAACCTTTTGGTAGCAGAAGATATTCCATTAGATATTATCTATGAAGATGACGTGGTTATTGTGGTAAACAAACCTGCCGGAATGGTAGTGCATCCTGGGCATGGAAATTATTCTGGAACCTTGGTAAATGGTTTAATTCATCATATAGAAAACTTGCCAACAAATTCTAATGAAAGACCTGGTTTAGTTCATAGAATTGATAAAGATACTAGTGGATTATTGGTGGTTGCTAAATCTGAATTTGCAATGGCTCACTTATCGAAACAGTTTTTTGATAGAACTACAGAGCGATTATATTACGCTTTGGTTTGGGGTAATATTGAAGAAAATGAAGGAAGAATTGAAGGTCATATTGGCAGAAGTTTAAAAAACAGATTGCAAATGACTGTTTTTCCTGATGGAGAATTTGGTAAACATGCAGTTACTCATTTTAAAGTTTTAGAACGATTAACGTATGTAACTTTGGTACAATGTAAATTAGAAACGGGAAGAACGCATCAAATTAGAGCACATTTTAAACATATTGGTCATACACTTTTTAATGATGAACGTTATGGAGGAGATGATATTTTAAAAGGAACAACATTTACCAAGTACAAACAATTTGTACACAACTGTTTTAAAGTGTTGCCTAGACAAGCTTTACATGCAAAAACATTAGGATTTACACATCCTACAACAGGAGAATTTATGCAATTTAATTCTGAAGTACCAAAAGACATAACAGATTGCTTAGAAAAATGGAGAACCTACTCTGAGAACTCTAAAGATGTAGAAATAGATTAATTCACCCTATTTTTATAAATTTAGTTTCAAAACTATCATATAATTGAAAAAAATCTCCAAGAAACACCTTGGAGATTTTTTTTCAATAAATAAACAAATGTGCTTTTATTTTATAGCCCTTAGCAAATTATTAATCATTCTATTCCATTTTTCTAATGAGTCAAACTCATCACTAAGCTGATAACTAACTTCTGCATTAAAAAACTCTAACACAATATCTGGCTTACTTTTATCATTATTGCTAAGTCTTAAATTAAGCTGATCTAATTGTTTACCATGATTTCCTGTTTCTTTATAAACATTTGAAATTTCGCATTTTTTAATAGTAGCAAGGTTTACAAATTGTGGTGTAATTTCTGCTTCCGATCTTAATAAAAATGAAACTGATTTTTTATTTTCATCGACACCAATGGCATAATATCCTAAAATTTCATGCTGTGTTATTTCGCTGTTATGTTTTTTTGCCAAATCTTTTAGCATTGTTAACAGTTGTTTTTCTTTTTTCTTTTTATTTCTATTTGTGATTACAAAAGGCATTGCACAAGCTGCAACACCAACACTTCCTATAATGATGGTTCCTAAATCCATTGTATGTTTCTTTAAAATTTGATATACTAGTTTTTGTATGAAGCGATTCATTCGCAACATATTCATATAATATTTTACACTACGAAAAGCGTAGTTTAAATAAAACTAGAATTACCAAAAATTATGAAATGGAAAGATAAGATCAGACTTTCTATGTCTAATCAGTAAGGTTTTAAAATGACTTTTATACTGTTTAAATTTTGCATTTAGCAATAATTCATTTGAATAAAAAATAGCCAAAAAACCTTCAAAAGACAACTGAAAACTTGAATAGGAGTATTCTGATATTTCAGAAAATAAATTTTCAAGTTGCAGCGTATGCGAAAAAGCAACTGTAGAGTTTGTGGTTAAATACTCCTTTTGTGAATCTTCTAGCTCAGAAGTTTTTGTACCGAATGAAAGTGATGTATTGGCAGGAATATAAATGCCAAAACAATAAATTGTAATAAGCAGAAATACACTTAGTATTTTATTGCTGTTTTTCATACTAAGTTATTGCGTTTTTAGCAAACATCTTTTTCACTTCAATCATTCTATGTAAAAACAAATACACTTGTTTTTTTGTATTGATTAGACCTACAAATTTAGTTTATTAATCAATGTAAAAAATAAAAATAATCTTAAATTTTCATAAAAACAACTTCTAAATTTATTTTCAAAAACAATTCTTTTCAATACCTTTTCTTTCCCAAATTATGTTGGTACAAAATTTTAAAAAACAATTATTACGCTGGTTTTTACATCAATATTTAAACCTAATCATAAGGCATAGTTTGCAAAGCTAAATGAGTTTTTCTACCCACTTTAACTATAATTGCTATGCTCTCTTTTATATCTTTTTTTGTAGTTCTAAAATTTACAATACAAGTTCTTAGACAATAGTTATTTTGTACAATTGCATTTGACAAAAACAATGCACCTCCTTTTTGCAGTTCATTTACCAATTCTTCATTTAAAGTATTTAAATAAGTTTGCTTTTTTTTACCCTTTATTTTCAAATGTAAAGGAATATATCTAAACGTAGCAATACTTAAATTTTGAGAAACAGCTTCTAATTCTGAATGCTCACTTGCCAAATCATAAAAATATTTAGACAATGCTATATCTTCTTTAATAAGCTTTACATACCCATTTTTTCCAACTTGTTGTAATGCAAGCCAAACCTTTAAAGCTCTAAAGCCACGAGAATTTTGAAGTCCATATTCAAAATAATTTAAAGCCCCACCCTCTTCTGTTAAACTAAAATTATAATACTCTGGATGAGAGCTATACGTATCTATTAAATGTTTTGGATTTTTGACCAATGTACACCCAGCCTCTAAAGCACTATACAACCATTTATGCGGGTCTAACGCAATAGAATCTGCTTCTTTAATGCCAATAAATAATTCTTTCAGTTCAGGAATAACTGCTGCAGGAATTCCATAAGCACCGTCTATATGAAACCACAAATCATACAATTTACACAGAGCAGCAATCTCTATTAAATTATCTACTACACCAGTACTTACATCACCGGCTGTACCAATAACCATAAAAGGTTGATGTCCTTGTTTTAAATCATCTTTTATAACTGTTTCTAAACTATTAATATCCATTTTATTAGATTCATCGGTAGGTATCCAACGAACAGATTTAGAGCCATGACCAAATAAAATAGCAGCCTTATCAATCCAAGTATGTGTAGCTTTAGAACAATATGTTATTAATTCTTTTTGGGTATTTGAAAGTCCAACTTCTTTTAAATTTTTAGGAGCTTTTGCAGTTCTGGCAGCTAAAAATGCCGTAAAATTTGCCATATTTCCTCCACTTACTAAAACACCTCCGTATGTTGGAGATACCCCAATAAATTCTGCTAACCACTTAATTGTTTGCTTTTCTATTTCTGTTGCAATCGGACTTAATATTTGTCCGCCAACATTTGGGTTTACCGAAGCAGCCAACAAATCTGCCAACGCGCCAATTGGTGCTGCAGATGAAGTGATAAACCCAAAAAACTTTGGATGACCGTTTAATAACGAATTGTTAAACAATAACGTTGAGGTTTCTGAAAGTAATTTTTCTGGAGAAACTCCATTTTCTGGCAAAGGTAAATTTCCCAATAAGTTTTGCAATTCCTTCGGAGATTTACCTGTAGTTACTGGTTTTTCTGAAATTCCGTCGATAAATTCTGATATGGAATCAATAAGTTGGTAACCAATTTTTTTAAATTCTTCTTTTGTAATTTCAATTGAACTTTCCCTTTTATTCATTTTCTCCTTTTTTACAACATTCACTGTTTTATTACTAAAACAGTTTTTACTTATGCATGCTAAATTAGCAGAAAAACACTATAAAACAAACTAAACTAGTTTAAATCAATTGTTTATAAAAATAAATTCAAATTTACAGATAAAAGAAGCTAGCCTCTATTCGATAAAAAACTACAGGATAAAAGTTTAGAATGCTTTAAAAGAAAACTGAACTCCGTTACTATTGCACGTTGTTCCTTTTCAAAAAAAACTAGTAAATACTTATTATTTTCTTATAAAAATAAACTCACCACCCTCATCACCTGCGTTTTGTATGGTACCAAATTGCGGCTCTGTATTACTGTTATTCATCACTGCAATTCTAAAACTTACAAATAGTTGATCTGCTGTTAAATATTTATCAGCATTCTGATCTAACCTTTTTACAAGATATTCTAAAAACACACTTTTGTCTGGTACTTCTTTCAAATTTCCACTTGTCATTGCTGTTTTACTTGGCAAATCATAAAGCGAGTTTATTGCTTGCCCAGAATCTGTAAAAGCAGCTCGTGTTTTAAAAATACTTCCACTAAAACAAGCGTCTGCAATTAATAAGGTATGTTTAGATTTTATACTACTCATATAATCACTAATTGTACTGTTTCTTATCCAATATGCGGTACTCCTTTTTTTTGCATTTGAAGGCAACCAATAACCTAATTCTTTCGCATCATCCCACCAACCATGTCCGGCATAAAAAACAATCAGATTATCATTTTCTGTTATTTTATTACTTAAATCATCAAAAGCTTCAATCATTTGCACATAGGTAGCATTTTTTAGAAAAGTTACATTCTGAGGTTCAAAAGTATATTCTCTTGTAAGCACGTTAAATAATTTTGCAGCATCATTTATTGGTTGATCTAATGAAATTATTGCTGGGTCATCATAGTTATTATTACCAATAATTAAACCATAATATTTTCCTATTTGTAAAGTATTAGACTTTTTATTCTGATTATTAATTACAACTTCTTCTTTTATGGTTGACTGCCTTTCTATAATAAATTTTTCTGTTGATGAGTTTTGTTTTATATCTGTAGCCTTAACTGTAAATGAATTAGCACCAACTGCAAGTAAAACGGTTTTAGAAAAATTTCCTTCAGAATCTAAACTGGCGTCTTGCCCATTTATTAAAACTTCAAAGATGCCGCTTTCATCTATTGCTTTTCCTTTTACAGTTACTCGCTTGTTGTTTTCAACAATTTTAAAACCTCTAGAGACATCTGGCGATGTTATTGTAATTTGTGGCGGACTATTATCAATAATAATCTTTTGTTTTTCTAAATATGAAACTTTTAAATAATCTGCTTTAATTGTGGTGTTACTGTTACAATGAATTCCTATCTTATTTCCGTAAGAAAGATAATTGAAGGAAGTGATGAACGTTTTATTCAAGAAAAGATAAAATTTATTACCAATTTTTCTAACCGTTAGTAAATTATAATCTGTTTTATTCACTAAACTAGATTTTGTCCACCCAACAAAATCACTCCATTGCTTATTATAAGATTTATCAACTCTGTAAAAACCACTTCCAGAAAAATTAAAACGCAATCTATCGTCTTTATCTTTATCTGATCCCCAAGTAAGACCGTTTGCATTATTATCTTCTCCTGCTATATATTTTAATTTTAATTCAATTTCCCAATTTTTTGAGTTATTCAATGGAACAGCAATACAGTTCAACTTTGGCTGCCCATTTTTTGATTCATAATAAAATGCACCATTTTCAATACTAATTCTTTCGTTAGAATTATCCCAAGTAGGCCATTTATTACGATTATCATTAAAATCATCAATTAAAACACCTTTCTTATCATTATAAGAATAATCGCTATAACTGGTTTGTGAAAAACAAATAGTTGAATAAAATATAAAAAGCAGTGATCTAAAAATTATCTTTTTCATGTTTAATTTTTTTTTAAAATATGACGTATAGTACCACTTATAGGCGTGTAATTTAAGACTGAATTTTACACAAAAAAACAAAAATATATTTGTTCTTACTACATTTAATTAGGCACTTAAAATCAAATTCTGTTTTATAGTATTTTCACAAATTTAATGTTTATAATGTTTACTCTAAAAAAAATATTCATAAAACAATTATAAACTATCTTTTAAGTACCACAGTAATAATGCAATAAAACAGAAAAATGTTTGCTGAATACTCTAAAAAAAAAGCCTTTATTTAAAAAAAAGAGAACCAAAAAATTGAGAAAATCTGTACATCAGCAAAAAAAAAGGTTGCTATTGTTAACAATAGCAACCTAAAAATTTTATAGTTGTTTTCATTTCTAGAAAAAAGTCTTATCAACTTTTTTAAAACTAATTTTCTCTTATTCTTCTCATTCTATTTTTCATATGGTTTTGTCTTAACCCATCTCTAAATTCGCCTCTTTCTTTACCTTCTCTAATTTTATCTATACGCTCTTTTAACATCTTACGTTGCTCAAGAGATAGTGTTTTTCTAAAGTTTTCTCTTGCTTTTCTTATGTGCATTTGTTGATTTCTTACCAAATCTTTTTGCGCTTTTGAAAAAGTAATAAACAAACGATTTCTAATTTCTTGTTTAGAAAGAGACTTGTCTTGTAAAATATTTAATTGTTCTTTTGTAAGTGTTTCTTTAAAAACAGTCCTATTTTCTTTCAAAATCTCTCTTTCTTTCCGCAACAACTCTTGCTGTTCTTTAGAAAGTTCCTTGGCAATTACACTATAATTAGATTCTTGAGCAAAAATTGCTGCATTAAAGAACATCAAACTTATAAAGCCAATTGTATATATGATGGTTTTTAATTTCATTTTAATTTATTTTTTTTGCTCGTAAATATATAAAGTACAAATTTACTATCTACAAGCCTGTTTAGCGGCTATCATTTCTGCAAAATTATTGATAGTTGCAGTGGTAGTATTTCTATAAATAATGTCTACAGGATAATTTAAACGGCCTCTTTCTTGAATATCAGGATTTGCAATATACCAATCTCTAATCAATTTAAAATCAACTCTTTCTATTACCATAATTTCAGTAGCGTCTGGCATTGTAAAACTTATTGGCAACACCAATCTAAAACATTTTCTTTTGTCTCTACCTTCTTTACACGCCTCTTTTAAATCTACCAATTCACTTCTATCTAATAAGGTTTCTACAGTACCATCTTCTAAAGTGATGTCTACAGGGAATACTATTTTTGGACGCGCATTTGCATTCGGGTGCTCTTGATACCATTCTCTAATAAGCATCCAATCGGTTCTTTCATTTAAAGTGATAGTGGTATTATCTGGCATGAAAAAAGTAATGGGAAAATTAAAATTGAAACATCTATGTCTTCTTTTTAATGTTTTTTCTCTTAGATCTTTTAAAAATCTTCCTTGTAAAGTAAAAAAAACATCTGAGGTTGCATTGGCCCATTCTTCATTATCAGAATATATTGATACTTTATACCCAATTCCTGAAGCAAGTTGTACACTTTCTACAAAACTATCAGATAGCTCTCCGTTAAAAACGTTTGTTGCCGCTGCTGGCAAACTACTTTCATCAACCTCTACAGTTGTAGCACTTTCTATTTGTCCTATTAAAGATTCATCACTTGCCAAAGTTTCTGAAGTATCAGATTCTGAACACGAAATAAACAATAAAGCCGATAAAATAAACATACTCATTGATAAAAATAAAACACTCGGCTTTAGAATGTTTCTTTTTGAAATTGAAGTTCTCATAATTGTATCTTTTTAGTTAATTATTGTTCTTACTTATTTAGAACTATGTTTTATAAATTAGTTTGAAAATATTATAAAACAATGGTTTCCAGCAACTCATCTTCTGTATAATTATCTATTAAAGAATCTTCTACAAATAATGAATTTAAAAATAAATCATCCATTTTTTGTTCAGAAAGCTCTGCTTTTATCACAATTTCATTCATTAAAGTGGCATCTGCAAAAAGTTCTAAATCAGCATCTTCTACAAACAAAGAGTTTATTAAAATAGCATCTGAATAAGACAAAAGCTCTAAACTATTGTTTTCTTCGTTTTTATGATCTGCATTTTGCAACCACAGTGTCAAACTCAAAATAAACACCAAAGAAGCTGCAGCCACATATTTAAATGATGGTTTCATCCAAAAAACGATTTGTTTTTTAATTTCTTTGGGCGCTTCAACCGTACTTTCTTCTTTTATCTTGTTTAAAATTGAAGTTTTAGATTTTTTAAAATACCCTTTGGGAAGCGTTGTTCCTAAATATGCTTTATGATGTTTAGAAATATCACCTGTTACATCTTCTTTTAGAAAAGTATTGTTGTTGTTATTTTCTGTTGATTTTTTCATAATATACTTGTTAACCCAATTTTATTTACATTATTAGGATTTATAAAAATATTTTTTCTTCAATAATTTTTACTGCGGAATAATAGCTAGATTTTAAGGTACTTTCCGAAATTTCTAAAATTTCTGACATCTGTCTAAAACTTAAATCATCAAAATATTTCATTTTAAAAACACGTTGTTGCTTTTCTTTAAAAGAATTAATAATTTTGTTTAGTTTTTTCTGAATTTCATCACCATCAAAAAAGGCATCTTCAAATAAAACTTCTAAATTAGATTCAGAAACCTCATCAATATTATCATACTTTTTCTTTTTATTTTTCTCTAAAAAACGAATAGATTCATTGTACGCAATTCTATACATCCAAGTATGTAAACTACTTTTTTCTTCAAATTTCTGAATACTTCTATAGATTCTAATAAAGGTATTTTGCAAAACATCATCGGCATTTTCATGTGTTGTAACTATTTTTCTAATATGCCAATACAAACGTTCTTGATAAACATCTAGCAGCTCACTAAAAGCTGTATCTTTTAATGTAGCATCCTTTAACTTTTTTACAAGTTCTGCGTCTTTACTCAATTAGTTTTTGTTAGTTTCTATTCTTTTGACCTAAATTAAATGAAATAGTTTGATTAACTTATAGAAAAAAATTTAATTTCAATATTACATCAATTTTCTAAATAGGAATATCAATATAAATAGATATGTTTGTTTCAGGGTTTTTAAAATCATGCTTATTTTTACAATTCAAACAATTAAACGTTTCAATTTTACCAAAAATGAAAATCATAATATCTCCGGCAAAATCTTTAGATTTCGAAAATAAAGTACCAACAAGCTTACACACACAGCCACGTTTTTTAGAACAATCAGAAAAGTTACATAAGAAACTTAAAACGCTTTCAAAGAAAAAATTATCTGAATTGATGAAAATTTCTGATGATTTAGCTGCATTGAATTATGAGCGCAATCAATCTTGGAAAACTCCTTTTACAACCGACAATGCAAAACAAGCTATTTATGCGTTTACAGGAGCTGTATTTCAAGGAATTGACGTAACTACTTTAGATGCTGAAAAACTACCAATTCTTCAAAATAACTTAAGAATTTTATCTGGATTATATGGTGTGTTAAAACCTTTAGATTTAATTCAGCCCTACCGTTTAGAAATGGGAACAAAGCTAAAAGTTGGCAGAAAAGAAAATTTGTATAAATTCTGGGATGACACCGTTGCAAAAGCACTCAACGAAGAATTAGAAGATGATGAATTATTGATAAACTTAGCAAGCACTGAATATTTTAAAGTAATTCCTAAAAAGGTTTTAAAAGTGCCTATGATTACGCCAATTTTTAAAGATTTTAAAAACGGAGAGTATAAAATTATTATGACTTACGCTAAAATAGCACGCGGATTAATGGTCCGTTATATTATTGACAACAACGTTAAAACTATTGAAGATTTAAAAGGTTTTAATATTGATAAATATCGTTTTTCTGAAGAATTATCTTCTGGAAATGATTTGGTTTTTACTAGATAAATGAAAAAGAAAACTTTTTTAAAACTTCTAAAAATATCTTTATTTTTTCTTACCATTTGTATTTTCAGTATTATTATATCAAATAAAATAGTTCAGAAAAATGCATCAAGTAAAACTTTTTTTGAAACTAAAAACATACCGAAAAACAAAGTTGGTTTGCTTTTAGGAACTTCAAAATTTTTAAGAAATGGACAAATAAATCTTTATTATAAATACAGGTTAAACGCTGCTATTAAATTATTTAAATCTAATAAAATTGAATTTATAGTTATTAGTGGAGACAATAGTTCTAAAAATTATGATGAACCAACAGATTTTAAAAACGACCTTATAAAAGCAGGAATTCCTGAAAATAAAATATTTTTAGATTATGCAGGCTTTAGAACTTTAGATTCTGTTGTTCGAGTAAAAGAAATTTTTGGTCAAAATTCAATAACAATAATCTCTCAAGAGTTTCATAATGAAAGAGCCATTTATTTAGCAGAACATTTTGATATGATCGCTATAGGTTTTAATGCTAAATCCATTCCAGGAAAATATGGTGTAAAAGTGCAACTTAGAGAGTATTTAGCCAGAGTAAAAGTTTTTGTTGATATTATACTTGATGTACAACCAAAGTTTTTAGGAGAAAAGATAAAAATTGAATAAGTATTCAGGTACTCACTGTTGAATGTTGACTACTAGTGAAAACTATTAATTAAAAAACAACTGAATTAAAAGGGAAGTTTTTATTAAAAAAAATAAATTAAGCAATTATAAGGGAGTTAATATTTAACTAAAATGAAGGGCTTCTAATAATTGAGTAATTAATTACAGATTGCTTCGTCCCTCGCAATGACGTCCAAGCTGCAAACTGAAACTGCCTACTGATAACTGATAACTGATAACTGATAACTGATTACTCATAACTGATTACTCATAACTGATAACTGATAACTGATAACTGATAACTAACAATCTACAATTCTAACTGTAACTGCTAAACCTCCTTCAGAAGTTTCTTTGTAATTTTTATTCATATCTTTTGCGGTTTCCCACATGGTGTCAATTACATTGTCTAAATGCACCAAAGATTCTTTCGGGTTTGTTTCTAACGCAATTTCTGCGGCATGAATTGCTTTTATAGCTCCCATAGAGTTTCGTTCTATACAAGGAACTTGTACCAAACCGCCAATAGGATCACAGGTTAAACCCAAATGATGTTCCATTGCAATTTCTGCAGCAGACAAACATTGCGCTGCTGAACCTCCTAATAATTCCGTTAAGGCTGCTGCTGCCATTGCAGAAGAAACGCCAATTTCTGCCTGACAACCTCCCATAGCGGCAGAAATTGTGGCATTTTTCTTAAAAATACTACCAATTTCTCCGGCAACTAACAAGAATTTTTTAATTTGATTAAAATCTGCTTTATGATTTTCTATGACTAAATAATACATTAAAACAGCAGGTATAACACCCGCACTACCATTTGTTGGTGCCGTTACAACCCTACCTAACGCAGCATTTACTTCATTTACAGAAAGAGCAAAACAACTTACCCATTTTAATATTTCTCTAAATTTTACTTCTGTACTTCTTATGGCGGTAATCCATTCTTCCGGACTTGTATAACTGGTATCTTTTATTAATTTTTCATGCGTATTAAAAGCGCGCCTTTTTACGTTTAATCCTCCGGGAAGTTTCCCTTCTGTATGACAACCAATGTACATACATTCTAACATTGTATCCCAAATTCTGCGCAATTCTTTGTCTATATGTTCTGCTGAATTTAATTCCAATTCATTTAAAAGAACAATTTCAGAAATTTGTAAATCTTCTTTTTCGCAATATTCTTCTAGTTGAATGGCCCTATTTATAGGATACGGAAAATTCTTTTTATTAATTTCAATTTCATCTTCTAAATGGTTATCTTCTTGCACAATAAAACCTCCACCAATTGAAAAATAAGTTTCTATTGAAATCTCTTTACCGTTAGAGAAACCTTTAAATGTCATTCCATTGGCATGAAAAGGTAAAAATTCTCTATTAAATTTAATTGAATTTTTAGCAAACGAAACTTTTTTACCACCTTTAAAGTAAATTTCTTCTTGCGTATTTATTCTATCCACTATAATTGCAATATCTTCTATAGGAATGTATTCAGGATCTGCTTCGCTTAAACCTAACAAAATAGCTACATCTGTGGCATGTCCTTTTCCTGTTAAAGATAAAGAACCATATAAATTTACTTCAACTTTATCTAAAGCATCTAAAAGATTTGTTTCTTTTAATTTTTGCACCCAAGCTATGGCAGCTCTCCAAGGTCCTAAAGTGTGTGAACTAGATGGGCCAACACCAATCTTGAGCATATCAAAAACACTAATAAATTGCGACATTCATAAAAAGAATTAAAATTACTGCGGTAAATGTAAAAAATCCAACTCAAATGAGTTGGATTTTTATAAATTAATAAAAAAATTATATTAAAATCCGTAAACAGACTCTTTATTAAATTTCTTCATTAGCATATAGTAAACTACTGCTCTGTATTTTTTTCTTTCAGACTTTCCAATCTCTTCCATAACTTCGTTAATTCCTGCATCTAATGCATCAGAATCTGCCAATCCTAATTTTTTAATTAAGAAATTATTTTTTACCGTACCTAATTCTTTCGCGTCAGAACCAGAAACAGTTTCTGCATCAACCTTGTAAATAGATGGACCTAACCCTTTAGTTACCGCAGTTAATAATTCTGCGTTCACACTTAGATTTCTATCTTCCATAAATTTCTTGTACAAAGCTACTTTTTCGTCAAATTTACTCATGATTTTTTTTTATTTTATTAAGGTTATTATTACATTTCATAGAACTATCCAAATATAAGAAAATAAAAAGGCATTTCAAATATTCTTCCTACTCAATACATTAGATACAATTTATGTCATAATGTCACATCAAAATTAATTTTTTTTTTAAAAATCTGACATTTTCTAGTTTAAAAGGGGTTGGCATACCATTTGACTAATAGAAAATGTAAAATTGAATTAAAATTTATTAAAATAAATATTATGAGTAAAATAATTGGAATTGATTTAGGTACTACCAACTCTTGTGTTTCTGTAATGGAAGGTAATGAGCCAGTTGTAATCCCTAACTCTGAAGGAAAAAGAACAACACCATCTATTGTTGCCTTTGTTGAAGGAGGAGAACGTAAAATTGGTGACCCAGCAAAAAGACAAGCTGTAACAAACCCTACAAAAACAGTGTACTCTATTAAACGTTTTATGGGGAATAAATTTTCTGAATCTTCTAAAGAAGCAGGAAGAGTTCCTTATAAAGTTGTAAAAGGAGATAATGATACGCCAAGAGTAGATATTGATGGTCGTTTATATACGCCTCAAGAAATTTCTGCAATGGTGTTGCAAAAAATGAAAAAAACGGCTGAAGATTATTTAGGAACTGAGGTTACTGAAGCAGTTATTACTGTACCAGCTTATTTTAATGATGCACAAAGACAGGCAACTAAAGAAGCTGGAGAAATTGCAGGTTTAGCTGTAAAAAGAATTATAAATGAGCCAACTGCTGCTGCATTAGCGTATGGTTTAGACAAATCTAACGACGATAAAAAAATTGTTGTTTTTGATTTTGGTGGTGGTACACATGATGTTTCTATCTTAGAATTAGGAGATGGCGTTTTTGAAGTATTAGCAACAGATGGTGATACGCATTTAGGTGGTGATGATGTTGATGAAAAAATCATTAACTGGTTAGCAGAAGAGTTTATTGCTGATGAAAAATTGGACTTAAGAAAAGATCCAATGGCTTTACAACGTTTAAAAGAAGCTGCTGAAAAAGCAAAAATTGAATTATCTTCTTCTGCACAAACAGAAATTAACTTGCCTTATGTTACTGCTACTGCTAGCGGACCAAAACACTTGGTAAGAAGTTTATCTAAAGCTAAATTTGAGCAATTAATTGACGATTTAGTAAAAAGAACAATAGAGCCATGTGCAACTGCATTAAAAAATGCTGATTTAACAATTGCTGATATCGATGAGGTTGTTTTAGTTGGTGGTTCTACAAGAATACCTGCTGTACAAGAAGCTGTTGAAAAATTCTTTAAAAAAGCACCAAGTAAAGGTGTAAATCCTGATGAAGTTGTTGCTTTAGGAGCTGCAATTCAAGGTGGAGTTTTATCTGGAGATGTAAAAGATGTATTGTTATTAGACGTTACACCTTTATCTTTAGGAATTGAAACAATGGGAAATGTTTTCACAAAATTAATTGATGCAAACACAACCATTCCTACTAAAAAATCGCAAGTATTCTCTACAGCTGTAGACAACCAACCATCTGTTGAAATTCACGTTTTACAAGGTGAAAGAGCAATGGCTGCAGACAACAATACAATTGGTCGTTTCCATTTAGATGGTTTACCTCCAGCACAAAGAGGAATTCCTCAAGTAGAAGTAACTTTTGATATTGATGCCAATGGTATTATTAAAGTTTCTGCTTTAGACAAAGGAACAAACAAATCTCACGAAATTAGAATTGAAGCTTCTTCTGGTTTATCTGAAGATGAAATCAAAAAAATGAGAGAAGAAGCAGAAGCAAATGCTGATGCTGATAAAGCTGCTAAAGAAACTGCAGAAAAAATTAACGGAGCTGATTCTATGATTTTCCAAACGGAAAAACAATTAAAAGAATTTGGAGACAAATTATCTGATGATAAAAAAGGTCCTATTGAAGCTGCTTTAGTTGAATTAAAAGCTGCTCATGAATCTAAAGATATTGCACAAATAGATGCTGCAATGGAAAAGATTAATGAAGCTTGGAAAGTTGCCTCTGAAGAAATGTATGCTGCTGAACAAGGAGCTGCTGGCGCAGATGCAGGAGCACAGCAAGGTCAACCAGAACCAAATGCTGAAGGAGACAATGTTGAAGATGTAGATTTCGAGGAAGTAAAGTAAGCAGAGAACCAATAACGCTTTTTAGCGTTATTGCGTGAATCGCTTATCCCGATGCAAAGAGGGATCTTTTTCAAGAAATTTAATTTTCTATAAATAACTAAAACGCAATCATTTATTTGATTGCGTTTTTTTGTCATCACGAGGAACAAAGCAATCTCTTTATGATAATTCAACCTACTTCATTACATTCTCAATGACGTTTTTAATTACTTTTGTAAAAAATTATTTTACTTGAAAACCTACAACCAAACCAACTTCTTTAAACACACCTTTTGTGAATTTACACAAATAGTTGATTTTGAATTTCCAGAAAACACCAACTACAAAAGTAAATCTGAAAGCATGTATTTCTATACGGATGAAGGCGTCTATAGAAAATCGAATCATTGGGGCAGAGTTGCCAATTGTAGATGGAAAATTATTGCTTCTGAAGAGTATAAAAACCAACAAACAATCATTGGGTTTGCAAAATGGACAGAATTTTACCCCATCAATTCTACAGAAAAAATATTTTATATTGAGGTTAATTATAAAAGTAAGTCAGTAAAAATTCAACCAAAAATAAAAGATTCTACAAAGTTTCTATTTACTTTTTCTGAAGGGCAAAAAAGAATAAAGCAAATAACTTATTTATTTAAAGATGATAAATGGGCAAAATATTTTGATTTAGACATAGAGGAATTACGTTTGAATATTATTACTGAATTTATAAACTCTGATAAAACACTTCAGGAAATTAAAAGACAGTTCAATTAAAACTCATAAAAAAATAACTTTTTAGATACAATAATTTAGTATCTGATCGTTTTGTTATGCAGTTTGTCATTCCCTAGAAATCTCCTTAATCAATATTGAAAAACCTCTTTCGTGAAACGTTTTCAGCGCGACAAACATTATATTTATTCTAAAATTTAAAAATTCGCAGCAAATTTTAACCTTAATTATTTCACAAACTACAAAATATTCAAAACCAAAACTCATTCATATCAAATCTGTGAAATATGTGTCATAATCTTCTACAATAAATCCATTTTCAGTAAATTTGTATTTCTAAAAATTTAACAATCCAACTTTCTAATCATCATAAGAAAATGAACATTCCTCAAACTAGTTTTCCAAGAGTTGTAATTATTGGTGGCGGTTTTGCGGGTTTAGCAGCTGCAAAAGGATTAGAAGAACAAGAACTACAAGTTGTTTTAATTGACAAACATAATTATCACACATTTCAACCTTTGTTATATCAAGTTGCCACAGGAGGTTTAGAACCAGATTCTATTGCTTTTCCTTTAAGAAAACGCTTTAATGATGTTGATAATTTCTATTTTAGATTGGCAGATGTTCAAAAAATTAATCCAGATAAAAATACCATTGATACTTCTATTGGAAATTTAGAGTATGATCAATTAATTATTGCAACTGGCTCTACAACCAACTTTTTTGGAAATACGAACATCCAAAAATACACTATGGAAATGAAGTCAGTTCCTCAATCTTTAAACATTAGAAGTTTAATTTTAGAGAATTTTGAAGAAGCTTTATTAACATCAAATATTGAAGAAAGAAATGCTTTAATGAATTTTGTAATTGTAGGTGGCGGACCAACAGGTGTAGAATTAGCTGGTGCTTTGGCAGAAATGAAAAAAGGAATTCTACCAAAAGATTATCCAGATTTAGACATTCGACAAATGCAAATTAATCTCATACAAAGCTCTGACTGTATTTTAAAAGGAATGAGCGAAAAAGCCTCTGAAAAAGCAGAAGATTTCCTTATTAAGCTTGGCGTAAATGTTTGGAAAAACCTACGCGTTTTAAATTATGATGGTAAAACAGTAACTACGAATGGAGAGGATCATTTTAAAGCAGAAACGGTTATTTGGGCCGCTGGCGTAAAAGGTCAAATGATTGATGGTTTAAACACAGAATGTGTTATAGAAAGAGCTGCAAGAATAAAAGTTGATGAATTTAACCAAGTTTTAGAACATACTAATATATATGCAATTGGCGACGTTGCTTGTATGACTACTGAGAAAACGCCTTATGGACATCCAATGATGGCGCAACCGGCAATTCAACAAGGTAAATTGGTTGCAAAAAATATGTTAGCAAAATTAGACCACAAAGAGTTAAAAGCATTTGTTTATAATGACAAAGGTGCCATGGCAACCATCGGACGAAATAAAGCCGTTGTAGATTTACCAAAATGGAAATTTCAAGGAGTTTTTGCATGGTTTGTGTGGATGTTTGTTCACTTATACTCTTTAATAGGGTTTAGAAATAAAGCCATCGTTTTTTTAAATTGGGTATATAATTACATTCGTTTTGATAGAGAAACGCGTTTAATTATTAGACCTTATAAGCATAAAAATAAATTCAGTTTTAAAGAATAAATGGCCATCACCAGAAATATCAAATGTCCAAAATGTGGCATTTTTAATACCGATAAAGAATATTGCGAACATTGTAACACCTTAATTTCTCATCAGAAGAAAATAGCCATAAAAACAATTGCGGTAAAACAAGAAGAAATTGACAAGGTTATCCATAAAAGAGAAAATCCAAATTTAGCAGAAAAGCTAAAAAAACATCCTAATATTTTTTATAAAATTATTGGTTGGGTTTTGTATTCTGCAATTGCAATTGTTAGCATAATTGGTGCTGGTTTGGCTTGGTTTATTGCAATGGTTGCTGCTGGTTAAATATGAAAAAACTACTTTTTTATTTCTTTGTTTTCTCCCTATTTACCGGAACTTCCATCTATTTTTTGCAATACTTCTCTGTTTCTTTGCCAAGAATTGTTCGTTTTTATGTGAATGATTTTTTAATTATTCCTATTGTTTTATATAGCTGTTTACAAATTTTAAAATGGTCTAAAAACAACAAAAACTACACCTTAGGTTTACCAATCATTTTATACTTATGCTTTGTGTATAGCCTTTTATTTGAATATATTTTTCCAAAATATTTAGCAAGATATACCAAAGATTTTGTAGATGTTATTGTTTATTTTGCAAGCGGATTTGTATTCTACTATCTTCAAAAAGCAGCAAAATAAAAACTTACAATTCATCATTTAAAAATTACAACTCAGTATTTGTTTTTATAATAAGAATTATAATTACTACAAATTTGCATCATCAAAACAACCAAGATGAAACAAATTCTATTTTTATTTTTAATCAGCCTACAATTATCTTTAACTGCCCAAAATACCATTTCAGGAAAAGTGACCGACTCAAAAAACAATCCTATTAACGGAGCAAATGTCTATTTAGAAGGCACCTACGACGGAACCTCAACCAACGAAAAAGGTGAATTCTCTTTTTCAACATCAGAAAACGAAACCCAAACTTTAGTAATTTCTTTCATCTCTTTTGAAACATATATAAAAACTGCCCATGTTTCATCTTTGAAAAATTTAAAAATAAAATTACGAGATGATGTAAATTCTTTAGACGCCGTGGTTATAAATGCCGGAACTTTTGAAGCCGGAGAAAAAGCAAAAGTTACGGTTCTTAAACCTTTAGATATTGTTACCACCGCAAGTGCTTTAGGAGATGTTATGGGCGCATTACAAACGTTACCAGGAACCTCAACCGTAGATGAAGACGGACGATTATTTGTGCGTGGTGGCGAAGCAGAAGAAACACAAATTTTTGTAGACGGAATTCGTGTTTTTACGCCGTACACGCCATCCACACAAAACACACCTACACGTGGTAGATTTTCACCATTTTTATTTAAAGGAATTTCTTTTTCAACCGGTGGTTATTCTGCAGAATACGGACAAGCTTTATCGAGTGTTTTACAATTAAATACCATAGATGAACCGGTAGAAGAAAAAACAGATTTGTCTTTTATGACCCTTGGTTTAGGCCTTGGAAATACGCAAATTTGGGATAACAATTCTTTTAGCATCAATACTTCTTATATCAATTTAGCGCCTTATCAAGAAGCTTTTCCGGATAGAAACACCTACAAAAAACCAGTACAATCTTTAAGCGGAGAAATGGTTTTTAGACATAAATTTAAAGACGAATCGCTTTTAAAAATGTACGGAGCTTTTAGTTATACAGATTTTGATGTACTACAAGAAGATATTAATTTTGAAGATGGATTGCGTTTCGGATTAAAAAACCGAAACTTGTATTTTAACACATCTTACAAAAATAAACTAGATAATAATTGGCGCATAGAAAGTGGATTTAGTTTTACCAACGATCATGCTAACATGAATATTATAAATGATATTGTTACCGATAATGAAAACTCAATGCACTTTAAAGTAAAGTTAAAAAAGTCATTTTCTAGTCGATTTAAAATCAGTTTTGGATCAGAATATTTTGCCACAAATTTTAATGAAGATTATACAACAGAAAGCAATCAAAAATTTAATTATGGCTTTCAAAACAACATTTTTGCATCCTTTGTAGAAACTGATATTTTCTTCTCTAAAAACCTAGCTGCAAAAGTTGGTGTTCGTGTAGAAAACTCAGAATTATTAAAAGAATTCACACTTTCTCCAAGAGCTTCTCTTGCGTATAAAGTGAATAAAAACGCCCAATTTTCTTTGGCATACGGACAATTTTATCAGAATCCTAAAAACGAATATTTAAAATTTAGTCAAACTTTTAAAGCCGAAAACACATCGCATTTAATTGCCAATTACCAGAGCATACAACAAGGTCAGATTTTTAGAATAGAAGCATATTTAAAAGATTACAAAGACTTGGTAAAATACAATAATGCGTATCCTATCTACACAAGTAATTTTAACAACAACGGAAAAGGTTATGCCAAAGGTTTCGATATTTTTTGGAGACAAAACGGTAAAATTAAAAACACAGATTACTGGGTTTCTTATTCATTTTTAGATACCGAAAGAGATTATAAAAATTACACAACCGCTGCAACACCTAATTTTGCTTCAAAACACAACCTTTCTGTGGTTACCAAACATTGGATAGAAGATTGGCAAAGTCAAATTGGTTTTAGTTATCGTTTTGCTTCCGGAAGAAACTATACAAACCCAAACCAACCTGGTTTTTTAAACAATCAAACTAAAAATTACAATTCAGTAAGTGTCAATTGGGCGTATTTAATAGATCAACAAAAGATTTTATATTTCTCTGTAAACAATGCGTTAGGAACCCAAAATGTATTTGGTTACAATTATAAAGACACGCCAAATATGAACGGAAATTTTGAAAGACAAGCCATTACCCCAACTGCAGACAGGTTCTTTTTTATTGGCTTTTTCAGGACAATTAGTAATAACAAAAAAACAAATCAGTTAGATAATTTGTAATATTTTCAGAAGCTATTTCCTGCTTTCCGTTATATCTTTTTATAGTTGTCATTGCGAAGTTTACTTTTTTGTAAACTGTGGCAATCTCATAATAAATAACAGATTGCTTCGTTCCTCGCAATGACGCTTATTTATTAGAATTATAAAAAGGATGCCACTTCAATCAGGCTAAACCAATTTAAAGACAACTAGTACAAACTAAAAACAACAACTCAGAATTAAAAAACTACAATTCGGTATTATTCTTGTGTAAAACTCCTAAAAACATCTGATATTTGAAGTATCAATAAAAACAAAAAAAATCATGAAAAAATTACTTTTAATATTCGCCATCATTTTTAGTGGAATTTCAACCACAAATGCACAACAAGAAACCGCAGATTTAACCATAAACATTTCTGGTTTAAATTCTAATAAAGGAACTTTATTAGTTGGTGTTTATAACAAAAAAGAAAACTTCTTACACAAACAATTTAAAGGTGATATTGCAAAAATTAATAATAAAAAATCTGAAATTACTTTTAAAAATTTATCAAAAGGAGAATATGCCATTTCATTTGTACATGATGAAAATGACAATAAAAAAATGGATACCAATTTCTTAGGAATACCCAAAGAAGATTATGGTTGCTCTAACAACGCAAGAGGTTTTATGGGTCCTCCAAAATACGACGATGCCAAATTTCAGTTAACAGAAAGCAAAACCATCGAAATTAAAATATAAACAAACTACCTAAAACTTTATAACATGAAAAAATCAATTTTAATCATCGCAATTTTCATTGCGACAGGGATTTCTGCGCAAACAAAATATCAAAAAGGAATGCAAAAAGCATTTGATTTCTGGGAAAAAGGAAACATGACAGAAGCCTCTCAATTATTTGAAAGAATTTCTAAAGCAGCACCAACAAAATGGATGCCAGCTTATTACGCTGCAACGGTAGAAACTATCACTAGTTTTGGTTTAAAAGACGAAGCTGTTTTAAAGGCAAAACTTACAAAAGCACAAGAATTTTTAGATGTTGCAAAGTCAAATTCAGAAAACAATCCAGAAATTTTAGTTGCTCAGGCTTTATTAAACTTAACGTGAGTTCGAGCTAATCAATCGCAATACTCGGTAACATATTGGGTATTTTTATAGAAGGTTTTTTAGGTAAA